>NZ_JAVDSL010000002.1:300000-593284 GCF_031455295.1 Leifsonia sp. 1010
GACCTCGGTCTCGAGCTCCGACTTCGTCCGCGTGACCTCTTCGGTCAGGGCGGAACGCGTGCGGGTGACCTCGTCGGCGAGCTCCGCCTTCGTGCGGTCGACCTCCTCCTTCAGTGCGCTCCGCGCAGCGGTCACCTCGGCGTCGAGGGCCGAACGCGTCTGCTCGGCCTCGGCCGCGAGGGCGGCCTGAGTCTGAGCCACCTCCGCTGCGAGCGCCTTCTTCGTCTGCTCGACCTCCGTGGCCAGAGCGAGGCGCGTCGTCTTGTCCTCGTTCTCGAGGTCGGCGCGGGTCTGCGCGGCCTCCGCGGCGAGGGAGGAGCGCTGCTCCTCGACCTCGGCGGCCAGGTCGGCGCGTGCCTGGGCGGCCTCGGCGGCCAATGCGTTGCGGGTCTCGGCCTCCTCGGCCGCGAGCCGGTCGGCGGTCTCGGCCACGCGCTTGTCGAGGTCGAGACGGATCTGCGCGGCCTCGCGCTCGAACGCGGCGCGGTCGTCGGCGAGGGCGTTCTCGAGCTCCGCCTTCCGGGCGGCGATGGTGCGGTCGAGTTCGGCCGCCTCCGCGCGCGCAGCCTCGGCCTCGCGGGACGCGACCGCCTTGAGCTCCGCCGCCTCGCGGTCGGCCTCGGCACGGACGGCTGCCGCCTCGCGCTTGCTGGTGGCGCGCAGCTCGGCGGCCTCCGTCGCGACGGCGCCGCGGATGGCCGCTGCCTCGCGCATGGCGTCGTTGAGCAGGGTCTCCTTGTCGGAGCGGGTCTTGGCGAGCAGCTCGCCCGACTCGATCTGCGCGTCCTCCAGCAGGGTGGTGGCGCGGGCCTGGGCGTCGGCCAGGATGCGCTCGGCCTGCGCCGCGGCAGCCTTCTTGACCTTCTCGATCTCGGCGGCGACGCCGGCGCGCAGCTTCTCGGCGTCGATGTCGGCCTGGGCGATGAGACGGGTGGACTGCTCCTCAGCGACGCGCAGCGTGTTCTCGAGCTTGGTGCCGAGGCCCGAGTAGGTGGGGCTGCCGACCTCCTCGATCTCCGCGTTGAGGTCTTCGATGCGCGCCTGCAGCCGCTTGATCTCCTTCGCCGACTCCGCGGACTGCGTGTTCGACTTGATGAGCTCGCGCCGGAGCTCCTGCAGAGCCTTGTCGACCTCGTCCTTGTCGTAGCCGCGGAAGACCTGCGTGAAGTTGGATTCGTCGGTGGCCACTGTTGTTACTCCTGAGGGGATTCGGGTCGACCCGCTGCGCGCGCGCCGGGACGATCCTACAATTCGCGGGTCTACGCCCGCACGGGGGGCTGCGTGAGCGTCCAGACAAGGGTTAGCTGCCTTTCAGGCACGTCCGGTATCGTCGTGTGACTGTGCCCGCCCCCGAACTTCGGCACACGAGGAGTCCTGTTTGCGTTTCGTACTCGCCATCGTCGCGTTCGTCGTCGCCGCGGTCATGATCGTGGCCGGCATCGCGCAGCGCACCGTCTTCGCTCCGCCGACCCACATCGAGGCCGGCACCTCCGTGTCCGGCGACCCGCGGTACGTGGTCGTCGACGGCTCGGTGCTGAACGCTCATCCTGGCCAGCAGACGCTGACCGTGACGGGCGCCCCCGACGGCGCGAAGCAGGTCGTGGCTTACGGCCGTACAGCGGACGTGAAGGCCTGGCTCGACGATCAGAAGTACGTGGAGGTGGGCTACCGCACCTCCACCGGCAAGCTGACCACGAAGAACGTTACGCCGAAGGCGGCCGACACGAAGGACGACGGCACGAAGGACGGCGGCGCGAAGGACGACGGAGGCGCGGCATCCGGCTCGACCGCGACGCCGGCTCCCGCGGCCACACCGTCTCCGTCCGCGTCCGCCGGGGCCGCATCCGGGTCGACGAGCGGTGCCGCCGCAACGACCGCCGGACCCGACCCGGCCGGCTCCGACCTGTGGCTCGAGGAGTTCGACGGCCAGGCCGCCCAGGTCACCCGCATGAACATCCCGGACGACGTCAGCGTCATCGTCGCCTCCGACGGCACGAAGGCCGCGCCGTCGCGTGTCACCGTCACCTGGCCGGTCGACTCGAGCACGCCGTGGGCCTTCCCGCTGATCATCGGCGGCATCGTCCTGCTGATCATCGGCATCGCCCTCTATCTCTGGGGCCTCTACACGCATCGCCGCTCGCGCGGCCCTCGCCGGAAGAGCGGACCGAAGATGCCCAAGCTGCCCAAGGCCCCCAAGTACAAGCCCACCGCCATGATCGAGACCACACGGCGCGGCCGCCGCTCGACCCGCCGCGCACGCGTCATCATCCCCGCAGCCCTCGCCGGAGTCCTCGCGCTGACCGGCTGCACCACGGGTACGGACGCCGCGACGACGCCGACCAAGACCGCGACGCCGCTCGCCACCGAGGCGCCGGACGCCAAGGACCAGCTGCCTCCCGCCGTCACGGTGCCCCAGCTGGAGCGGATCGTGAAGCGCGTCTCCGAGTCCGCCGCGCAGGCCGACGCGAAGGCCAGCCCCGACCTCGCCAAGGAGCGATTCACCGGACCCGCCCTGCAGCTCCGCGAGGCCAACTACGCCATCCGCGCGAAGAAGGCCGACGAGCCGGCGCTGCCCGCCATCCCGGCCAGCCCGATCGTCCTGTCGCTCCCGCAGGCCACCGACGCCTGGCCGCGCACCGTCGCGGCCGTGATCGAGACGCCGAAGGACGCCAAGGGCACTGCTCAGGCGCCGATCGCGATCACCATGGTGCAGGAGACCCCGCGCGACAACTATCAGGTCGAGTACGCCGTGTCGCTCGAGCCCAAGGCGAAGGTTCCGAACCTCGCCCCGGCGAGCATCGGCTCCGCGGTCGTGCCGCCCGACTCCAAGCTGCTCGCCCTGCCGCCCCAGAAGGTGGCCGCCGCGTACGGCGACATCCTGATGAACGGCGACAAGAGCCAGTACGCCAACCTGTTCAGCGCCGAGGGCGACACCCTGCGCACCCAGGTCGGAGCGGAGTGGAAGGCGAAGCAGAAGTCCATAGTCCCCGCCACGGCGTCGCTCGAGTTCACCAGTCAGCCCGGAAGCGGGACGGACGTGGCCATGGCCACCAACGACTCCGGCGCCATCGTGTGGACGGACCTGCAGGAGTCGCAGGTGCTCAGGGTCGTCGAAGCGGGCGCCGAGGTCAACGCCGGAGTCACGTCGGCAGCCTTCACGGGCGTCGCGTCGTCGAAGACGGGCATCGAGTCGACCTTCGGCTACCAGCTGGCGTTCTACGTCCCGCCGGCCGGCTCCGACTCGAAGATCACCCTGCTCGGCTTCGCCCAGGGCATGGTCTCCGCCAAGCAGCTCTGACCCATCCACCGTCGAGTACACGAAAACTGCACGCTCTCTGCCGGATGAGCGTGCAGTTTTTGCGTACTCGACGGGGGAGTGGAGGGTGCTCGGCGCGCGGGGGCGGCGGGGACGCGAGTATCCTTGATTCTCGTGCTGTTACGCGACGCGCGCACGCATCTGGAGGAACAATGAGCAATGTCCCGCCGCCGCCCACCAACCTGCGCGGAGCTGTCGATCTGAGCTCCCTGGTCAACCGGCCCCCGGCAGGCGAGGCCCCGGCCGGGCAGCCGCCCGCGGGTGCGATCACCCTTCCGAGCCTCTTCTTCGAGGGCACGGACGCGAACTTCAACGACTTCATCGACCTGTCGATGCGGGTGCCGGTCGTCGTCGACCTCGGCACCGAGCGGTCCGACCAGTGGAAGCAGTTCACCGCCGTCCTCGACCGCGTGATCGCCGGCTTCGGCGGGCGTCTGGTGCTGGTGAAGGTGGATGTGGATGCCAACCCGCAGCTGGCGCAGGCGTTCCAGGCCCAGTCCGTGCCCGCGGTCGCCGCGCTCGTGGCCGGGCGACCCGTCCAGCTCTTCGTCGGCGCCCTGCCGGAGTCGCAGATCGCGGACGTGTTCGAGCAGCTTTTGCAGCTCGCCGCGCAGAACGGCGTGACCGACACCGTGACCGTCGAGGGCGGAGCGGCCCCCGACGCCGACGCTGCGGCGGCGGAGCCTGCACCGGAGCCGCCGCTCCCTCCGCTGCACGCCGAGGCGTACGACGCGATCGAGCGGGGCGACTACGAGGGCGCGATCCGCGCATACAAGACCGCGATCGCGCAGGACCCGCGCGACACCCTTGCGGTGGCCGGCCTCGCGCAGGTGAGCCTCCTGGCGCGCCTGAGCGGGCACACGGCGGACGAACTCCGTTCGGCCGGAGCCCAGGCGCCCGACGACGTGGATGCGCAGCTCGGCGTGGCCGACCTCGACATCTCGGGCGGCCACATCGACGACGCCTTCGACCGCCTGCTCACGCTCTTCCCGAAGCTCGACGCGAGCGGCAAGGAGACCGTTCGCACGCGCATCCTCGAGTATTTCGAGATCGTCGGCGTCGACGACCCTCGTGTCGGCAAGGCGAGGGCTAGGCTGGCCTCGCTGCTGTACTGAGCCCGTCCCCACCGGGCAGCGGACGGCGGCCCATCGTCGTGCCGGCGATCTCCGGCAGTCGAAGCTGAGGGAGTGACCCGCATGTCCCGTGTGCTCGTCATCGGAGGCACCGGCCTGGCCGGCCGCGCCGTGACCGCCGAAGCCGTCGAACGCGGCCACGAGGTGGTCGTCGCCGCCCGCCGCGTGCCGGACGACGACTCCGAGCAGTTCGTCCTCGGCGCCACCTACGTCACGGCGGACATCGTGACCGGCGACGGGCTCGAGGAGGCGGTCGACGGCGTCGACGTCCTGATCGACGCCAGCAACGCGGTCGGCAAGCAGGCAGCCCACGTCTTCGCCACCGGAGCGCAGAACCTCCTGCACACGGCCGCCCGCTTCGGCGTGCAGCGTGCCGTGCTGCTCTCGGTCGTCGGCGCCGACCGCTCGGCGTATGGCTACTACCGCGCGAAGGCCGCACAGGAGCGCGCCTACCTCGAGTCGCCGCTCGACACCCGGGTGGTGCGCGCGACGCAGTTCCACGACTTCGTCACCGCGATCTTCGACCGGGGGAGGCCGCTGGGCGCCATCCTGTCGCCCTCCGGCGTGCGGTTCCAGCCCATCGCGGTGACCGACGTCGCCCGCGTGCTCGTCGACGTCGCCGAGGGCGCGGGGGAGCCCGACAGCGTGATCAACATCGGCGGACCCCGGGTGGAGTCGGCCCGCGACCTCGCCGAGCAGCGCAAGCGGGCCAGCGGGAGCCGCCGCTACATCCTGCCCGTCCGGCTGGGCGGGCCGCTCGGGACGACGTGGCGCGCCGGACGCAACCTGGTGCCGGAGCACGCCGTCGACGGCGTCGGCTACGGCACCTGGCTCGAGACCGGCACCTGACGGCGGCCGACCGCAGGCCCGGCTAGCGCCGGGGCTTCAGCCAGAGGGCGCCGAGCGGCGGAAGCGTGAGCACCGCCGACGCCTGCCGGCCCATCCACGGCTCGTCGAGTGCCGTCACCGAACCGAGGTTGCCGACCCCGGAACCGCCGTAGGCCTCCGCATCCGTGTTGAGCAGCTCCTCCCACTCGCCCGCGAACGGCAGCCCGACACGGTAGCCGCTGTGCGGCGCCCCGGAGAAGTTGAAGAGCATCACGATCGGGTCGCCGTCGCGGTCCTTCCGGAGGAACGCGATGACGTTCCCCTGAGCGTCCGACCCGTCGATCCACTCGAAACCGGCCGGCTCGTTGTCGAGCGCCCACAGCTGCGGGTTCTCGCGGTAGAGCGTGTTCAGCTGGGCGACGAGGTTCCAGAGGCCCTGATGCGCCGGCTGGTCGAGGATCCACCAGTCGAGCCCGCGCTCCTCGCTCCACTCCGACGGCTGGCCGAACTCCTGGCCCATGAACAGCAGCTGCTTGCCGGGATGCGCCCACATGTACGCCAGGAACGCGCGCACGTTCGCCAGCTGCTGCCAGTGGTCGCCGGGCATCTTCGTGAGCAGGGAGCCCTTGCCGTGCACGACCTCATCATGGCTGATCGGCAGCAGGAAGTTCTCGCTCCAGGCGTAGACGAACGAGAACGTGATCTCGCTGTGGTGGTAGCTGCGGTACATCGGGTCCTCGTGGATGTACTGCAGCGAGTCGTGCATCCAGCCCATGTTCCACTTCAGCCCGAAGCCGAGTCCGCCGGACGACGTCGGCGCGGTCACGCCGGGGTAGCTCGTCGACTCCTCGGCGATCATGACCGTTCCGGGGTTGCGCTTGTACGCGGTCGCGGTGACCTCCTGCAGGAAGCCGATCGCCTCCAGGTTCTCGCGGCCGCCGTGGATGTTCGGCACCCACTCGCCCTCGGCACGCGAGTAGTCGAGGTACAGCATGGAGGCGACGGCATCGACCCGGAGGCCGTCGATGTGGAACTCCTCCAGCCAGTACAGGGCATTCGCGACCAGGAAGTTGCGCACCTGCGAGTTGCCGTAGTCGAAGATGTAGGTGCCCCAGTCCTTGTGCTCGCCGCGGCGCGGGTCGGCGTGCTCGTAGAGCGGCTGGCCGTCGAAGCGGGCGAGCGCCCAGTCGTCCTTGGGGAAGTGCCCGGGCACCCAGTCGAGGATGACGCCGATGCCCGCCTGGTGCAGCCGGTCGATGAGGTACTTGAGGTCGTCGGGGGAGCCGAACCGGCTCGTCGGCGCGTAGTAGCCGGTGACCTGGTAGCCCCACGACCCGCCGAAGGGATGCTCGGCGAGCGGCAGGAACTCGACATGGGTGTACCCGAGGGCACCGACGTAGTCGATCAGCTGGTCGGCCGCCTCCCGGTAGCCGAGCCCGGGGCGCCACGACGCGAAGTGCAGCTCGTAGACGCTCATCGGGCCCGCGTGCGGGTCCGTCTCGGCGCGGCCGCGCATCCACTCGTCGTCCGCCCACTCGTGGCGGCTGACGGTGATGCGGGAGGCGGTCGCGGGAGGCGTCTCGGCGAACTGGGCCATCGGGTCGACCTTGCGGACCCAGCGGCCGTCCTGCGCCAGCAGGTCGAACTTGTAGATCTCGCCCTCGCCGAGGCCGGGGACGAACAGCTCCCACACGCCCGAGGCGCCCATGTTGCGCATGGAGTGGAGGGTGCCGTCCCAGCCGTTGAAGTCGCCGACCACGCGGACGGCGCGGGCGTGCGGCGCCCAGACGGTGAACGCCGTCCCGACGACGCCGCCGAGGTCGCGCACGTGCGCGCCGAGCGCCGTCCACAGCGTCTCGTGCCTGCCTTCGCCGATCAGGTGCAGGTCGAGCTGGCCGATGGTCGGCAGGAAGCGGTACGGGTCGTCCGCGGTCCAGGTGCTCCCGTCCTCGTAACGCGCCTCGATCAGGTACGCACCGGGGCCGACGATGTCGACGCCCTGCCAGATGCCGTGGCCGATGTGCGCCAGCTCGATGTGAGCGCCGTTCGGCAGCACCGCGAAGACCTCGGTGGCGAGCGGGCGGAGTGCCCGGATGACCGTGATCGGGTCGGCGACGCCCGGCGCGGCGACCTGGTGCTGACCGAGGATGGTGTGCGGGTCGTGGTGGCTGCCCGCGGCGACGGTCGCGAGCAGGGTGTCGTCGAGAGTGGGCAGGTCGACGGCGGCGGCACCTTCGGGGATCGGGGACATGGTTCTACTCCTCAGGTTGTCGGTCGGCGGTCAGAGCGGCCGGACGGCCAGGATGTGCACGGGCTCGGTGAACGCGTCCAGGCGCACGTAGTCGTCGGCGCCCCAGGTCCAGCGTTGGCCGGTCACGCGGTCCTTCACCTCGAACTGGGAGCCGAGCGGCAGGCCCAGCGCGGTCACATCCAGGTGCACGATCGTCTCGCGCACCGAGTGCGGGTCGACGTTGGCGACGACGATCACCGCATCCGGCTTTCCCGTCCGGGTGAACTTCCCGTCGAGATACTTCGAGTAGACGAGGATGCTGTCGTCCTCGCTGTAGTGGAGGTGCAGGTTGCGCAGCTGCCGGAGCGCCGGGTGCTCGCTGCGCGCCCGGTTCAGCATGGTCAGGTAGCCCGCGAGCGAGCGGCCCTGCGCCTGCGCCTTGGCGTAGTCGCGCGGGCGGTACTCGTACTTCTCGTTGTCGATGTACTCCTCGGCGCCGGGACGCGCGACGTTCTCGTACAGCTCGTAGCCGGAGTAGACGCCCCACGTGGGAGCGGCGGTCGCGGCGATGGCGGCGCGCACCTTGAAGGCGGCGGGGCCGCCGAACTGCAGGTACTCGGTGAGGATGTCGGGCGTGTTCACGAACAGGTTGGGCCGCAGGTAGTCGGCCGTCTCGTGCGCGAGCGAGTGGAGGAACTCCTCCAGCTCCTCCTTCGTGTTGCGCCACGTGAAGTACGTGTACGACTGCTGGAACCCGGCCTTCGCCAGGGTGCGGAGCAGCGCCGGACGGGTGAACGCCTCGGCGAGGAACACCACATCCGGGTCGGTCGCGTTGACCGTGTGGATGAGCCACTCCCAGAAGTGCAGCGGCTTGGTGTGCGGGTTGTCGACGCGGAAGATGCGGACGCCCAGCGACATCCAGTGCCGCACGATGCGCAGCACCTCCTGCCGCAGCCCCTCGTAGTCGTTGTCGAAGTTGATCGGGTAGATGTCCTGGTACTTCTTCGGCGGGTTCTCGGCGTATGCGATGGTCCCGTCGGGGAGGGTCGTGAACCACTCGGGGTGCTCGGTCACCCAGGGGTGGTCGGGCGACGCCTGCAGGGCGAGGTCGAGGGCGACCTCGAGGCCGGCCTGCTTCGCCTTGCCGAGGAAGAAGACGAAGTCCTTCTCGGTGCCGAGATCCGGGTGGATGGCGTCGTGGCCGCCCTCCGCGCTGCCGATCGCCCAGGGCGAGCCGGGGTCGTTCTCGCCGGCGTCGAGCGTGTTGTTCGGGCCCTTGCGGAACGTGCGGCCGATGGGATGGATCGGCGGCAGGTAGACGACGTCGAAGCCCATCGCCGCGACCTCGGGGAGGCGCTTCGCCGCGGTGCGGAACGTGCCCGACTTCCAGGAGCCGTCGGGCAGCTGCTTCGCGCCCTCGGAGCGCGGGAAGAACTCGTACCAGCTGCCGACCCCGGCGCGCGTGCGCTCCACCTGGATGGCGCGTGTGGCCGAGAGGGTGGGAAGGCCGACGACCGGGCGCTCGGTGAGCACCTGCTGGATGCGCTCGTCGACGGCGGCGGCGAAGCGCTCATCCACTGGCCGCTTGGTGTCCGCGACGACCTTGGCCGCCTCGGAGAGGTGCCTCCGCTCGGCGGTGCTGCGGCGCTTGTCCTTGGAGGCGGTGACCAGCAGGTCGTGGCCCATCGTCAGCATCAGCTCGACGTCGATCCCGGCCGGGACCTTCACCTCGGCGTTGTGGTGCCAGGTGGCATACTCGTCGGCGTACGCCTGAACGCGGTAGCGCCAGAGACCGGTCTGGTCGAGCTGCACCTCCACCTCCCACCGGTCGGTGCCGGCGGTCAGCGGGTGCATGTGGTGCTCGGTCTGCTGCCCCGCGGGGTCGAGCAGGATGAGGTCGACGCCGATCTTGTCGTGCCCCTCGCGGAACGCGGTCGCGCGGAACGGGATGACCTCCCCGCTGAACGCGGTCGCCGCCCAGAGGCCCTCATCCACCTGGGGGGAGAGCTCGAGGATGGGGATACGGCCGAGCAGGGGCTCGTACGGGCCCGGTTCCGGGGCGCTGGGGGCCGCCTCTGTCGCGGCGGCTGATGACCTGGTCGCTGCGTTCTTCACCACGCACCCGACCGTACACTCATTAACCCGCCCGTCATGCGGCTCGTTTACAGTGGACCGAGTGAAGGCCATCCGAAGATTCACCGTCCGCGCCGTCCTCCCCGAGAACCTCTCAGCACTGGAGGAGATCGCAGGCAACCTCCGCTGGTCCTGGCACGAGCCCACCAAGGAGCTGTTCGCCCGCATCTCGCCCGAGCTGTGGCAGCAGGTGAGGCATGATCCCATCGCCCTCCTCGGCGCCGTCGAGCCGTCGCGGCTCGCCGAGCTCGCCGCCGATCAGGGCTACGTCGACTGGGCGAACCACATCCGCGACGACCTGCGCGCGTACATCCACGACCCGCGCTGGTACCAGTCGCTCGGCGATGCCGCGCCGCAGACCATCGCCTACTTCTCGCCCGAGTTCGGCATCGCCGCGACCCTGCCGCAGTACTCCGGCGGTCTCGGCATCCTCGCCGGCGACCACCTCAAGGCCGCAAGCGACCTCGGCGTGCCGCTCGTCGCCGCCGGGCTGTTCTACCGCTCCGGCTACTTCTCGCAGGCGATCACGCCCGACGGCTGGCAGCTGGAGAGCTACCCCGTGCTCGACCCGGACGGACTGCCGCTCAGCGTCCTCCGCAACCCCGACGGCACGCCCGTCCAGATCTCCCTCGCCCTGCCGGACGGCGTGCTGCACGCCCGCGTCTGGCAGGCGGCAGTGGGCCGCGTGAAACTGCTGCTGCTCGACACCGACATCCCCGACAACGAGGAGCGCCTCCGCTCGGTCACCGACCGCCTGTACGGCGGCGGCGGCGAGCACCGGCTCCTCCAGGAGCTGCTGCTCGGAATCGGCGGCGTCCGCGCCGTGAAGGCGTGGACCGAGCTGACCGGCGCACCCGAGGCGGAGGTGTTCCACACCAACGAGGGGCACGCCGGCTTCCTGGGCCTGGAGCGCATCTCCGACCTGATCGGCGAGGGGCTCACCTTCGACCAGGCGCTGCAGGTCGTGCGCGCGGGGACCGTGTTCACGACGCACACGCCCGTCCCGGCCGGCATCGACCGGTTCGACAAGACGCTGATCCAGCGGTACTTCTCCACCTCCCTCCTGCCGGGAGTCAGCGCCGACCAGGTGCTGCCGCTCGGCGCGGAGGACTACCCGGGCGGCTCACCCGACGTGTTCAACATGGCGGTCATGGGCCTGCGCCTCGGCCAGCACGCGAACGGCGTCTCGAAGCTCCACGGCGACGTCTCCCGACACATGTTCAACGGCCTCTACCCGGGATTCGACCCGCAGGAGGTGCCGATCGACTCGGTCACCAACGGCGTCCACGCGCCCACCTGGACCGACCCGATGCTCCGCGCTCTCGCACTCGAGCGCCTCGGCACCGAGGACACGACGCACGCCGACTGGGGCAACGCGTCGGCCGTCGGCGACGCCGATCTGTGGGGCGTCCGCAACCGGATGCGCGAGCAGCTGGTGCAGGACGCGCGGCGCCGCCTGATGGCGGCGTGGGAGGACCAGAACCCGGGCGGCATCGCGCCGGCGTGGATGAGCGACCTGCTCGATCCGAACGTCCTCACCATCGGCTTCGCGCGGCGTGTGCCGACTTACAAGCGGCTCACCCTGATGCTGCACGACCCGGACCGGCTGCGCCGCATCCTCACCGACCCCGAGCGGCCCGTGCAGTTCGTCATCGCCGGCAAGTCGCATCCCGCCGACGACGAAGGCAAGCGCCTCATCCAGAAGCTCGTGCAGTTCGCGTCGGAGGCGGACATCCGCCAGCGCATGGTGTTCCTGCCCGACTACGACATCGGGATGGCGCAGCTGCTCTATCCCGGAACCGACGTCTGGCTGAACAACCCGCTCCGACCCCTGGAGGCGTGCGGGACCTCGGGCATGAAGGCGGCCCTCAACGGCGCCCTCAACCTGTCGATCCTCGACGGCTGGTGGAACGAGTTCTACGACGGCGAGAACGGCTGGGCCATTCCGTCCGCGGACGCGGCCGGGGACGGCGCCGAGCGCGACGCGCTCGAGGCCGAGGCGATGTACGACCTGATCGAGCACCAGATCGCGCCGCGCTTCTACGAGCGCGACGGCGACGGCGTCCCGACCGCGTGGGTCTCGCGCATCCGCCACACGCTCGCCACGCTGTCGTCGCCGCTCTCGGCCGAGCGCATGGTGCGCGAGTACGTCGAGCGGCTCTACCTCCCGGCCTCGGACTACGAGAACCGGCTGAGCGAGAACGACTACGCCGAGGCGCGGTCGCTCGCCACCTGGAAGCAGCGGGTCGAGAGCGCGTGGCCCGGGGTCGCGGTGACGCACGTGGACGCGGGCGGTGTGGATGCGGTGCCGCAGGTCGGCGACGAGCTGCACGTGCGGGCCCTGGTCCAGCTGAACGGGCTGTCGCCGGACGACGTCGAGGTGCAGGTGGTCTACGGCCGCAGCCAGGAGGGCGACGAGCTCACCGACGTGCACCGGCAGGCGCTGACGGTCGACAACGGCGTGCCGGGCACGCACGACGCGTCGGTCGCGCACGAATTCGTCGGCACGGTGCGGCTGGGCTGGGCGGGTTCGTTCGGCTACACGGTCCGCGTGGTGCCGGTGAACGACCTGCTGCTCACCCCCGCCGAGCTCGGCCTCGTGACCACCGCCTCCTGACCCTCCGCCTCCTGACCCCAGCCAACAGCTCCTGAGTTTTTCGGCCACCGAACGGCGTGTCGGGGCGAAAAACTCAGGAGCTGATGGCGGGGTCAGCGGGTCAGGCGGACGGCGAGGACGGTGGCGTCGCCGGCGGGATGCGTCATGGTCGCGCCGTCGCGGGTGAAGCCGTTGCGGCGGTAGAAGGCCTCGGCACGGCCGTTGCCGTCCATGACCCAGAGGTACGCCGGTGCGTCGCCGATCGCGGCGTCGAGCAGCCGCTGGCCGGCGCCCGAGCCGTAGGCGCTCGCGAGCAGGTAGATGCCCTCCAGCTCGCGGTCGCGCGGTGCGTCGTCGTCGCGTCCTCGGCCTGCGGTCGCCCAGCCGACGATCGTGCCATCGCGCTCGGCGACGAAGGCGTCGGTCTCGCCGCGCTCCAGGATGCGGGTCCAGCCCTCCGCTCGGGACCCCACGTCCATGGACGCCAGGAACTCGGCGGGCATGTGTCCGGCGTACGCCTCGCGCCACGCCGTGACGTGCACCTCCGCGATGCCGCGCGCGTCGTCGACGGTCGCCCGCCGCACCGTCACCTCGGTCATTTCGCGATCGCTCCGAAGCTTCCGTCGGTCGCGCGCAGCAGGTCGTCGGGGGAGAGCTCCACGTCGAAGCCGCGCTTGCCGCCGGACACGAACACGGTGTCGAACAGCTGCGCCGTCTCATCCACCACCGTGGTGTGCCGCGTCTTCTGACCGATCGGGCTGATGCCGCCGACCACATAGCCGGTGCGGCGCTCGGCGACGGCCGGATCGGCCATGGTCGCCCGCTTGGCGCCGACTGCGGCGGCGAGCGCCTTGAGGTCGAGCATCCCGGTCACCGGGACGACGCCGACGACGAGCCCGAGATCCGTGTCGGCCAGCAGCGTCTTGAAGACGCGGTCCGGCTCGACGCCCAGCGCGTCGGCCGCCTCCAAGCCGAACGACGGCGCGGCCGGGTCGTGCTCGTACGGATGCGCGGTGAAGGGGATGCCCGCAGCGGTCAGCGCAACAGTCGCCGGAGTCCCCGCCGGCGCCTTCTGCCGGGCCATCAGACGCGCGGTCCGTTCGCCCGGTACAGCTGCATCGACGTGCCTCCGACGAGTCGCGTGTCGCCGGGGGCGAACTCGGTCGCGTCCTCGGGGATCGGGACCTCGGTCGCCGAGTCCCACAGCAGCTGGTACGAGGTGACCCCGGGGGCCGCAGGGAGCGACACCTCCACGTCGTCCTCCACCCCGTGCACGATGAGCAGGATGCGGTTGAACTCCTCCTTGTCCGGCGTCGACGCCGCGAGGTACTGCAGCGTGCGGTTCTCCGGGGAGTTCCAGTCCTCGTCGTCCATGCGCTGACCCGTCGCGTCGTACCAGTCCATGTGGCTGGCGTTGGGCGTCGTCTGCCCGTCGACGGCGTACCGGCTCGGGCGGAGCGCCGGGTTCTCGCGCCGCAGCTGCAGCAGCCGTTTCGTGGTGTCGTACTGCTCCCGCTGCTCGCGTGTGCGCAGCCAGCTCAGCCAGGTGAGCTCGCTGTCCTGGCAGTACGCGTTGTTGTTGCCGCGCTGACTGCGTCCGTACTCGTCGCCCGCGGTGATCATCGGGACGCCGGCGGAGAGCAGCAGCGTGCCCAGCAGGTTCCTGATCGCCTTGCCGCGCATGAGCAGGATGGCCTCATCCGTCGTCGGCCCCTCCACGCCGTGGTTGAACGACCGGTTGTTGTCGGTTCCGTCGCGGTTGTTCTCGCCGTTGCCGAGGTTGTGCTTCACGTCGTAGGCGGTGAGGTCGGCCATGGTGAAGCCGTCGTGCGCGGTGACGAAGTTCACCGAGGCGAGCGGTCCGCGCTCGGGCGAGAAGGTGTTGGAGGAGCCGGCCAACCGGGTGGCGAACCCGCCGATGCCGACCGGCGCCTGCCCGTTGCGGCGGGCTTCGGCGATGTCGGCGAGCCAGAAGTTGCGCACGCGGTCGCGGTAGCGGTCGTTCCACTCGGACCAGCCGGCGTGGTCGTCGGACGGCCCCGGGAAGTTTCCGGTCTGCCATCCGCCGAGCCCCACATCCCATGGCTCGGCGATCAGCTTGACCCCCTGGAGCGCCGGATCGGCGGCCGCGGCGACGAGCAGTGGATGGTCGCGATGGAAGGATGCGTCGGTGCCGCGCCCGAGCGTCGCCGCCAAGTCGAACCGGAAGCCGTCGATCTGCATCTCGTTCGCCCAGTAGCGGAGCGAGTCGAGCACGAGCCGCTGCGGGACGGGGTTGCCGAAATCGACCGTGTTTCCGCATCCCGTCACGTCGATGTACGCGCCGGTCTTGTCGTGCCGGTAGTAGGTCGCGTTGTCGATGCCGCGGAAGCTGGTGCGCGGACCACCCATGCCCTCTTCGGCGGTGTGGTTGTAGACGACGTCGAGGATTACCTCGATGCCGGCGAGGTGCAGCAGCTTGACCATGCCCTTGAACTCGGCGAGCACGGCCTCCGGACCGGCCGCCTGCGCCGCGCGCGATGCGTACGGGCCGTGTGGCGTGAAGAAGTTCAGCGTGTTGTAGCCCCAGTAGTTGGTGAGGCCCTCCTGCTGCAGGCGCTGCTCCGAGACGAAGGCCTGAACCGGCAGGAGCTCGACCGCGGTGACGCCCAGATCCTTCAGGTAGGCGATGGTCGACTCGTGCGCGAGGCCCGCGTAGCTGCCGCGCAGCTCCTCGGGAACTGCCGGATTCAGCCGGCTGATGCCCTTCACGTGCGCCTCGTAGATCACGGTGTGGTCGAGCGGGGTGCCGGGTTTGCGCGCATCCCCCCAGTCGAAGCCGTCGGCGACGACGACGGAACGCCAACCGTCGGAACTGACATGCAGGAGGCCGCGCGCGTACGGGTCGATGAGGAGCGCTTCGGGATCGAATAGGTTGCCGGGCGCCTGCGGGCCGGACACGCGGACGGCGTACCGGCTGCCGACCGTGAGTGAGCGCGAGCGGCCCACCCAGACGTCGTTCGCATCCCGGGTCATCGGCACGGTCTTGACCAGCCAATCCGGGTCGTGCTCGTCGAACAGGCACAGCTCCATGGCATCCGCGTTGGCCGAGAAGACCCTCAGCTCACCCCCGTGCGGCCCGACACGGACGCCCAGGTTGCGCAGGGGATCGGTCGAGGTCATGCGATCTAGAGTAGTGACACACGCCTGGATACTTCGGAGGGCACCGTGCCGGTCTACCTCGACCACGCCGCAACCACGCCGATGCGCCCGGAGGCGATCGCCGCCTACACCGAGGCCATGGGCGTCGTCGGCAACCCGTCGAGCATCCACAGTCAGGGGCAGCAGGCCAGGCGGATGCTAGAGGAGGCCCGGGAGACGGTCGCAGCGAGCCTCGGCGCCGACCCGATCGAGGTGGTGTTCACCTCCGGCGGCACGGAGGCGATCAACCTCGCGATCAAGGGCATGTTCTGGGCCAGGAACGACGGCGCGCGCCGACCGCGCATCGTGGCGCCCGGAGGCGAGCACCACGCGACGGTCGACACCGTCGAGTGGCTGGAGCGCGCCGAGGGAGCCGAGATCTCGTGGCTTCCCCTCGACGGTGAGGGCCGCATCCTCGTGCCGGAGCGGATCGCCGGAGACGACGCTGCTCTGCTGACCTTCCTGGCGGTCAACAACGAGGTCGGGACGATTCAGCCCGTGTCGGCGCTCGCCGCGGTCGCGCGCGCCGCGGGGGTTCCGGTGCATGTGGACGCGGTGGCTGCCTATGGCCACCTGCCGATCGACTTCGCGGGGCTCGGGGTGGATGCGCTCAGCGTCTCGGCGCACAAGATCGGCGGGCCGGTGGGGATCGGCGCGCTCGTGCTGAGCCGCGCATCCACCGTCGTCCCGCTGATCCACGGCGGCGGCCAGCAGCGGCAGGTGCGCAGCGGGACGCAGGACGTCGCCGCCGCCGTGTCGTTCGCGACCGCCGCCCGGCTGGCGGAGGCGGAGCGCGAGGCCGAGACGGCGCGGCTCTCCGCGCTGCGCGACCGCCTCATCGCGGGGGTGCGAGCGGCGGTGCCGGAGGCCGTGCTCAGCGGGCCAGAGCCCTCGTCGGGGGAGCGGGTCGCCTCGAACGCGCACTTCACCTTCCCCGGCGCGCAAGGCGACTCCTTGCTGTTCCTGCTCGATCTCGCGGGCGTGTCCGTGTCGACCGGATCGGCGTGCCAGGCGGGCATCCCGGAGCCGTCGCACGTGCTGCTCGCGATGGGACGCGACGAGACGGAGGCGCGCAGCGCCCTGCGGTTCACGCTGGGGCGCGGCTCGACGGACGCGGACGTGGATGCGCTGCTCGCGGCGCTGCCGGGCGCGTACGCCCAAGCGTCGCGCGCGGGACTCGCGGAGCGGGCGCCGCGCCTCGGCCGCTAGCGCCCGCCGACCTCGTCCGTGGGGCCGAGATTTGGCGCAAATCGTCGCAACGCGGCCGCAAGAACCGAGATTTGGCACAAATCGTGGTTATGCGGCCGCGATAACCGAGATTTGGCGCAAATCTCTCGCGTGGCGGGCGGCGGGTAGAATCGGCGGGTGAAAGTTCTGGCGGCGATGAGCGGTGGTGTCGACTCCGCGGTGGCGGCGGCGCGCGCCGTCGAAGCGGGGCATGACGTAATCGGAGTGCATCTGGCGCTGAGCCGGATGCCCGGGACGCTGCGCACCGGAAGCCGCGGCTGCTGCACGATCGAGGACTCGATGGATGCGCAGCGCGCCGCGAACATCATCGGCATCCCGTACTACGTCTGGGACTTCTCGGAGCGCTTCAAGCTCGACGTCGTCGACGACTTCATCGCCGAGTACTCGGCGGGCCGGACGCCCAATCCGTGCATGCGATGCAACGAGCGCATCAAGTTCGCGGCCCTCCTCGAGAAGGCGCTCGACCTCGGCTTCGACGCCGTCTGCACCGGCCACTACGCGGCCATCGTCACCGACGAGCACGGCAACCGCGAGCTGCACCGCGCGAGCGCGTGGGCGAAGGATCAGTCGTACGTCCTGGGCGTGCTGACCGCCGAGCAGCTGGCGCACGCGATGTTCCCCCTCGGCGCGACCCCGTCGAAGGCGGAGGTACGGGCCGAGGCCGCCGCGCGCGGCCTGAGCGTCGCGAACAAGCCGGACTCGCATGACATCTGCTTCATCCCCGACGGCGACACCCGCGGCTGGCTGGCCGAGCGCGTCGGCACCGCGACGGGCGACATCGTCGACCGCGAGGGCAACCGGCTCGGCACGCACGAGGGCGCGCACGCCTACACGGTCGGCCAGCGGAAGGGCCTCAACGTCGGCTACCCGTCTCCGGACGGCCGCCCGCGGTTCGTCCTGGAGGTACGGCCGAAGGAGAACACGGTCGTCGTCGGGCCGCGCGAGGCGCTCGACATCGCCGAGATCGCCGGGTCGCGCTACACCTGGGCGGGGATGCCGCCCGCCGACCCGTCCACGCCGTTCGTCTGCGAGGTGCAGATCCGCGCGCATGCCGATCCCGTGCCCGCCGTCGCGTCCGTCACGGGCGGCGAGCTCCTCATCCGCCCGGACGTGCCCCTCAACGGCGTCGCTCCCGGTCAGACCGCCGTCGTCTACGTCGGCACCCGCGTCCTCGGCCAGACCACGATCGACCGCACCGTCTCCGCCGTCCCCGCCTGACCCCCTCGCCGGGACGCGTCTCGCTCCTTCGCGCCTCCACCCGCCGTCGAGTCCGCAAGTTCTGCACGCGAAACGCCCGCCCACCGTGCAAAGTTCGCGGACTCGACGGTGGGCGGAGGCCGCGGGGGAGCAGAGGGCAGAGGGCAGAGGACGAGGCCGCGGCGTCGGGGGTCGCGAATAAGCTTGGGGGGTGGCGATCGAGACGACGACCGACGACCAGCTCGCAGAAGCGCGAGCCGAGGCGCAGCAGCTGACGACCCGCATCCTGGAGCTCCGGGATGCGTACTACGAGCGCGACACGGTGCTCGTCAGCGACGAGGAGTACGACCGCATGATGCGGCGGCTGGAGGAGCTCGAGCGGCTCCATCCGGAACTCCAGTCGCAGGACAGCCCCACGCAGACCGTCGGCGGCCGCGCCCAGACGACGCTGTTCGCGCCGGTGCAGCACGCCGAGCGGATGCTCAGCCTCGACAACGTCTTCTCGTTGGAGGAGTTCGAGGCCTGGGCCGCCAAGGTCGAGCGCGACGCCGGGCGGCGCGTCGACTACCTGTGCGAGCTCAAGATCGACGGCCTGGCGATCAACCTCCGCTACGAGAACGGCGTGCTCGTCACGGCGGCCACGCGCGGCGACGGCGTCGTCGGCGAGGACGTGACCGAGAACATCCGTTGGATCCCGGCGATCCCGGCTCGCCTCGCCACCGACGACCCGCCGGCGCTGGTGGAGGTACGCGGCGAGGTGTTCTTCCCCGTCGCCGAGTTCGAGGAGCTCAACGCGCACCAGCAGGAGGCCGGCGAGCGTGTGTTCGCCAACGCCCGCAACGCGGCGAGCGGGTCGCTCCGGCAGAAGGCCGAGGGCAAGAACCCCGCGCAGCTGGAGCTCATGCGCAATCGCCTGCGCCGCCTGCACATGCTCGTCCACGGCATCGGCGCGTGGAACAACCCGCCCGTCGACGCGCAGTCGAAGGTGTACGACCTGCTGAAGGGTTGGGGTCTCCCGACGTCCACGCACTACAAGGTCGTCGACGAGGTGAAGAAGGTCGACGAGTTCATCGAGTACTACGGCCAGCATCGCGGCGCGGTCGAGCACGAGATCGACGGCATCGTCATCAAGGTGGACGAGCTGGCGCTGCACGACGAGCTGGGCGCCACCAGCCGTGCACCCCGCTGGGCCATCGCGTACAAGTACCCGCCGGAGCAGGTGAACACCAAGCTGCTCGACATCGTCGTCAGCGTCGGTCGCACCGGCCGGGCAACGCCGTTCGCCGTCATGGAGAAGGTGCGCGTCGCCGGCTCGGAGGTGCGCCAGGCCACCCTTCACAACCAGGAGGTCGTCAAGGCGAAGGGCGTCCTCATCGGCGACACCGTCGTGCTGCGCAAGGCGGGGGATGTGATCCCCGAGGTCCTCGGCCCGGTGGTCGAGCTGCGCGACGGCACCGAGCGCGAGTTCGTCATGCCCGAGAACTGCCCCGAGTGCGGCACCCGCCTCGCGCCCGCCAAGGAGGGCGACATCGACCTGCGCTGTCCCAACGCCGAGTTCTGCCCGGCGCAGGTACGCGGTCGCGTCGAGCACATCGGCTCGCGCGGCGCCCTCGACATCGAGGCGCTCGGCGAGGTCGCGGCTGCGGCGCTGACCCAGCCGCGTTTCCCCGCGGAGCCGCCGCTCCCGACCGAGGCGGGCCTGTTCGGGCTGACCCTCGCCGACCTGTTCCCGATCGAGGTCGTGGTGCGGGATTCGGAGACGGGGCTGCCGAAACTGACCGATGCGGGGGAGGAGAAGGTAGACACTCCGTTCCGCCGTCGCAGGCAGAAGAAGGACGGCCCGTTCGACGCGTCCGCGGCGGAGTTCTTCGGCGACGAACTGTATGTCCCGTCCAAGAACGCGGTCGAGCTGCTCGCCAATCTGGCGGCGGCCCGCGAGAAGCCGCTCTGGCGCATCCTGGTCGCCCTGAACATCCGCCACGTCGGCCCCGTCGCCGCCCGCGCGCTCGCGAACCACTTCGGATCGCTCGATGCGATCCGGTCCGCCTCGCGCGACGAACTGGCCGCGGTGGATGGCGTCGGCGGCATCATCGCGGACGCCGTCCTCGCCTGGTTCGAGGTCGACTGGCACCGCGAGATCGTTGAGAGATGGGCCGCGGACGGCGTGCAGTTCAGCACACCCGGCCACCCCGGCCCCGGGCGTGCGGATGACGCGGGCGGCGTGCTCGCGGGTCTCACCATCGTGGCGACCGGGTCGCTCGAGGGCTTCACCCGGGAGGGAGCACAGGAGGCGATCATCGCCGCCGGCGGCAAGGCGGCATCCAGCGTCTCGAAGAAGACGGATTTCGTCGCTGCGGGGCCGGGCGCAGGGTCGAAACTCGCCAAGGCGGAGGAGCTCGGCGTGCGCATCATCGACGCCGCCCAGTTCAAGACGCTGGTCGAGGAAGGGCCCGCAGCACTCGAAATGTGACGATTTCGGTCCTCCTTCTCGCGGACAGGAGAGAAATTCTCCCCCTGAATCGGGGGTAGAACGGCTCGCCGTCGGCCACCCGTTCATGGGTAGAGTCGAGATGTGCGCTCCCCCCGGACGCACACGCAAAAGGGCTTAGCTCGCTCGCTCTCGGAGGGACCCGGACGGAGTGCTGGTCGGCTTTGCAGCTGTTCTCACTGTTACCTCGGCGGTCTCCGGACTGACTGGGGTTTCTGTGCTGCCCGCAGACACCCCGGCGGCACCCGTCTCGGCGGTCTCCTACGCGGCGGTCCCGGCCCTGGACGCCTCGGCTTCCGGACCCGTCTCCGATGTCCCCGCCGGGCCTGCGGCCCGCTCCGCGTCGACCGCGCTCCTCGGCGCCGTCGCCAGCGTCGACGCCTCGGCCCTGCCGTCCTTCCTCGACGCCAACCGGGCGAAGCTCGACGCGCTCCTCCTCGACGCCCCGGCGGCGGTGGATGTCAGCCGCCTCTGGAACCTGATCGACCCCGACAAGCAGAAGGCGCTCATCCAGGCTGCACCGCACGTCGTCGGCAACCTGGAGGGCGTCCCGTACGACGTCCGGGGCCGCGCGAACACCCTCGACCTCAAGCAGACCATCGCCAGCGTCACCAAGACGCTCAAGACGGAGCACGGTCGCGCGGAGCGGGTGGCGCTGCAGCGGCAGCTCGACACGTTGCACAACGTCTCGACCGCGCTCTCGAAGCACGACGGGGTCAAGCGGACGCTGGTGACCCTCGACCCGTCCGCCGATGCGAAGGCCGCGATCGTCGTCGGAGACATCCGCACGGCGAAGTACGTGAGCGTCCTGGTGCCCGGCATGTACATGTCCGTCGGGGAGCAGATCGAGGCATGGGCGAAGGTGGCTCAGGAGCAGTACGACCTGCAGACCGGTTTCCTGCGCCGTGTCCTGGGCCCGCGCGGCAACGGGGGAGCGCCGGGCGTCGCCGTCGTCGCGTGGATCGGCTACCAGACGCCGGTGCTCACCAACATCGGCGGGACGGCTCTGGCCGAGCAGGGCGCCGACAGCCTGGAACGCACGCTGGAGGGCATCCGGGCTCTGCGCGGCGCCGACCAGCCGTACCTCAGCGTGTTCGCGCACTCGTACGGGTCGACGGCCGCCCTGATGGCGCTCGAACGGCGCACCGTCACGGTGGATGCGCTGGCGCTGATGGGATCGCCGGGGAGCGCCGCGCAGTCGGTCGCCGGACTCGCGGTCACTCACGGGAACGTTTTCGTCGGCGAGGCCCCGATGGACCCGATCGTCAACAGCGCCTTCTTCGGCAGCGATCCCGGCTCGCCGGGCTACGGCGCGAAGCCGATGGGGGTGGACGGCGCCGTCGACCCGCTGACGCACGCGTCGCTGGCCGGATCGACCGGTCACAACGAGTACTTCACCGCGGGGACCGAGTGCATGCGCAACCTCGCGATGATCGGCATCGACCGCGGCGACCTGGTGATCGGCGGCACGACGTCGAGCGGATCGGACGCGAACACCGCGGCGTCCTCGCGCTGAGCGCATCCTGAGCCTCCGGCCCGATGTCGGCGCCGGACCACATAATGGATGGGATGGCACCGGACGACGACCCTTCCCCCGAACGACGGGGATCGAGCCGCCGCGCGTTCCTGAAGGGCGCGGGCCTCGTGGCTGCGGGCGCGGTCGCCGGCGGGGCAGCGGGCGGTGCGGCGGGCGCGAGCCTGGGAGCGGCTGCCGGGCGCGCCGCTCCGACGGCGGACGAGTCCGGTGAGGAGTACCCGCCGCTTCCGCCGCGGGGCGACGGTCCCGGGTTCGACCACCTGGTCGTGCTGATGTACGAGAACCGCTCGTTCGACAACCTTCTCGGGCACCTCTACGACGAGGAGACCCTGCCGAAGGGCGAACGGTTCGAGGGGCTGGCGTTCGGCGACTACAGCAACCCGGATCCGGCGGGCGGCCCGGACATCCCCGCGCACATCTATCAGGGCACGACCGATTTCGTGATGCGCCAGCCGTCGCCCGACCCGGGCGAGGTCTACCCGCACGTGAACACGCAGCTGTACGACGTCGTCGACCCGCCGTCGAACGCCGATGCGCGGGTGCGGGAGATGCAGCCGCCTTACAACGCACCGCCTCCGGGAGCGCGGCCGAGCATGCGCGGCTTCGTGCGCGACTACCTGGGCGTGCTCCGCAAGGACACCGGCCGCGAACCCGCGGTGGACGACTACCGCCGCGTGATGGGCGGCTTCTCGCCCGACATGCTCCCTGTCTTCTCGACGCTGGCGCGCCAGTTCGCGGTGTACGACGACTGGCATTGCGCCGTGCCCTCGCAGACGTTCTGCAACCGGTCCTTCTTCAACGCATCCACGTCGCACGGCTACGTCGACAACGGCGGTGCCGAAGGGCTCCGAAAATGGTTCGACCCGAAGAACGACGCGCCGACCATCTTCAACCGGTTGGAGGAGGCGGGTCGCAGCTGGCGGGTCTACTTCGACGACCGGCAGCTGATTTCCCTGACCGGATTCATCCACGCGCCGGTGCTGGAGCCGTACTGGAAGACGCGCTTCCGGACGATGTCGCAGTTCTACGCGGATGTGGCCGAGGGGACGCTCCCGGACTACGCCTTCGTGGAACCGCGCCTGCTCTACGACCACAACGACATGCACCCGCCGGGCGGTCCGATGACCGGGGAGGATGTGGACGGCGAGGTCGTCGTCGGAGGCGCGATCTCCGACGTGCGCGCGGGCGACCTGCTGCTGCACAAGGTCTATTCGGCCATCCGCTCGGCGCGCAGCGCGAAGGGCTCCAACGCGCTCAACACGCTGCTGCTCGTGACCTTCGACGAGCACGGCGGCACATACGACCACGTCCCGCCGGGTCCGGCGACTCCGCCGGACGACAGCGGCCCGGGCGAGAACGGCTTCGGCTTCGACCGCCTCGGCGTGCGTGTGCCCGCCATCGCGATCTCGGCGTACACAGCGCGCAACACGATCATCCACGAGGAGATGCACCATTCGGCGGTCGTCGCGACGCTGTGCAAGAAGTTCGGGATGAAGCACCTCACCGAGCGCGATCGCGGCGCCAGGACGATCGACAACGCGATCAACCGGACGACCCCGCGGCAGCCGGGCACGTGGCCCGACACGCATCCTCAGTACGTCCCGGCGAACCCGGAGTCCGACGCGCCGGCGCCGGAGGATGAGGACCGCCCGCTCAGCCCGCCCGGCATCGGCCTCGTCGGCCTGCTGATGGCGCGCTACGGCGTGCCCGGCGCGACGGTGCCGCGCACGTACAAGGAGGCGTACCAAGCGGTCAACGGGCTGGGGCGCGGGCTGTTCGGCTCGCCCTAGAATCGATAGGGCGGGCCGCGACGCGAGCTCCCGTCACCCCACCACCGAATCCACGGAGACGCACCCTTGTCTGAAACCAGCGCAAGCGAGATCAGCGCAGAGCAGGTCGCCCACCTGGCGAACCTCGCCAGGATCGACCTCAGCCCGGAAGAGCTCGAGAGCCTCACGAAGGAGCTCGGCCAGATCGTCGAGTCCGTCGCGAAAGTCCAGGAGGTGGCCGGGCCCGACGTCCCGGCGACCAGCCACCCGCTCCCGCTGACCAACGTGTTCCGGAAGGACGAGGTCCGGCCGTCGCTGACCGTGGAGCAGGCGCTGTCGGGTGCCCCCGAGCGCGAGGGCGACCGCTTCAAGGTGCCCACCATCCTGGACGAGGAGTAGGACGACATGACCGACCTGATCAGGCTCTCCGCCTCCGCCCTCGCCGAGAAGCTCGCCGCGGGCGAGGTCTCCTCGGTGGATGCCGTTCGCGCCCACCTCGACCGCATCGAGTCCGTCGACGCGGACGTGCACGCGTTCCTCCACGTCGCCGGCGAGAAGGCCATCCGCACGGCCGCCGAGATCGACGGCCGCCGCGCGGCGGGCGACCCGCTCGGCCCGCTCGCCGGTGTCCCCATCGCCATCAAAGACGTCCTGGCGACGGAGGACATGCCGTCGACCTCCGGCTCGAAGATCCTCGAGGGCTGGATCCCGCCCTACGACGCGACCGTCGTCCGCCGCCTCCGCGAGGCCGACCTCGTGCCGCTCGGCAAGACGAACATGGACGAGTTCGCCATGGGCTCCTCGACGGAGCACTCGGCGTACGGCCCGACCCGAAACCCGTGGGACCTGGAGCGCATCCCCGGTGGATCGGGTGGAGGCTCGGCCGCGGCCGTCTCCGCCTTCGAGGCCCCGCTCGCGCTCGGCTCCGACACCGGCGGCTCGATCCGCCAGCCCGCCGCGGTGACCGGCTCGGTCGGCGTCAAGCCGACGTACGGCGGCGTCAGCCGGTACGGCGCGATCGCCCTGGCGAGCTCGCTCGACCAGGTGGGCCCCGTGTCCCGCAGCGTGCTCGACGCCGGCCTGCTGCACGACGTGATCGCCGGTCACGACCCGCTCGATTCCACCTCGCTGGCCGACACCTGGCCGTCGATGGCCGATGCCGCCCGCGCCGGACACCGGGACGGGGCGCTGAAGGGCGTCCGTGTCGGCGTCATCCGCGAGATCGCCGGCGACGGCTTCCAGTCGGGCGTCAAGCAGCGCTTCGACGAGGCGCTCGCCCTGCTCGAGTCCGCCGGGGCCGAGATCGTCGAGGTCAGCGCTCCGAGCTTCGAGTACGCGGTCTCGGCGTACTACCTGATCCTCCCGGCGGAGGCCTCGAGCAACCTGGCGCGCTTCGACTCGGTGCGCTTCGGCCTGCGCGTCAACCCGGCCGACCCGCCGGTGACTGTCGAGCGCGTGATGGCGGCGACCCGCGACGCCGGCTTCGGCCCGGAGGTCAAGCGGCGCATCATCCTGGGCACCTACGCCCTGAGCGCCGGCTACTACGACGCCTACTACGGCAGCGCGCAGAAGGTGCGCACGCTCATCCAGCGCGACTTCTCCGCCGCGTTCGAGAAGGTGGATGTGCTGGTCAGCCCGAGCGCGCCGACCACCGCCTTCAAGCTGGGCGAGAAGATCGACGACCCGATGGCGATGTACCTGAACGACATCACCACCATCCCGGCGAACCTCGCCGGCGTTCCGGGCATGGGCCTGCCGATCGGCCTCGCACCGGAGGACGGGCTGCCGGTCGGCATGCAGCTGATGGCGCCCGCCCGTGCGGATGCCCGCCTCTACACGTTCGGGGCGGCGCTCGAGCAGCTGCTCGAGCAGAAGTGGGGCGGCACACTGCTCAGCCAGGCGCCGGATCTGAGCGCCACCGAGATGTTCGCGAGCGAAGAGGGAGCCGTCTGATGGCGAACGCCACTGCCCACACAGCGGAGCTGATGGACTACGAGAAGGCACTCGAACTGTTCGAGCCCGTTCTCGGCTTCGAGGTCCACGTCGAGCTCAACACCAAGACCAAGATGTTCTGCGGCTGCGCCAACGAGTTCGGCTCTGGCGCCAACACGAACACCTGCCCGACCTGTCTCGGACTCCCGGGCGGCATGCCGCAGGTGAACGAGAAGGCCATCGAGTCGAGCATCCGGCTCGGCCTCGCCCTCGGCTGCGACATCGCCGAGTCGAGCCGGTTCGCGCGGAAGAACTACTTCTACCCGGACCTGGCCAAGAACTTCCAGACCTCGCAGTACGACGAGCCGATCGCGCACGACGGGTCGATCACCATCGAGCTGGAGAACGGCCGCGAGCTGACGATCGAGATCGAGCGCGCGCACATGGAGGAGGACGCCGGCAAGCTGACCCACGTCGGCGGCGCCACCGGCCGCATCCAGGGCGCCGACTACTCGCTGGTCGACTTCAACCGCGGCGGTGTGCCGCTGGTCGAGATCGTCACCAAGATCATCGAGGGCGCCGAGGCGGACGCGCCGGAGGTCGGCCGCACGTATGTGCGCGCCATCCGCGACATCGTGAAGGCGCTCGGCGTCTCGAACGCCCGCATGGAGGAGGGGAACGTGCGCTGTGACGCCAACGTCTCCCTGCGCCGCCGTGGGTCGACGGAGCTCGGCACGCGCACCGAGACGAAGAACGTGAACTCGCTGCGCTCCATCGAGCGCGCGGTCCGCTACGAGATCCAGCGCCAGGCCGCGATCCTCCAGGCGGGCGGCACCATCGTGCAGGAGACGCGCCACTGGCACGAGGACTCCGGCACGACGAGCGCCGGCCGCCCCAAGTCGGACGCCGACGACTACCGCTACTTCCCGGAGCCCGACCTCGTGCCGGTCGCCCCGGCCCGCGAGTGGATCGAAGAGCTCCGCGGCACGCTCCCGGAGCAGCCGTCGCTGCGCCGCAAGCGCCTGACCGCAGAATGGGGCTTCACGGCCCTCGAGTTCCAGGACGTCGCCAACGCCGACCTGCTGGACGAGGTCGAGGCCACGATCGCCGCCGGCGCCGACCCCGCCGCCGCCCGCAAGTGGTGGACCGGTGAGATCGCCCGTCTCGCGAACGCGCAGAACGTCCCCGCCGGAACGCTGGTCAGCCCCCAGAACGTCGCCGAACTGGCCGCCCTGATCGAGGCCGGCACGCTCACCGACCGCCTGGCACGCCAGGTGCTCGAGGGCGTCATCGCGGGGGAGGGGCGACCCCAGGAGGTCGTCGACGCCCGCGGGCTCGCGGTGGTCTCCGACGACGGCGCGCTCATCGCGGCCATCGACGAGGCACTGTCGTCGCAGCCGGATGTGCTCGCCAAGATCCGCGACGGCAAGGTGCAGGCCGCCGGAGCCGTCATCGGCGCCGTCATGAAGGCCATGCGCGGTCAGGCGGACGCGGCACGCGTGCGCGAGCTGGTGCTCGAGCGCGCGAGCGCCACGGAGTAGCCAGGCCCGTGGGCGGGATCCTCGTCGAACGGGTGACGGCGGAGAGTGCGGAGGCCGACGCCGCCGCACTCTCCGCCGTGCTCGCCGAGACGGTGAAGGCCGGCGCGAGCGTCGGCTGGATCGTGCCGCCGTCGCCCGAGGAGGCGACCGCCTGGTGGCGAGCGCTGTTCGCGGAGGCGGACGCCGCGACCTGGGTCGCCCGCGAGCCGGACGGGCGCGCGGTCGGCACCATCACCCTTATGCGGTCCCCGAAGCCGAACGGCCCGCACCGCGGAGAGGTCGTCAAGCTGATGGTGCATCCCTCCGCCCGCGGCCGGGGAGTCGCCCCGGCCCTGATGACGGCTCTCGAGCAGCACGCGGAGCAGACCGGGCTGACCCTCCTCGTGCTCGACACGGAGACCGGCAGCCTGGCGGAGACGCTGTACCGCCGGTGGGGCTGGAGCGCGGTCGGCAGCATCCCGGACTTCGCCGTCAGCCCATCCGGAGTGCTCGGCGGCACGACGATCATGTACAAGCGGCTGGGCCTGGCGGCCCAGGCTCCGGAGCTGTTTGCGGACTCCCAGGCGGCGCGTGCAGAGTAGGCGCATGGGCGTCTTCACTCTCGGCGGTCTGACCTCCGCACCGGCCTCCTCCCGCACCGATCTGCTCGCTCCGGTGACCCTCGAGGCGCTCGCGACGCTCGGCTGGCTGGATGAGGTGGGCATCGTCGAGATCGACCCCGACGTGTCCGACACGGCCGCGACGCGCGACCAGTTCGGGCTAGATGCCGCCGACCTCGCCAACTGCGTGGTGGTCGCGGGCAAGCGCGAGGGTGTGGAGCGGATCGCCGCGTGCGTCGTCCTGTCGACCACCCGGGCGGATGTCAACAACACCGTCAAGCGCTTCCTGGACGTGCGCAAGGCGTCCTTCCTTCCGATGGACCGCGCCGTGGAGTTGACCGGCATGGAGTACGGCGGGATCACCCCGATCGGCCTTCCCGCCGGCTGGCCGGTGCTCGTCGACGCGCGCGTGATCGACGACGGCGTGGTGATCATCGGGTCCGGCGTCCGCCGCTCCAAGCTCCTCCTCCCCGGCCGTCTGCTCGGCGAGCTGCCCGACGCGCAGGTCATCGACGGTCTCGGCCTCGAGATTCCGGGATGAGCGTGGCCGCATGACCGGAGCCGCCGTCGAACGGGTGCTCGCACCCGTCCGCTCACGTCTGATCGAGACCCTGGCCGGGCGATCGGATGAGGTGCCCGCCTGGATCCTGCGGCTGGAGGACGGAGAGGACGAGGGTTTCTTCGGTCCCGACAGCGCTGCCTGGGCGGTGCACGGCGGCATGCCGACGCTCGTCGCCGGGGTGCGCGCCCTTCTGCTTCAGGCCCTGCACCCGGGCGCGCTGGCCGGAGTGCGCGACTTCTCGCGCTACCGCGAGGACCCGCTCGGCCGGCTTGCGGGGACCATCCAATGGATCCACACCGTCACCTTCGGCAGCCGGGGACAGGCCGTCGCGGGGAGTGAGATGGTGCGGTCCCTGCACCGCCGGGTCACCGGCACCTACGTCGACGGGCACGGCGTCGAGCGGCCGTACTCGGCCAACGACCCCGACCTCGCCCGCTGGGTGCACCTCGCCTTCACCGACGCGTTCCTGACGGCGCACGAGCACTGGGGCGGTCCCATCCCGGGCGGAGCGGACGTTTACGTGGCCGAGTGGGCCACGGCGGCGGAGCTCATGGGGGTGCCGGATGCTCCGCGATCCGCAGCGGCGTTGCGGGCCGAGATCGACGCGATCACCGACGCGGGGGAGCTGCGCGGCGGTCCGGAGGTCGAGGAGATCGTCCGGTTCATCCGCCGGGCTCCGCTGCGCCGCACGCTGCGGCCGTCGTACCGAATCGTGTTCCGTGCCGCCATTTCCACGTTGGAGCCGCGGCACCGCGACCTCCTCGGGCTGCCGCCCACGCTGGCCGAGCGCGTGCTTCCGCTCCACGGGGCGACCTCCGCGGTGCTCGCCGGGGCCCGCACCCTTCTCGGCCCTCAGCCGCAGGCCGAGCTGGCGGCCCGGCGGCGGCTCGCGCGGCTCGGCGCCGCCTGACCCGCATCGCCTGACCCGCGCCGCCTGACCCGCGGGCGTCTGACCTGCGGGCGCCGCGCGTGCGAGGATGACAGCATGAGCGACGCCGGCGCCGACCAGACCCAGACCCAGACCCAGACCGAGACGCAGACCCGCACCCGAACCGTCCACTGGGAGGACCCGGCTCCCGGCGTCGCGCGGATGCCCTCCATGACCGGGCTCGAGTACCTCCGGTCGATGCTGCGCGGCGAACTGCCTCCGCCTCCCATCACCGAGCTGATGCGGATGACGCTGGTCGCAGCCGACCCCGGCACCGCAACATTCGTGTGCGAGCCGGACGAGTCGCACTACAACCCCATCGGGACGGTGCACGGCGGATTCGTGTGCACCGTGCTCGATTCCGCGCTCGGCTGCGCGGTCCAGACGACACTGCCGCAGGGTCAGGGCTACACATCCATTCAGATCACCGTCAACTACCTGCGCCCGGTGCACGCGGGGACCGGTCCGCTGACCTGCACCGCGACCGTGACGAAGCCCGGCAACCGCGTCGCCTTCGCCGACGGAGTCATCACGGATGCTGCGGGCAAGACGGTCGCGACGGCGACCGGTTCGCTGCTGGTGTTCCCGATCGGCGGCTGACGCCCGACCGCGCGGCTACTTCGCCTGTGCGGCGAGCAGCTGGTCGCGCACCTTGCGGCGGATGACCTTGCCGACGATGGAGCGCGGCAACTCATCCACCTGCACGACGTGCTTCGGGACCTTGTACGGGGTGAGGCAGTCGCGGCCGAATGCGCGGATGGCCTCCTCGTCGAAGGATGCGCCGGGCTCCATCACGACGGCGGCGACCACGTCTTCGCCGCCGCGGCGGTGGGGGAGTCCGACCACGGCGATGTCGGCGACCCCCGGGAAGGACCGCAGGGCGTCCTCCACCTCGGTCGGCGACACGTTGAAACCGCCGGTGACGATGAGCTCCTTGATGCGGTCGACGATGCGGACGAACCCGTCCTCATCCATCGTCACGATGTCGCCGGTGCGGAACCAGCCGTCGTCGGAGAACACCTTGGCGGTCTCGTCGGGCTTCCGCCAGTAGCCCGAGAACACCTGCGGACCCCGTGCGAGCAGCTCGCCCTCCTCGCCGAACGGGCGGTCGATCGACGGGTCGTCCGGATCGGCCACGCGCAGCTCCGTGCTCGGCAGCGGCAGGCCGACCGTGCCCTCGCGACGGGTCGCGCCCACCGGGTTCGCCATCAGCACCGGCGAGCATTCGGAGAGACCGTAGCCTTCGACGAGGTAGCCGCCGGTCTCGTGCTCCCAGAGGTCGACGATGCCCTGCGGCAGGCTCATGGCTCCCGAGATGGCGATCTGGATGCCCGAGAGCGACACCTTGCGCTTCTCGGCCGCCTGCACCAGCCGTTCGTAGATCGGAGGGACAGCGGGCAGGAAGGTCGCCGGGTGCTTCTTCACCACATCCAGCACCAGGTCGGGGTCGAACTTCGGGAACAGCACCAGCCGCGCCCCCATGCTCATCGCGAAGGTGAGGCAGAGGGTGAGCCCGTAGGCATGGAAGAGGGGGAGGACCGCGTAGACGACCGACGTGCCGCGCTCGATGGTCGGCACCCACGCGCGGGACTGAGCCGCGTTCACGTTCAGGTTGCCGTGACTGAGCATGGCGCCCTTCGGCGTTCCGGTGGTGCCGGAGGTGTACTGGATGAGGGCCAGGTCGTCGCGCTCCGGGCGCGGGGAGGACTTCGCGATCCGGCGGGAGGCGACCAGCGAATCCCACGAGATGGTTCCGGACACCTTCGCGGTCAGCTGCTCGCGGGCCTTGCGCGCCGCCGGGACGGGGAGCCGCAGAGCGATCCGCTTGGAGGCGGGCATAGCGCGGGTGAGGTCGACGGAGATGATCGTGGTCACGCCGAGGTCGGCGGGGAGGTCCTGCACGGTGGCGGCGACCTTGTCCCAGACGATGGCGACGGTCGCGCCGTGATCCTCGAACTGGTGGCGGAGCTCGCGCGGCGTGTACAGCGGGTTGTGTTCGACGACCACGGCGCCGAGGCGCAGGACGGCGTAGAACGCCGCGACGTGCTGAGGACAGTTCGGCAGCACGAGCGCGACGCGGTCGCCCTTCGAGACGCCGAGCTTCCGCAGGCCCTCGGCGGCACGCGCGATCTGGTCGCCCAGTTCGGCGTACGTGGTGGTCGCGCCGAAGAACTCCAACGCGACGTGCTTGCCGTAGGTCTTCACCGACTCGTCGATGAGGTGGGAGAGGGACCCGGCGGGCACCTCCACATCGGCCGGGACGCCCGGCGCATAGCCGGCGAGCCAGGGCTTGGTGCTGTACGGGAGGTGCTCGGCGCCCGCGGTCGCGGCTCCGTCGCTCGTCGCGCTGTCGGTGGTCACGGCGGCAAGCCTACGCGGAGGCGACCTGCGCCCGCACGGCGTCCTCGATCGGGGTGTCGCCGCCGATGACCTCCCACTGGCGGCCGATCGCCGCGGGCTCGTCGAGCACGACGGCGATGAGGGTGGCGACGTCCTCGCGGGCGATGCTGCCGCGCGGAACGCTGTCGCCGAGCGTGATCCGCCCGGTTCCCTCGTCGGTGGTGAGGCCGCCCGGGCGGACGATGGTCCAGTCGAGCCCGGAGGCGCGGAGCGCCGTGTCGGCGTCGCGCTTGGCGTCGACATAGGCCTTCCACACCGGGTCGGCGTCGTCGACGGGAGCGTCTACGCCCCAGGCCGAGACCTGCACGAAACGGCGGATGCCCGCCTTCGCTGCCGCCTCCTGCGACTTCACCGAGCCGCCGTAGTCGACGGTGCGCTTCCGCTCGATGCCCGAGCCGGCTCCGGCCCCGGCGGTGAAGACGACCGCGTCGCAGCCGCGGATCGCCTCGGCGAGGGCGTCGGCGTCCGCCTTCTCGATGTCGACAAGCACCCCGAGACCGCCGAGGCGGTAGACGTCCTCGGCGTGCTCGTCGTTGCGGACGACGCCGACGAAGTCGTCACCGCGGTCGTAGAGCACCCGCATGAGCTGCTGGGCGACTTTTCCGTGGGCTCCGATGATCGCGACTCGAGTCATGACCCCATCCTTCCACCGTGCGTCGGCGGGATGCGACACGCGTCCGCCTGGCGCGAACGCTCTCGGCGTTCGGGCCAGGCTCTGTTACCGTCGAGTCCATGACCGCCCTGCTCGAGCTCCTCGGACGCGCCTTCGCGTCCGCGCTCGGGATGCTCGGCGGCGGCAGCCCCGCCGGCGTCGTCGCGCTGGCCGGTGTGGCCGGCGCCCTCGGCCTCGTTGCGGTTGTGGCTGCGGCGGCACTTCGGTCGGTGGCGGCTCTCGCCGCCTCCCTGCGGGTGCGCTCCGCGTGGTCCCGGCCGATCCTGCCCGCCGCGGGATGGCTCGCCGAGAGCCAGTCGGCTCCGGACGCCGACGGCCGGCCGCGGCCCAGAGCGCCCGGCGCCTCCCTGCCGGTCGCGTAGCCGCATCCCCGTATCCCGCCACCGGGCGGACGGCGGTGCCGCGCGACCAGACGCGTCCGCATCCGTCCGAATCGCAGGGACCACACACTCATGGACTTCTTCTCCTGGCCGCCCATCGCGGCCCTCCTCGACGGGGCGTACGGCCTCGTCACCGCCCTCTCCGCCGCCGTCGAGCCGATCGCCGGAACCGCCGCCGGCCTCGTCGCCGTCGTCGTGCTGACGCTGCTCGTCCGCGTCGTCCTCATCCCCGTCGGCGTCAGCCAGGTGCGCGCCGAGTACAGCCGCCGGCGGATCGCTCCGCGCCTCGCCGAGCTGCAGCGCCGCCACAAAGGCGACCGCGAGACCCTCGCCCAGAAGACGATGGAGCTGTACCGCGAGGAGCAGGTGTCGCCGTTCGCCGGGATGCTGCCGCTGCTCGCGCAGATCCCCGTCGTGACGCTGCTGTACGCCGTTTTCACGCATCCCACCATCGCCGGGCACGCCAACGCGCTGCTCGGGGAGCACGCCTTCGGGGCGCCTCTCGGCACCAGCTTCGTCGGGCTCACCGGCGCCGGGGCCGGGGTCTGGCCGGCAATACTCGTCTACTTCGGCGTCCTCGCGTTGATCGCCATCGTGACCACGGTCTCGCGGCGCGTGCTGACGCTGCCGCAGCCGGAAGGCTCGACGGCGCCGGTCGGGATGCTGCGGGCGCTGTCGTTTTTGCCCTATGTGACGGTGGTGTTCGCGGCGTTCGTCCCGCTCGCGGCCGCCGTCTACATCCTGACCTCGACGACGTGGACGGTCGCCGAGCGGTGGACGCTGCGCCGGCTCCTCGATCCGGCGCGCCGTGCCGGGGGATCGACGCGGCCGACGACGTCGCACTGAGGAAAGCACAGACGGATGGCGCAGAGCCGGTACTGAGCGGTCGCACAGCCCGCGGGTGGCACGATGGACGGCATGTGGAGACGCGCATCGGGTGATCGATCGGCGACGGGCGGGGGCTCGGAGGTGACGGGACGCGGGCCCGGGTTGGGCGTCGGCGTCCAGGTCTATGTGCGTGAGCACGATCCGGCGTCGTCGGACGACTGGATCGGCGAGCCGACGGGCGTGATCATCGCGCCGGGCGATCGCGGGCTGCGCAACGTCTACGGACCCCAGGACGGGCTGACGACGTGGACGGTGTCGTTCTTCGAGCCGCAGCACCGCCGCGACGGACGCGGACCGTACGAGACCGCGATCATCCCGGCGTCACTGCTGGTCGCCGAGGAGCCGTACGACCGCTGATGCTCCGCATCCCGCCGCGCCGCTGAACCGGTTCGGCAACCCACTACCTCCGGGCGCGCCGCGAACCTACAATGTCGGCATGTTCGTCGAGGGCACCCTTCGATGGCAGGTCACGGAGGACTGCCCGTGGGACCTGCTCGTCGCCCTCGCCGTGCGTGAGCTCGCCGGCCTGCACGGCCGGGTCGAGCCCGCGCTTCCGCGACTCGAGCCTGCGGTGGTCCCTGTGCTGCATTCCGGGCGGACGGAGGCGGTGGACGGGCGCGGTGCGTCGGGGCCGCTGCCGACCACCCGGCCGGCTCCGCTCATCCATCCCGCGCGTCCGGCGGGCAGGCCGGCCGCCCCCACGACCGAGCCGGATGCGGCGCGGGAGGACGGCGCCGCGGCCCTGGTGCGGCAGTGGGAGGCGTGGTTCGAGGTGGCGGCCGACCGGCACCGCCGCCTGACCGCGCCGCTGCTGCGACCCCCGCACTTCGAGGCGTTCGACCGGGTGATCGAACTGCAGGATGCCGTGATCGCCCACTACGACGCGGCCGCCGGGTGGGCGACCGCGCGGCACGCCGAGTACCTGGCGGACAGCGCCGAGCACCACGCCCGCCGCGCCGCCGACATCGTGGACGTCGTGCGCGAGCGGGAGCACGAGCTCCGGCGTCAGGCCGGGTACTTCCGGCTCGACATCGACGTGCTGCCGCTCGCCGAGAAGGGCACCTGGATCGTCGGCCCGCACACCGTGGTGGTCAGTGCGTCGCTGCGGAACGACTCCGTGGCATTCCGCGACTGGCTGCGCCCGCTGGTGGCCGCCCTCGTCTGACGCCCGACGACGCGCCACCCGCGAAGGGATCAGGCGGGGCGCTTGGCGGGGGATGCCGTGAGCGCCGGGTCGGTCTGGGCGACATCCCCGACGGCCTCGTCGATGCGCGCCATGATGTCGCCCGAGAGCCGCACCCCCGCAGCCGCGGCGTTCGACCGCACCTGCTCCGGGCGCGACGCGCCGACGATCGCGCCGGACACGTTCTGGTTCTGCAGCACCCACGCCACGGCGAGCTGCGCCATGGTGATGCCGAGCTCGTCCGCGATGGGCTGAAGCCCCTGCACCGCGGTCAGCACCTCGTCGCGCATGAATCCGCGGATGGCGTCGGCGCCGCCCTTCTCGTCGGCCGCGCGGCTGCCCTCCGGCGCCTGCTGTCCGGGCTTGTACTTGCCGGTGAGCACGCCCTGGGCGACCGGCGACCAGACGATCTGCGAGATCCCGAGCTCGCCCGAGGTGGGCACGACCTGCTTCTCGATGACGCGCCACAGCATCGAGTACTGCGGCTGGTTGGAGATGAGCTGGATGTTCAGCTCCTTGGCGAGCGCGTGTCCCGCGCGCAGCTGGTCCGCCGTCCACTCGCTGACGCCGATGTAGAGCGCCTTGCCGGCACGGACGACGTCCGCGAAGGCCTGCATCGTCTCTTCGAGCGGCGTCTCGTGGTCGTACCGGTGCGCCTGGTACAGGTCGACGTAGTCGGTGCCGAGGCGCTGCAACGAGCCGTCGATCGACTCGAGGATGTGCTTGCGCGAGAGGCCGACGTCGTTGTGGCCCTTCGGGCCGGTCGGCCAGTAGACCTTGGTGAAGATCTCGAGGGAGGCGCGGCGCTGGTTCCTGAGAGCGTCGCCCAGCACCTGCTCCGCGACGGTGTTGGCGTAGGCGTCCGCGGTGTCGAACGTCGTGATCCCCGCGTCGAGGGCGGCGTGCACGCACTCGGTCGCCGTGTCGTTCTCGACCTGGGAGCCGTGGGTGAGCCAGTTGCCGTAGATGATCTCCGAGATCTTGAGACCGCTGTTGCCGAGGTACCTGAATTCCATGCCCCCAACGTACGTCGCCGGGTCCGCGAAGTGCACGTCGTGGTCGCTATTCGCCGGTTTTAGCCGCCACGACGTGCACTTCGGCGGAGGAGGGTCCCGCGTGTCGGCGGCGGGTGAGAAGCTGGAGTCGTGGGACGAGCGGACGGCAGCGAGCGGCAGGTGAGCGCGGCCGACGTCGACGACTCCGAGTCCGCCATCCTGCATGTCGACATGGATGCGTTCTTCGCGTCCGTCGAGCTGCTGGAGCGCCCGGATGCCCGCGGCAAGCCGGCGATCGTCGGGCATGCGGGCGGCCGCGGTGTCGTGACGAGCGCGACGTATGAGGCGCGACGGTACGGCGTGCGGAGTGCCATGCCCATGTCGCAGGCGCTCCGGCTGTGCCCGAACGCGATCATCCTGCCGCCCCACTACGACCGCTACACCGAGTACTCGGCGAAGGTGATGGACATCTTCCGGGAGGTCACGCCGCTGGTGGAGCCGCTCAGCATCGACGAGGCGTTCCTCGACGTGTCGGGCGCCCGTCGCCTGCTCGGGTCGCCGCGCCGCATCGCCGAGCTGATCCGGTCGCGGGTGCAGGAGGAGACCGGGCTGACCTGCTCGGTCGGGGTCGCGGCGACGAAGTTCATGGCGAAGCTCGCCTCGGGCCGCGCCAAGCCGGACGGCCTGCTGGTCATCCCGCGGTCCGAGACGCTCGCCTTCCTCCGCCCGCTCCCGGTGGGCGCGCTGTGGGGCGTCGGGGCGAGCACGCAGGCGTCGCTGGAGCGGATGGGGCTGCTCACGGTCGCCGACCTCGCGGACGCCCCGCTGCACGTGCTACAGAAAGCCGTCGGCGATGCGAGCGGACGCAAGCTCCACGAGCTCGCGAACGGCCGGGACGAGCGCAGCATCGTCACCGAGTCCCGCGAGAAGAGCATCGGCCACGAGAACACCTTCGGCACCGATGTGGGCGACCTCGACGTCCTCCGCCGCGAGTTCCTGCGCCTGTCGGGCCGGGTCGGCGAGCGGCTCCGCAAGCACGCGATGATCGCCCGCACGGTGTCCATCAAGGTGCGATTCTCCGACTTCCGCACCATCACGCGGTCGCGCACGCTGGCGGAACCGACCAACGTCGGACGCCGCCTGTTCGAGGAGGCATGGGATGTGTTCGGCGCCCTGAACCTCGACGTCCGGCAGACGCCGCTGCGGCTCATCGGCGTCCGCGCGGAGCAGCTGCTCGACGCGGGCGGCGACGCGGTCGCCCTGTGGGATCCGGACGAGGAGTGGCGCGAGACCGAGCGCACCCTCGACGCGGTGAGCGCACGGTTCGGCCGGGGGATGATCGGACCGGCCTCACTGGTGCGCCGCGCGCGCGACGCCGACCAGGAGGAGCGCGACGGCCGCAACCCGAAGTACGTGAGCGACTGAACGGGTCTGGCCGCGTCGGGTGCCGGGCGTTACGGTTGGCTGCATGACGAACATCTCGCTCAAGCTCGCGGAGACCCTCAGCGCCTCCGGCATCAAGTCGGTCTACGGCGAGCCCGTCGTCGTCGACGGGACCACCATCGTGCCGGTGGCGGCCGTCCAGTTCGGTTTCGGCGCGGGAGTCGTGGGCGAGGGCGGCGAGGACGCTCCCGGCGGCGGTGGCGGCGGAGGATGGGCCGTGCCCTTCGGCGCATACGTCTCCGACGAGACCGGGGTCCGGTTCCGCCCGAACCTGATCACGCTCCTGGCCGTCGGCATCCCCTTCGTCTGGGTGGCCGGGCATGCCTGGTCGCGCGTGATCCGCGCGCTCAAGAAGTAGCGACGCCCCAGACGTAACACCGTGCCCTCAGCGGACTAGTATTGGGGGCGAACACGGGAGTCCGGTGAGCCGGGCTGAGAGGAGACTTCTCCAAGTCTCGACCGTCGAACCTGATCTGGGTCATGCCAGCGCAGGGAGGCCATCTCACATCCCGTGCCCTGTTCCGCTGAATGAAAGGGCACGTCCAGTGCATGCAACTCTTCTCTCCACGTCCACCGGCGCGCGGTCGCGCGTCTTCCGCTGGCGCGTCGTCGACATCGTCGTCGCCAGCGTCGTCGCCGTCGCGTCCGGCGTCGTCTTCTGGGTCTGGGGCATCGTCCAGAACCCGATCTCGGGCCCGGTCGGGGCCGTCCTCCCGGGCTTCCAGGGCATCCTGAACGGCCCGTGGCTGTTCGCCGGGGTGCTCGTGGCGCTCATCGTGCGGAAGCCCGGCGCCGCGCTGTTCGGCGAGGTCGTCGCGGCGACCGTCTCGGCGCTGATCGGTACGCAGTGGGGATTCGCGACGCTGCTCTCCGGCGTCGTGCAGGGGCTCGGCGCCGAGATCGTCTTCGCGCTGTTCCTCTACGCGAACTGGCGCCTCGTGCCCGCCCTCCTGGCGGGCGCCGGCGCGGGGATCGCCGAGTCGATCCTCGACCTCCTGTACTGGTACCCCGGGTCGAAGCCCGAATTCGCGATCACGTACGCGATCACCACGACGATCTCGGGCATCGTGGTCGCGGGCCTCGGCTCGTGGCTTCTCGTCCGCGCACTCGCGAAGACGGGGGCGCTCAGCCGCTTCGCCGCGGGCCGCGAGTCGCGGACGGCGTCGCGGGCCTGACGGCCGTGGAGTCGGGACTGACCGCCCCAGCCGGGGTCCGGGTCGACGGGTGGGGCTGGCGTTACGCCGGACGGGACGCCTGGGCGGCCCGCGGGGTCGATCTGCGGATCGAGCCGGGGGAGCGCGTGCTGCTGCTCGGCGCTTCCGGCGCGGGCAAGAGCACGCTCCTCGCGGGCTTGGCCGGTGTGCTCGGCGGGGATGACGACGGCGAGGCCGAGGGGTCGCTGACCGTCGGCGGCCGACCGCCCGCGTCGGCGCGGGGGACGGCGGGACTGCTGCTGCAGGACCCGGACGCCCAGGTCATCCTCGCCCGGGTCGGCGACGATGTGGCGTTCGCGTGCGAGAACCTCGGAGTGCCGCGCGACGAGTTGTGGGCACGCGTCCGTCGAGCGCTGACCGATGTCGGCCTCGACGTGCCGCTCGACCGCTCGACGAGCCAGCTCTCCGGCGGCCAGAAGCAACGGCTAGCGCTGGCCGGCCTGCTCGCCATGCAGCCCGGCCTTCTGCTCCTCGACGAGCCGACCGCGAACCTCGACCCCGACGGGGTGCTGGAGGTTCGGGATGCGGTTCGCTCGGCCCTCGACGCCACCGGCGCCACCCTGGTCGTCGTCGAGCACCGCGTGGCGGTGTGGCGCGACCTGGTGACGCGTGTCGTCGTGCTCGGGGCCGACGGCGGGGTGCTGGCCGACAGCGAGCCGGGGCAGGTGCTCGCCGATGCGGCGGGCGAGCTGCGGCGCGCCGGCGTCTGGCTGCCCGGGACCCCGGTGCCGCGGTCGCCGTCCGTCGTCGAGGGTGCCCCGCTGCTGGCCGCGCGGTCGGTGGTGTTCGGCCGCGGGCCGGCGGTGACGCGGGGCCGGAAGCGCGGCCGTCCGCCGGTCGGTGTCCCCGTCGGTCGTCCGGCCGACGCCGACGTCCGCGAGAGCTCGGCCCTGGCCCTGACCGGCGCGAACGGCGCGGGCAAATCGACCCTCGCGCTGACCTTGGGCGGCCTGCTGCCGCCGCTCGGCGGTGCGCTCGTCGCCGAGTCGGCGCTGGCGGCAGGAGCATCCACCGACCCGGCGACCTGGCGGTCGCGCGAGCTGCTGACTCGGATCGGCAGTGTCTTCCAGAACCCCGAGCACCAGTTCATCGCCTCCACCGTATGGGAGGAGCTCGCCGCGGGACCCCGTGCCCTGCGGCTGGCGGACGACGACGTCGAGAGCCGGGTGGACGAGCTGCTTGACGGCCTCGCCCTGACCGACCTTGCCGACGCCAACCCGTTCACGTTGTCCGGCGGTCAGAAGCGGCGGCTGTCGGTCGGCACAGCGCTCGCGACCCGTCCGCGCCTGCTGGTGCTGGACGAGCCGACCTTCGGTCAGGACGCGCGCACCTGGGACGGCCTCGTACGGATGATCGCCGACCTGCGGCGGGAGGGCCATGCTATCGTCGCGGCGACGCACGACGCCGAGTTCATCGAGGCCGTCGGTGCCGCCGCGCTCCGCCTCGACGACGCGGAGGTGCGCGCATGACCCTGCTGCAGCCGCTGCGCACCGGCCCGCTCGCCACCCTCAACCCCGTCGCGAAGCTCGGCGCGGCGCTCATCGTCACGGTCGCCCTGCTCCTGTCGATCGACCCGGTCTCGGCCGGCGTCGCCCTGGGGCTGGAGCTCGTGCTGCTGACGCTCGCGCGCATCCCGCTCCGCTCCGTCGTCGTGCGGACCGCCCCGGTGTGGATCGCAGCCCCGCTCGCCGGGCTCACGACCGTGCTGTACGGACAGACGTCCGGCACCGTCTACGTGCAGTGGTGGGCAATCGAGATCAGCAACGGCTCGATCGCCCTCGGCGTGGCGACCGCCCTGCGCGTGCTCGCCATCGGCCTGCCCGCGGTGCTGCTGTTCGTCACGATCGACCCGACCGACCTGGCGGATGGATTGGCGCAGCTGGTGCGTCTGCCCGCGCGTTTCGTGATCGGCGGGCTCGCTGCCCTGCGTCTGGTCGGACTGTTCGCGGAGGACTGGCGCGCCCTCACCCTGGCGCGCCGCGCACGCGGCGTCGCGGAGTCGGGCGCCTTCCGGCGGTTCCTCGGGCAGTCGTTCGCCCTGTTCGTGCTGTCGCTGCGCCGCGGGACGAAACTGGCGACGGCGATGGAGGCGCGGGGCTTCGGCGCGCCCGGAACGCGCACGTGGGCGCGCCCCTCGGTCTTCCGCGGGCGCGATTGGGCCGCCCTGGTCGTCGCGGCGCTGGTGGCCGGGCTCTCGATCGCGGCGGCCGTCGCAGCGGGGAGCTGGAATGCACCGCTCAGCTGACGATCCGATCGGCACCCTTCGTGCCGCCGTCGCGCGTTCCGTCGCGGAAGCCACCAGAGCCGGGCGGACGCCGATCGTCTTGATCGACGGACCGAGCGGCGCAGGCAAGAGCACGCTCGCCGACCTCCTGATCGCGCAGTGGCCCGCGGAGGGACGCCCTCGGCTCGTGCGCATGGACAACCTGTACCCAGGATGGGACGGGCTCGACGCCGGCAGCGAAGCGCTCGGCCGCGATCTGCTCGAGCCGCTCCGGACGATCGGGGCGGGCAGCTGGCAGCGCTGGAACTGGGCCGCACATCACGCGGCCGGGGTCGAGCTGGTGGCCGGCGGCGAGCCGCTGGTGGTCGAGGGATGCGGGACGCTCTCGCGCCGGAACGCCGCCCGCGCGGACCTGACCGTCTGGCTGGAGGCGGACGACGCCCTGCGCAAGGAGCGTGCGCTCGCCCGCGACGGCGAGACGTTCGCAGCGGAGTGGGACCGCTGGCAGGCGCAGTTCGAACGGTTCGTCGCCCGGGAGCATCCACGCGTCTCCGCGGATCTCGTCCTGGACGTGACGGGACTCGACCTGCCGGGTGGGATCACCGATGCGCGATCGGGTACTACGGTGGAGTCATGACCGACGCACGACAGGACCCCGAATACATCGTCGAGTACGCCGACGGGCCGCTCGCCGGCCAGACCGACCGCCGCTTCCTGGTGGACGGCAAGGTGGACGAGCGCATCGGCGTGATCGCCGCGATCGAGGGCCTGGAGTCGACGTTCTGGTACGTCGCGGGCGAGGAGCGCGACGTCGAGGGTCAGAAGCTGGTGTCGTACCGCTTCGACGCTCCGGACTCCGACCCGGTGGAGGCCGACAAGGAGGACGAGTCGATCTTCGGGAACGGCGCCTGACCTGCCGCTGATGCCGGCCTCCCGCTGATTCCCGTGGGCTACGCCGGTCGTCCTGGCTAGGCCCAGCCCAGTTCGTGCAGGCGCTCGTCGTCGATGCCGTAGTAGTGGGCGATCTCGTGCACGAGCGTGATGTGGATCTCGTCGCGCAGTTCGTCCTCGTCGGCGCTGATCGCGAGGAGCGGTTCGCGGTAGAGCACGATGCGGTCCGGCATCTCGCCGAAGCCGTACGTGTCGCGCTCGGTGATGGCTACGCCCTCGTACAGGCCGAGCAGGTCGAGGGAGCCGTCCTCCGGGCGGTCCTCCACGACGAACACGACGTTGTCCAGGTCGTCGACCATCTCATCCGGGAGTTGATCGAGCTCGTCCGTGACGATCGCCTCGAAGGCGTCCTGGTCGAGGTCGAGCGTCACGCGCGGCTCACCACGCCTCGGCGACCGCTGCGTGCAGGTCGAGCAGCCCGGCCGTGCGCTCGCTCGGGCCGCGGCCGAACCCGCACTCCGTCGCGACACCGAAGCGCGGCTGCGCGGTCGCGGCCGCCTGCGCCCGGCGGCGGGCACCCTCCACGCCGTCCTCGTGATGCAGCAGCCCGAGGTACAGCTCGGTCTCCTCGGGAACGACGACGTCGGCGAGCGGGACGAAGTACGCCGTGTCGTCCCGCTCGATCGGCACCGGGAGGTGCACCCAGGTGACGGGGCGCGGAGCGGCGTCGAGGATGCCGCGGAGCACCGCGGCGAGTCGCCCGGCGTCGGTGGGCTGCACGAAGTGCTGCTCCTCCACATCGCCGTAGCAGAGGTGATAGCCGAGCTGCACGTCGGTGGGCACCGCCGCGGCCTGCCGGACGGCGCGCTCCACGACGCCGGCGAGCACGTCGTCGCCGAACCACGACGGCATCCGCCCTTCGAGCAGCGCGAACTCGACGGCGGTGTCCCACTGGATCGCGAGATCCTCGTGCGGGATGCTGTCGAGAATGCGCTGCAGCTCGCCGAAGAGCGCCCGCTCGTAGGCGGGTTCGACGGCGGCGCGGTCCTCCGGCACGATGAACGGTCCGACCACGCCGGCCGGTGTCGGCAGAGAAACCTGGAAGCGCACGCCCGCCGGGATGACGCCGTCCTGGTGGAGGCTGCGGAACACGGCGTACGAGTCGAGAGCCGCCTCCGCGTAGCCGAGGTCGGGGAAGACGAGGTCGTCGGCCGACACACCGTCGTCGAGACGGAACGGACGGGGATCGAACACGCCGCGCAGCAGCGGCGCGTCGCCGGGGATGCGCGAGAGGCCGCTCATCGTGTCGAGGCGGCCGGTCTGGAACTGCACCCAGTAGAAGCGCTCGCCCACCTCGCCGTCCGGGATGCGGCGCATCCGGTCGCCGAGATGGGCGTTCACGGTGCGGAACACCGTCTCGGCATCGGGCAGGTTGACGCTGCCGACGAGATGGGCTCCGCGGATAGCGGGGGAGGAGGGGGCGTGCTCGGTGCTCACTCGCGCGAGTCTACCGGCGGCCGCCGCCCGCCTCCCCGGCTCTCAGGTCAGTACCAGTTGACGGCCTCGGAGTGGCCCCACGCGGCGCACGGCGTCCCGTACCCCCGGGCGATGTAGTCGAGTCCCCACTTGATCTGGGTGGTGGCGTTGGTCGCCCAGTCGGTGCCGAAGGACGCCATCTTGCTGCCCGGGAGGGCCTGCGGGATGCCGGTCGCACCGCTGCCGGGGTTGGAGGCCTGGTAGTTCCACTGCGACTCGCGCTGCCACAGCTGCGAGAGGCACTGGAACTGGTCGGCGCCCCAGCCGTATTGGCTGGCGGCGAGGCTCGCGGCGGTCGCCTTGGCGCCCGCCGGGGTGTTCGCGTTGGCGAGCGCCGCGGCAGCGGCGGCGGCGGCCTCGGCCGCGCGGCGGTCGGCCTCGGCGCCGGCGGCGGCCAGGGCGTCGGACGCGGCCTGGGTCGCCACGATGCTGTCGCGGAGGGTGTCCTCGTCGAGCTTGGTGTAGCCGCTCAGACCGGCGATCGCGGTCTTCGCCGCCGACGCGTCGGCCTTGGCCTGGTTCGCGTTGACGGTGGCCTCTGCGCCGGTCAGCGTGGTCTTCGCCTGGCGCTCGAGGCGGTCGCGCACGATCGAGTCGTACACGGAGAGCTGTTCGTGACGCATCCCCGTGGCCTCGGAGAGCTCTTGCGTCTTCCGCTCGCTCTCCTGCTGCTGGGCCATCGCGGGGGCGAGGAGGCTGGCGCTGACCAGCACGGCGGCGGCACCGGAGACGATGCGGCCGAAGGGGACGGGACTGTTCTTGACGGTGGTACGGAGAGAACTCAGCATGCTTTTCCTGGATCGGGCTTCCCCGCCTGACGCGTGGCGACGCCGTGGGCGTCCCTGCGACCGGACCGTGTGAATTCGGGTGGTCCTGCGGGCTGACTGCCGCGCGGCACGCGCGGAAGCGCCTGGTGGACCCGTGGTCCGGAAGGCGCGGCATGCGGCGCGGGTGTGCCGGGCGTGGGAAGGGCTGCGTGTCCAGGGCGACGCCGGGGGACGTCTCAGGTTGGGGGCCTTGAGGGTTTGGGGCCTGGATGCGCGCCTGCGCGGCACGGACGGCTTTCACTGCCGTCGACCATCGACCCTAGGCGCTGTTTCTGGACGGTTCGGGCATAGAGCCTGGCAAAGTCGTGTACGCGTCAACGACCTGTCGGCGAGTCGGTGGTTGCCTCCGAGTGCTCCTCGGCCTCCACCTCCGCCTCCGCCGCGTCCATGCGCCGGTCGGTCACCCAGAGCATCGGGATGAGCTGCAGCACGACCAGCATCCCCATCACGAGGAAGACCCAGCGCACGCCGAACAGCTGACCGATGAGGCCGCCGGCGAGCGCGCCCAGCGGCATCGTGCCCCAGGCGAGCAGTCGGTAGGCGCTGTTGACCCGCCCGAGGAGGCGGGTGGGGGTGACGCGCTGGCGCAGCGAGACGGTGATCACGTTCCAGATCGAGACGGTGACGCCGCCGATCAGCATCCCCGCCGCGATGATGAAGGGATTCGTGGTGAAGAAGGGCGTCGCTACCGTGAAGAGGGAGCCGACGATGGTCAACGCGAGCCCGCGGGCCCGCCCGAGCAGCCGTTCCGCGGGCTCCGCGAGGAAGGTGCCGAGCACGCTCCCGACGGCCGACGCCGTCAGCAGCAGGCCGTATCCCGGGTCGGTCAGTCTCATGGCCGACTGCGGGCCGACGGCATACAGCACGAAGACGGTGTAGACGGCTGAGGCGGCGAAGTTGAAGACGCCCACCATGATCGCGAGCGTGCGCAGCAGCGTACTGCCGCGGAGGAAGCGGAGGCCCTCGGCGATGTCGGCGCGGATCGTCGTGCGCTCGGGCCGATCGGCCCGGTAACGCCCGCGGACGAGCAGCAGCATCCCGATCGCGGCGAGCCAGAGCAGCACCGGCGCGCCGAACGCGAGCGCGACACCGGTCGCCACCAGGAAGCCGCCGAGCGGAGGGCCGACGAACTCGTTCGCGGTCAGTTCCGCCGCGTAGAGGCGCCCGTTCGCCCGGGAGAGGCGGTCGCGCGAGACGAGCTGCGGCAGGATCGACTGCGACGACGTGTCGTAGACGGTCTCCGCGACGCCGATGCAGATCGCCGCGGCGTACAGCATCCAGATGGACCCGATCCCGGTCAGGGTGACGACCGTCAGGAACGCGAGGAAGAGCGCGCGGGCCGCGTTCGCGACGAGCATGAGGCGGCGGCGGTCCAGCCGGTCTGCGAGCGCTCCGGCCGTCAGCGCGAACAGCAGCCAGGGGAGGGTGAACGCGAAGGAGAGGCCGGCGATGAGCGCGGGAGAGTCGGTGTAGCGGATGGCGACGAGCGGCAGCGCGACCTTCATCACGCCGTCGGCGAGGTTCGAGAGGCCTGCCGACGTCCACAGCTTCCAGTACCGTGCGCCGAGTCCGTTCGCGGTCATACGGCAAGCGTTGCACAGTGATTGAGAAAACTCAATCGATGGATGAAATCCCAATCCGCGCTAGAGTCGGAGCGTGACCGACGAACGCAGCATCGACGCAGGGCCCGACGCCAAGCGCCGCCCGGCCACGCCGCAGGAGCTCAAGGCTCTGTCGCATCCGCTGCGTGTGCGCATCGTGCGGCTCTGCGGCGACCGCGAGCTCACCAACAAGCAACTGGCCGACCGCTTGGGCGTCGACCCGGGCACGGCGTACTACCACGTGCGCCAGCTGGTCGACGCGGGTTTCCTGGAGCCGGGGGAGGTGCGGACGGGGGAGACCGGTGCTCTCGAGAAGCCGTACCGCTCCACCGGGCGGACCTGGTGGCTGTCCGTGCCTCTGGAGGATCTCGACCTGGGCGACGGCTTCGCGCCGGTGGATGCGTTCCAGCAGGAGCTCGCCGAGGCCGGCCCGACGTCGATCGCCACGTACGCGCGCTTCTCGCTGCACCTCTCGCCGGAGGACGTGGCCGAGCTCGACCGGCGCATCGTCGCCGTCATCGACGAGTACGTGGAGACCGACGCCGAGCGGCGGTATCTGCCCGCGCACGGCGGGATGTTCCTGCTGCACAGGACGGCGTCTCCGGCCGACGACGGGGGAGAGGACGCGCCGAAGGCCTCCTAGAGAGCCGCCGCTGCCGCCGTGAGCACCTGCGCGAGGGTCGGAACGCCCTCTGCGCGGAACACCTCCGTACCGTCGGGCGCTTCGACGATCACCGTCGGGGTGGAGCGGATGCGGTCGCGCTCGGCGCGCTCCAGGTTGCGCGCCACATCCAGCTCGGTCACCTCGATGCGCGGAGCGAGTCGCGTCGCCTCCGCGAGCACGGCACGCGTCTGCATGCACGGCTCGCAGAACGCGGATGTATAGAGAGTGAGCTGCGCCTTCCCGGTGACCTCCGGGACAACGGCCGGTGTCGAATCCACACCGTCAGTGTACGTCCGGGGAAATCGCGGCGACGATCGCGCGGTGCGGGCCGTCGCCGCCACCGCCGGGGGAGCGGGACCAACAGAATCGTCCCGTGAGCCGAACGACCTTCACGCGCTACGTCGCCCTCGGAGACTCGCTCACCGAGGGCCTCTGCGACCGCGCCCCCGGGCACGCGGACGCCTTCCTCGGCTGGGCCGACCGCCTGGCCGGAATCCTCGACGGCGACGCCCGGCTCGCCGGCGCCTCGCTGGAGTTCGCCAACCTGGCCGTGCGCGGCCGCCGCATCGCCGACGTGGTGGATGCGCAGATCCCGCACGCGCTCGACCTCCGGCCCGACCTCGTCTCCGTGATGATCGGCGGGAACGACCTGATGAGCCCCGCGGCCGACCCGGACGCGCTCGCCACCCGGCTCGAAGCGGGGATCCGCGACCTCCGCGCCGCGGGGACGACCGTCCTGCTCGCCAACATCTTCGACCCGCAGTTCGCCTTCTTCCTCAAGCCGTTCAGAGGGCGCGCGGCCGTCTTCAACGCGAACATCTGGAGCATCGCGCGGGACCAGCGCGCGATCGTGCTCGACGTGTGGGGCGTGCGCGAGTTCCGCGACCCCGCGATGTGGGCGTCCGACCGGGTGCACCTGAGCACGCGCGGTCACCGGCTGCTCGCGGCGCAGGCCGCCCACGCGTTGGGGGTGCCGTACGCGGAGGTGAGCGGGCCGGAGACGACGGTCGCCCCGGAGGCGACGGCGCCGGTGCCGCCCGACTCGGTGCCGTTCCGGACCTGGCTGCGGGTGTACGCCATCCCGTGGATCGCCCGGCGGGTGCGGCACGTGTCGACCGGCGACGGGATGGGGCCGAAGCTCCCGGTGCCGCAGCGGGTCGACTTCGGGGCCCTGTCCGGCCCTGTCGGCCTGTCCGGCCCTGTCGGAGGCCAGCATTAGACTCCTGTTATGGCTACTTCCTCGGATCGACTGGTCTGGATCGACTGCGAGATGACCGGCCTCGACCTCGAGGTCGATGAGCTCGTCGAGATCGCGGTGGTCATCACCGACTTCGAGCTGAACGTGCTCGACCCCGGTCTCAGCATCGTCATCAAGCCCGACGACTCCGCGCTCGAGAACATGGGCGACTTCGTCCGGCAGATGCACACCACCTCGGGGCTGATCGAGGAGATCCCGAACGGCAAGAGCCTCGCCGAGGCCGAGTACGAGGTGCTCGAGTACGTGCTGAAGTTCGCGCCGACCGCGCGGACGGCCCCGCTCGCCGGCAACACGATCGGCACCGACCGCATGTTCATCGCCAAGTACATGCCGAGGCTCGACAACCACCTGCACTACCGCAACGTGGATGTGTCGTCGATCAAGGAGCTTGCCCGCCGCTGGTTCCCGCGCATCTACTTCAACGCCCCCGAGAAGAACGGCGGCCACCGGGCGCTCGCCGACATCCTCGAGTCGATCCGCGAGCTCGACTACTACCGCTCGGCTGCGTTCGTCGCCCCGCCCGGGCCCACCACGGAGGACACCCAGGCCTTGGCCGCGGGCGTGGTGGAAAAATGGGCTCCCCGCATGTACTAGAATCGATGAGTTGCTTCGGTCGATCCGCGTGATCGACGAGGCGTCGTGGTGGGTATAGCTCAGTTGGTAGAGCGCCTGGTTGTGGTCCAGGAGGTCGCGGGTTCAAGCCCCGTTACTCACCCCACACAGGGCCGGACTCTCGTAGTCCGGCCCTTTTTCGCATCCCCGCGCCCTAAGCAAACAGCTCCTGAGTTTTTTCGTTCGAATGGGCTTCGGGACGCGAAAAACTCAGGATCTGTTTGCTTGCGCGGGAGGGTGCCCCCGGCAGGAATCGAACCTGCGACCAAGAGATTAGAAGGCTCCTGCTCTATCCGCTGAGCTACGGGGGCGTCGAGTCCACGATACCGGAGCGCTCGGCTGCCGCCGCGTCAGAGCGTCTGGCCGGTCTTCCCCGCGCGGTTCACGATCGCGATCACCGGACGGCGCCCGCGCAGGCCGAAGCGGAGGCGGAGGCTGGCCTGCCGGGCGATGAGCACGGCGACGACAGCCGCCGCCGCGGTGGGCACGAGTCCGGAGATCGCCATGGCGATGTGCGGGCCGACCTGCTCCACGATCCACCCCATCAGCGGACCGCCGAGGGCCTGCCCGCCGAGCAGCACGAGGATGTACAGCGAGATCACGCGCCCGCGGATCTGCACGTTCGACGACATCTGCACCAGCGAGTTCGCCGCGGTGATAAAGAGCAGGTTGCCGACCCCGATGGCGACGAGCAGCAGCCCGAACGCCAGCTCGCCCGGGGCGAATCCGGCCAGCGCCTGCACGACGCCGAGGGCTGCCGCGGTGCCGACGACCATCGACAGCCGGACGCTGGTGCGGCGCGTCGAGGCGAGTGCGCCGGTGAGCGCGCCGGCGGCGACGAGCGCGTTGAACATCCCGTAGCCCTGCGCGCCGACGTTGTAGACGTCGTTCGCGTAGGCGGCGAGGAACACCGGCATGTTGAAGGCGAACACGGCGACAACGGCGACCATGACGATCGTCCAGAAGATCACCGGCTTGCGGCGGACGTAGCGCATCCCCTCGGCCAGCTGCCCCTTGCCGCGGGGAGCCGCAGGCGACGCGTGCAGCTCCGACCGCTTGAGCGTCGCCACCGCGAACACGACCGCGAGGCAGGCGACGGCGTTGATGGCGAACGACCATCCGCCGCCGACCGCGGTGATGAGGATGCCGCCGACCGCCGGGCCGATCAGCCCGCCGAGCTGGAAGATCGACGAGTTCAAGCTGATCGCATTGCGCAGGTAGCGCGGACCGACGAGCTCGTTGACGAACACCTGACGTGCCGGGTTGTCCACGACCGTGACGAGACCGAGGGTGAACGAGATCGCGTAGACGTGCCAGACCTCGATGGCGCCGGTCAGGGTGAGGACAGCGAGCAGCGCCGCGAGGGCGGCCGCGCACGACTGCGTGATCACGAGCAGCCGCTGCTTGGAGTACCGGTCGGTGATCACCCCGCCCCAGAGGCCGAAGAGCAGCATCGGCGTGAACTGCATGAACACGGTGACGCCGACGGCGGCGACGCTTCCGGAGAGCTGCAGCACCAGCCAGTCCATCGCGATGCGCTGCATCCACACCGCCGTGTTGGCGACCAGGTTGCTCGCCGCGAACCGGCGGTAGTTCGGCACCCGCAGGGAGGCGAACGTCTCGCGCCACGGCGGCCGGGTGGAGAGGACCGGCATGGGTCCGGTGGGCGGGGCCGCTGCGGGGGAGTGCGCCACGTGCGTGTTACCTCGATGTCGTCGCTGGTTCCGTATGAAGTCTCCCTTCGACACTACGCAATCGGGACTATTCTTGGAGCCGATCACGGCTATAAGTCCCATTGGCTTTTCGAATGGATGCGAATGTTCGACCCTGTCCTGCTGCAGACCTTCCTTGCCGTCGCCGACACGCGCAGCTTCACCAAGGCCGCCGGGCGGCTGGGCATCAGTCAGCCGACGGTGAGCCAGCACATCCGCAAGCTGGAGCAGGCGGCGAAGCGCCAGCTGATCGCCCGCGACACGCGAGAGGTGCGGCTGACGGACAACGGGGATGCGATGGCCGGCTTCGCCCGCACCATCCTGGCCGCGCACGCCGAGGCGGACAGCTACTTCAGCGGGTCGGCCATGCGCGGGCGTCTGCGCTTCGGGGCGGCCGACGATCTCGCGATCACGACGCTCCCGCGCATCCTGCGCCACTTCCGTCAGCAGAACCCGCAGATCAATCTGGAGCTGACGGTCGATCAGTCCGGCCCGCTGCACCGCAAGCTGAAGGCCGGCCAGCTCGACCTCATCTTCATCAAGCAGACGCCGGGCACGACGGAGGGGGCGGTCGTGGCGACCGACGAGCTCGTGTGGATGGGGCAGGAGAAGACCGTGCTCGATCCCGATGGACCCGTGCCGCTCATCTCCTACCAGGGCCCGAGCCTGAGTCGTCAGGCCGCGATCGACGCCCTGGAGGCCGCGGGCCGCACCTGGCGGATCACCTGCAACACCCGTGAGGTGAACGGCGTGCTCGCCGCCGTCCGGGCAGGGATCGGCGTCGCCGTCTTCCCCCGCTCGCTCATCCCCACCGACCTCATCAAGGTGACGAACCGATTCGGGTTGCCGGAGCTCGGCCACGTCGACTTCACGCTGCTTTCCAACCCGTCGGCCGCGCGGGAGCCGGTGGATGCGCTGACCACCGCGATCCTGGCGCGCGCCGTCAGCCGCGTGGCCTGATCCGGCTCAGCCTTCGATCGGCACGGCGTCCGGATCGGCAGGCCGTACGCCGCCGTCGGCGGACTTCCGGCGGAGGGTCAGCGCGATCAGCGGGAAGAGCAGCACGGAGAGCATGCCCGCTCCGACCAGGGCCGTCGCGGTGCCGACCTGCAGGTCGTGCTCGCGCACGCCGATCGCGGTCACGGCGACGATGATCGGCAGCCCGGTCGCGCTGAACAGCGTGAGCGCAGCCCGGTCGCGGAACGTCGAGCCCGGCGGCGCCAGGAACGACGCCGGGATGCCGCGCAGGAGCAGCAGAAGGACGAGGAAGATCGGCAGCAGGATCAGCGCCCGCGGGTCTCCGAGCAACGCCTTCAAGTCGAAGCCGATGCCCGTGTTGATGAAGAACACCGGCACCAGCACGCCGAAGGCGACGGCCTCGAGCTTGCTCTCGATGTGATGGGCGTCCTCCGGCTTCGCCCCGGAGAGCAGGATGCGGCAGAGCACCCCCGCGGCGAACGCGCCGAGCAGCATGTCGAGCCCGAGCGCGATGCTCAGACCGACGAGAGCCGCGATGACGCACACCACGAATCGCACGGCGAACTGGCCGCTGGTGTGCAGCGTCGCACGGACGAGCCGGTGGAATCGCTCGTGGCCTCCGCGCGAGGCGATCCAGATCCCTGCTCCGGCGATCACGGCGAACCCGATCAGCACCAGCGCGGCGGCCAGTGGCTTCCGGCCGCTGAGGAACAGCGAGATCGCGAGCAGCGGGCCGAACTCGCCGACAGCGCCGATCGCGGTGACGACCCGGCCGAACGGTGTGTGCATCTCCCCGGCGTCGCGCAACACGGGCATCAGGGTGCCGAGGGCCGTCGAGGTGAGAGCGATGCCGACATAGACGCCGGGCACGATGGATCCCGCGATGAGCGTGGCCAGCACGATCGCGAAGACGAGGGAGAACAGCCAGACCAGGGATGCCCGACGCAGCGGCCGGCCGGCGATGGCCGGAAAGTCGATCTCGTTGCCCGCCATGAAGAACAGGAAGGCGAGGCCGAAGTTGGCGATCGCATCCAGACCGGCCGTCTCCGGCACCCAGCCGAGGACGCTGGGGCCGATGATCAGACCGAGGACGATCTCGAACACGACGAGCGGGATCTTGACGAACCGCCCGACCGCGGTGGTGAGAAGGGCGGCCAGGACGCCGAGCAGGGGGACGAGCACAACGCTCGAGACGGCGGGTTCCATGGGCGCATGTTAGCGACCGCCGCGGCGTCCGCGGCAGACCGTTCGTGGAGGACGGAGGCGTTCACACGGGCGAAACCGGACGGGGATAATGTGGCGTCATGCGCGAACTTCAGGCACAGATCATCGAAGAGCTGCACGTCCGTCCCGAGATCGACCCGGCCGCCGAGGTCGAGCGACGCGTCGGCTTCCTGGTCGACTACCTCCGGTCGACGGGTGCGGCCGGTTTCGTCCTCGGAATCAGCGGCGGCCAGGACTCCAGTCTCGCCGGCCGGCTCGCCCAGCTGGCGGTCGAGCGACTGGCCGCGGAGGGGACGGACGCCGACTTCGTCGCGGTCCGTCTGCCGTACGCCGTGCAGCGGGACGAGGAGGACGCGCAGCTGGCGCTGTCCTTCATCCAGCCGAAGAGCTCGGTCGTGTTCAACATCCAGCGCGGCACCGACGGCGTCGAGGACGAGTACGCGGATGCTCTCGGGGAGCCGATGACCGACTTCGTGAAGGGAAACGTGAAGGCCCGGATCCGCATGGTCGCGCAGTACGCGATCGCCGGCCAGCGCGGTCTCCTCGTGATCGGCACCGACCACGCGGCGGAGGCGGTGACCGGTTTCTTCACCAAATATGGCGACGGCGGCACGGACATCCTCCCGCTGAGCGGCCTCACCAAGCGGCAGGGCAAGCAGCTGCTCGCGCACCTGGGTGCGCCCGCCCGGCTGTACGAGAAGGCACCGACGGCCGACCTGCTCGACCTCAACCCGGGCCAGACCGACGAGGACAACCTCGGGCTGACGTACGTCGACATCGACGACTTCCTGGAGGGGAAGGACGTGTCGGACGAGGTCGCGGAGGCGCTGGAGGCGCGATACCGGGCGACCGAGCACAAGCGGCAGCCTCCGGCGAGCCTGTTCGACTCGTGGTGGGGCGAGGGCGCGTACAGCCGCTGATCATCGGAGCAACGACGAAGGGCGCCGGCGTGATGCCGGCGCCCTTCGTGTCGGGTGGAGTGGATGCCGCCGGAGCGGCGGTCGTCAGACGGGCTGCCCGAGTCGCGTGGTCGGCGCGGTGTCCTGCGGCCGAGCGCCGGCCGCGGCGGCCTGGACGAACGGGTTCGTCTCGGCCGTGTCGTCCTGCGCGGGCGCAGCGGCCGGAGCGGCTGTGGTCGCCGGCGCGGCGTACTGGTCGTGGTGCTGCTGCGCGACCCACGCGTCCTGCTGCGCGATCAGCGACCGCTCGGTGTCGGTGTTCTCGAACCGCCACCGCTCGAGGTCGCTCTGGAAGATGCGGCGAGCTCGACGCGGGTTGTTCTGCCATTCGAGCAGGCGGTCGCGGAACTCCGCGATCGCCGGGTCGAGCTGGTAGCCGAAGGTGGCCGAAGCCCGCTTCATCTCGGCGAGCTGGTGGCCCGCCCAGGTGGCCGCGAGGCCTGCCGTCTTGATCGGGAGCAGCCGGACCATGATGTCGGCCTGGCCGACGGCGCGGTCGGAGAGCACCTGCTCGGCCGGGGTGAGGGAGTTCCAGACGGAGGCCTCGGTCGCGGCATCCACGAGGGCGGCGATCGCGGACGCCTTCTGCTGGCGGTCGGTGCGGGAGAGCAGACCCTTGAGGGCGCCTCGGGCGATCCACGCGGAGATCAGGCCGGAGACGATCACGGCGACCGCGAGGACCGCCGCGTAGAAGAGCGCCGGGCGCGCGGCCGGCGACGTGAGCCAATCGACGAAGTCATTCCACCACTGCATGCCGTGATGGTAGCCGCGGTTGTCCACCTGGCCGCGGACCCTCTGCGTCGTGTCGTCAAACGGGCGCACGGCGTCCTCTGCGCGCGGGCTTCACGGGCGCGGCAGAATGGAGACGACGATCGAAAGGGGACCCCATGCAGACCTTCGTGCTGGCAGGCGGATGCTTCTGGTGCCTGGATGCCGTGTACCGCGTGCTCCGCGGCGTGCAGGACGTCGTGTCCGGCTACACCGGCGGGACCGCCGTCGACCCCACCTACGAAGAGGTGTGCACGGGTCGCACCGGGCACGCGGAGGCGGTGGCGGTGACGTTCGACCCCGAGGTCATCCCGCCGAGCGTCATCCTCGACGTCTTCTTCACGCTGCACGACCCGCGGCAGCTGAACCGGCAGGGCAACGACATCGGCACCCAGTACCGTTCGGCGATGTTCTACGACAGCGAGCATCAGCGCGAGCTGTTCGAGGGTGCGCGCGACCGCGCCGCCGAGTACTGGGACGGCGGGATCGTGACCACCATCGAGCCGCTCGGGCCCTTCTACCGCGCGGAGGAGTACCACCAGGACTTCTTCGCGAAGAACCCGGGCCAGGGCTACTGTCTCGCCGTCGCCCTGCCGAAGGTGAACAAGATCCGCGCGTCGTACGCGGACTACGTGGCGGCCTGAATCCGTCCACCTCTTCCGGACTAGGCCCGTTCTCCACAGATTCTCCACCCGCGGCTCGCGACGCCCACGGAGCAGCGAGGCTGGGGCTGTGCCCGCCGCAGGAGCGGGCGCAGAGAAGAGGAGAACATGTCCGATACCGTTGCGGTCCGCGGCTTCGTCGCCACCGAGCCCCGTCACCTGGTCACCGAAGGCGGGCTGCCGATCACGAGCTTCCGGCTCGTCACCACGCACCGCCGCTACAACCGCCAGGCGTCTTCGTGGGAAGACGGCGGCAGCAACTGGTACACCGTGAGCGCCTTCCGGCGTCTCGCGCTGGGCACGGCGGAGTCCATCACCAAGGGTGACCCGGTGCTGGTCGCCGGGCGACTGTGCCTGCGCGAGTGGTCGGGTGAGAAGCAGGGGATGACGGTCGAGATCGAGGCGGAGTCCATCGGGCACGACCTCACCTGGGGGCGATCACGGTTCACACGGGCGGCCGCAGCGGATACCGACGGTGATCCCTCACCGGCGCCTCCCGAGGGAATCCCAGCGGCGGCACCCTAAGATGCCGGATATGCCGTCTTCCGTAGTCCGCCGGACCGGTTCGCCCGTTGCTTCCGCTCTCACCCTGGTGGCCGGACTGACCGTGGCTCTCGCTCTCGCCGGGTGCACCGCATCCACGCCGAAAGCGTCTGCGACGCCCACGGCGACGCCGATGGCGACGAGCACGGCCACACCGACGCCGGCTGGTCTGGTGCCGGGCGGCACGGCGCAGGAGAACCTCGCCTACTTCGACACGGTGAACCACGCGACGCTTGCGGCGAACCCGAACGCCCAGGGTCGCGACTTCATCGACGCGCTTGTCAAGGCCGGTTTCGCCAAGGCCGACATGCAGGTGACCGTCGATACGACGACCATCGGGCTGAAGGCGAACTCGATCCAGTTCTCGGTGCGGATGGGCGACAGCTGCCTGATCGGCCAGAACGGCGCCGACGCGGGCGGCTACTCCAGCATGGTGACGCCCGTGCTGTCCACCGGGAACTGCCTCATCGGGCAGACCCGTCCGATCGAGTGGTAGGGCCGGAGCCGCCCGGGAGGCGGCGCAGGGCCGGTATCCTCGAATACGGCAGTAAGCCGACGACAGGGAGTTGAAGAAGAAGAGTGGCCGAATACATTTACTCGATGGTGCGCGCCCGCAAGGCGGTCGGCGACAAGGTGATCCTCGACGATGTCACGATGGCGTTCCTGCCGGGAGCGAAGATCGGCGTCGTGGGTCCGAACGGCGCCGGTAAGTCCACCATCCTGAAGATCATGGCCGGTCTGGACACGCCCTCCAACGGCGATGCCAAGCTCAGCCCCGGATACACCGTCGGCATCCTGATGCAGGAGCCCGAGCTCGACGAGAACAAGACCGTGCTCGAGAACGTCCAGGAGGGCGTGGGCGAGATCAAGCAGAAGGTCGACCGCTTCAACGAGATCTCCGGACTCCTCGCCGACCCGGACGCCGACTTCGACACGCTCCTCGCCGAGATGGGGACGCTGCAGGAGCAGATCGACGCCGCCGACGCGTGGGATCTCGACTCGCAGCTCGACCAGGCGATGGATGCGCTCCGCTGCCCGCCGGGGGACTGGCCGGTCCACACGCTCTCGGGTGGTGAGAAGCGCCGTGTCGCGCTCTGCAAGCTTCTGCTCCAGAAGCCCGACCTCCTGCTCCTCGATGAGCCCACCAACCACCTCGACGCCGAGAGCGTGCTCTGGCTCGAGCAGCACCTGGCGAAGTACCACGGCGCCGTTCTCGCCGTGACCCACGACCGGTACTTCCTCGACCACGTGGCCGAGTGGATCGCCGAGGTCGACCGCGGGCACCTGTACCCGTACGAGGGCAACTACTCGACCTACCTCGAGAAGAAGCGCGAGCGCCTCGAGATCCAGGGCAAGAAGGACGCGAAGCTGGCCAAGCGCCTCTCCGAGGAGCTCGACTGGGTGCGCAGCAACGCCAAGGGGCGTCAGGCCAAGTCGAAGGCCCGTCTGGCCCGCTACGAGGAGATGGCGGCCGAGGCGGAGCGCACGAGGAAGCTCGACTTCGAGGAGATCCAGATCCCGCCGGGGCCGCGCCTCGGTCAGGTCGTCATCGACGCGAAGAACCTCGAGAAGGGCTTCGGCGACCGCAAGCTCATCGACGGCCTCACCTTCACGCTTCCCCGGAACGGCATCGTCGGCGTCATCGGCCCGAACGGTGTCGGCAAGACGACGCTGTTCAAGACGATCGTCGGCCTCGAGCCGCTCGACGGGGGCGACCTGAAGGTCGGCGAGACCGTGCACATCTCGTACGTCGACCAGACCCGCGGCGGGATCGATCCCAACAAGAACGTCTGGGAGGTCGTGTCCGACGGGCTCGACTACATCCAGGTCGGCAAGACCGAGGTGCCGTCGCGCGCCTACGTCTCCACCTTCGGTTTCAAGGGACCGGACCAGCAGAAGAAGGCGGGCGTGCTCTCCGGTGGTGAGCGCAACCGCCTGAACCTCGCCCTCACCCTGAAGCAGGGCGGCAACCTGCTGCTCCTCGACGAGCCGACCAACGACCTGGATGTCGAGACGCTCTCCAGCCTGGAGAACGCCCTGCTCGAGTTCCCCGGCTGCGCGGTGGTCATCACCCACGACCGGTGGTTCCTCGACCGGATCGCGACCCACATCCTCGCCTACGAGGGCACCGAGGAGAACCCGGCCGACTGGTACTGGTTCGAGGGCAACTTCGAGGCATACGAGGAGAACAAGGTCGAGCGTCTAGGCCCCGACGCCGCCAAGCCCCACCGCTCCGCGTATCGCAAGCTCACGCGCGACTGAGACGGCCGGCCATGCGACTGCACGTCCCGATCAAGCTCCGCTGGAGCGACCTCGACGCCTACGGCCACGTGAACAACGCCGAGATGCTGCGCCTCCTGGAGGAGGCGCGCATCGAGGCGTTCTGGGCGACCGACGACTCCAGCGGCGACACGAGCGGCGTGGCGGCGGGAAGCGGCGAGGCCGTCGGCGGGTCGACCGCTGTCCTCGACGGCCGTCCGGGCGCAGACACCCTGACGCTGATCGCGCGGCAGGAGATCGAGTACCTGGCGCCCATCCCGTACCTCCGCCAACCGCTCGACGTGCAGCTCTGGCTGGGCCGCCTCGGCGGCGCGAGCCTCGAAGTCTGCTACGAGGTGTGGTCGCCGGAGGGCACGGAGCCGAAGACGCTGTTCACGCGCGCGGCCACGACGATCGTGCTCGTCGACGCGACCACGCAGAGGCCGCGCCGGATCAACGAGCGCGAGCGGGATGCCTGGACGCCGTACCTCGACGAGCCCGTGGCGTTCGCCAAGCGGTCCTAGACGACGCCCCGCTCCGCCCTCACGGGGCCGGTGTCGGCGCCGGGCTGCTCTGCACCGGGTCCGGGCTGAACGAGTTCTCCCACACCGCCCGCGAGCCCGCCTCGCCGATCAGGACCACCTCGACGACCGTTCCGACGGCCAGCACGGCCGCGATCACCGTCAGCACGATGATCGCGGTGCGGCGCACCGCCACGCTCGGCCGGCGTGGCGAGTCCGGCCGGTCGAAGAAGAAGAACCACGCCCACTGGACGACGGTGAACACGAACAGCGCGATCACCCACGGCAGCAGACCGTGGCCCAGCGCAGCGTGCTGCTGGATCAGCGGGGTGGCCGGCAGCCGCGCCTGCAGCCACTCACCGGCCTCCACGACGACGGGAACCAGGATCAGGTCCGCCAGCGCCAGCAACGGCACCACGATCCCGAGCCGCCGGCGTGCGGCCGGCCAGATCGGCACCAGCAGCGCGGCGATCGCCGTCAGCGGCACCAGCACGACGACGAAGTGGACCAGCAGGACGTGCAGCGGCAGTCCGTTGACCTCCACGGCGCGCCCTACGCGGTGACGGTGACGGAGTCGCCCGACACGGTCGCCTTCAGCTTCGGCAGCGGATCACGCGCAGGGCCGTTGAGCACATCGCCCGTCGTCGCGTCGAACTTCGAACCGTGGCACGGGCAGTCGAACTCCTTGCCCTGCGGCGCGACCGTGCATCCCTGGTGCGTGCACACGGCGCTGAACGCCACCACCTGACCGGCGGTCGGCTGCGACACCACGATGGGCTTGCCCGCGAGCGTGGCAGACACGGCACCACCGACCGGGATGGACGCGAGCGACACTTCGGCCGTGCCGCCGCCGCCCGAGGACGACCCGCCGTCTCCGGAGCCGGATCCGGATCCGTTCGCGTCCTGTCCGCCGCCGGGTGTGCAGGCGGCGAGCAGGACCGCGCCGGCGGAGGCCCCGCCGATCGTGACGAGGGTGCGGCGGGTGAGCGGTGCGTGGTCGTTCATGCGGATTCCTCCCGTTCGGCGGATGCGTCTTCTACGGTTATCACGAGACGGTCGCGCGGTCGGTTCAACCGTTCCGCATGAACCTTTCCGTCGGCTGCATCGTGTACGAGGTGGAGGTGAACATGCCGGAGGAGGACGCCCGCCTGCTGCGCGAGCTGCACGACCAGCACGCGCAAGCCGTCTGGCGGTACGTCGTGCACCTCACCGGCGACCGTGCGATGGCCGACGACGTGGTGCAGGAGACCCTCCTGCGCGCCTGGAGGAAGCCCTCCGTGCTCGACCAATCGCAGCAGTCCGCGCGCACCTGGCTCTTCACCGTGGCCCGGAATCTCGTCATCGACGGCCGCCGCAGCGCCGCCCACCGGCACGAGTTCGGCACGGACACGCTGCCGGAGCATCCTGCACCGGACAGCGAGGCGGACGCCGTCCTCGACGCGTGGCTGGTGTCGGACGCCCTGGCGGAGCTGTCCGTCGAGCACCGCGCGGTCATCGTGCACGCCTACTACGGCGGACGTTCGATCGCCGAGATCGCGCGCGAGCTCGACATCCCGGAGGGCACGGTCAAGTCGCGCCTCCACTACGGCCTGCGAGCCCTGAGGCTCGCACTTCAGGAGAGAGGGGTGACGGAACGATGACCACGCACGACGAGTTCGCCACCTGGGACGCCGCATACGTGCTAGGCGCGCTCTCACCGACGGAACGCCGCGCCTTCGAGGCGCACCTGCGCGAGTGCGACCGATGCTCCGAGGCGGTGGCCGAGCTGGCCGGGATGCCGGGCATCCTCAGCCGCGTGCCGCGCGAGCAGGCCGCAGCGCTCCTGGAGGAGCCGCTGCCGACGCCGAGCGCAACCGATCGGCCCGACTCCGAGGGACCGTCGCCCGACGTGCTCCCGTCGCTGCTGCACCAGGCACGCCGGCGTCGCATTCGGTCCCGCTGGCTGGTGGCGGGGCTGTCCGCCGCTGCCGCCGCGATCGTGGTGGGATTCGCCGCCTTCGCCCTGCCCGCGATCCTGCAGCCCGCATCCACGCCCACCGCTGCCGTGGTCATGAAACAGGTCGAACCGAGCCCGCTCACCGCCGACCTCCGGCTGACCGCGGAACCGTGGGGCACCCGCATCGATTCCGACTGCCGCTACGCCCACCTCGGGGGCGACGACGGCGACCGAGCGTGGACCTACGCGATGGTCGTCACCGACCGTTCGGGCACGCAGCACGAGATCTCGACCTGGACGGCGGAGGCCGGAACAGTTGCGACGCCCGTCGCGACGACGAGCATCCCGATCGCGGACATCGCCTCGGTGGACATCCGCGCAGCGGGCGGGACGGTACTGCTGCGCAGCACGTTCGACTAGGGCGTCGGCAGCGGCCGGTCGGCTCGCTCAGTCCTCGGCGCGCGGGAGCCGGATGGTCGCCTCCTGCGCGACGCTCGCCACCAGGCGTCCATCGCGGGTGAAGATGCGCCCCTCCGCCAACCCGCGCCCGCCGCCGGCGGTCGGCGACTCCTGCACGTACAGCAGCCACTCGTCCACCCGGGCCGGCCGGTGCCACCACATCGCGTGGTCGAGGCTCGCGGCCTTGAGCCCCGGGGTGGCCCAGGCGATGCCGTGCCGCCGCATGATCGACTCCATGATCGTGTAGTCGCTCGCGTAGGCGAGTGCGGCCTGGTGCAGCCGGGGATCGTCGGGCATGTCACCGATGGTTCGGAACCAGACCGCCTGGTGCGCGACCCGGTCGCCCTCGACCGAGAGGTAGACCGGCGAGGTGACGTGCCGCATGTCGAACGGGCGCTGGCTGGCCCAGTACTGCGCGACGGGATGGCGCACGTCCTCCAGCGACGACGCCGTCGACGGCAGGCTCTCCGGGTCCGGCAGCCCCTCGGGCATCGCGTCCTGGTGCTCGATGCCCTCATCCTCGGTCTGGTACGAGGCGATCATCGACAGGATGGGGAGCCCGTTCTGATACGCCTGGGTGCGGCGCCGAGAGAAGGACCGCCCGTCGTGGATGCGGTCCACGGAGAACGTGATCGGGAAGTTCACGTCGCCCGGACGCAGGAAGTATCCGTGCATCGAGTGGATGCTGCGGTCGTCGTCGACCGTCCGGGTGGCCGCAATGATGGACTGCGCGAGCACCTGGCCGCCGAACACGCGGCCCAGCGGCATCCACTGCGATGGGCCCGTGAAGATGTCCTCACTGGTGCGGGCGCCGGTGTCGGTCAGATCGAGCGCGGTCAGTAGGGAAGCCAGGGGCTCGGTCACGGTGCCTCCAAGTCGGTGGTGTGTTGGTAGTTTAGACATCCGATGAGCCAGTCGTTTTCTCTAGTCGATCTCCTCGCCGTCGCCGATCTGCAGACCTATCTGTCGCGGGCGGCCCGTGTCGAGGAGGGCTCCGTGCGCCTGATCGCCGGATCGGGGGTGCTGGCCGTCTACACGGCGATCCTGTATCCGCGGGGATTGATGGATGAGACGCCGACCGTGCTGGGCCTGCGGACCTTCGCGACGGGTGCGGATGTGGAGTTCGATGTCGTCGTTCCCATCCGCTCGCTGCTCGACCGGGTGGCGCGGGTGCGCGAGAGCGCAGAGGCCGCCGAGGCTGAGGGCACCGGCGCCGAGGGCACGGCCGCGCCGATCGAGATCCGCCTGCCGCTCGAGGTGTCGACCGTGACGTGGGCGGGCATCTCGCCGCCGCGGGGAGGGTGGCAGAAGGTCGGCGAGACATCGTCCGCCCTGCTGCAGTCGACCGCGAAGACGGGCGTCGCCGAGGTCGCAGAGGCCGTGCCGACCGGCACAGGCGAGCAGCTGGTGCAGCGCGTCCGTGCCGAGGTGTGGGGCCGCCCGATCGACGACCTGGAGTACATCCCCGCGGGCGCCGCATTCGCCGCGGACAGCCTCGGCTTCGTCGGCGACGACGACACGGTCACCATCCACGAGACGGGCCGCTGGACGCGCCTCACCACGCGCCGCGGCCACACCCTCGTCCGCCGCCAGGCCTGGACCCTCCGCCGCTGACAAGCCAACAGCTCCTGAGTTTTTCGCACGAATGCGACGCTGAATCGCGAAAAAGTCAGGAGCTGTTGGTGTGAGAAGCGCGCATCGAGGGACGGTCAGGCGCGGGCGGCGGCTCGACCGGCCTGGCGGCCCGAGAAGAGGCAGCCGCCGAGGAACGTGCCCTCCAGGGCGCGGTAGCCGTGCATCCCTCCGCCGCCGAAGCCGCTCGCCTCACCGACCGCGTAGAGGCCCGGAACCACCGACCCATCGGCCGACAGCACCCGCCCGTCGAGGTCCGTCTCGATGCCGCCGAGGCTCTTCCGGGTCAGGATGTGCAGCTTCACCGCGATCAGAGGTCCCGCCGCCGGGTCGAGCAGCTTGTGCGGCGTTGCGACGCGGATCAGTTTGTCGCCCCGGTAACGGCGCGCGGCTCGGATGGCGGCGAGCTGCAGATCCTTGCCGAACTCGTTGTCCAGCTGACGGTCGCGCTCGTGCACGTGCCGTGCGACCAGCTCGGTGTCGAGCGGGACGTCCGCGATGCGCTGCATCCCGGCCAGCAGTTCGTCGAGCGTGTCGGCGACCACGAAGTCGGCGCCCTTCTCCTTGAACGCCTCCACCGGCCCGGGTGCGCCCGGAGCGACGCGTTTGGCGAGCAGCCGCACGTCCTTGCCGGTCAGGTCGGGATTCTGCTCGCTGCCGGAGAGCGCGAACTCCTTCTCGATGATCTTCTGGGTCAGCACGAACCAGCTGTAGTCCGAACCCGTCCGCCGCAGGTGCTCCAGCGTGCCGAGCGTGTCGAATCCCGGATACAGCGGCGACGGCAGTCGGTCGCCGTGCGCATCCAGCCACAGGGATGACGGGCCGGGCAGGATGCGGATGCCGTGCCGCTCCCACACCGGATCCCAGTTCTGGATGCCCTCGGTGTAGTGCCACATCCGGTCGCCGTTGATCAGGTGCGCGCCCGCGGTCTCCGCGATCGCCAGCATGCGGCCGTCGACGTGGGCCGGCACTCCGGAAAGCATGGATGCGGGAGGCTCGCCCAGCCGCGCAGGCCAGGCGGCGCGGACGAGGTCGTGGTTTCCGCCGATCCCGCCGGAGGCGACGATGACGACCGGCGCCCGGAGCTCGAAGTCGCCGACGACGTCCCGGTTGCTGGGCGCACCGCGACCGGCGGTGTCCGGTGCGAGCACCGCGCCGCGCACGCCGGTGACCCGGCCGTCCTCGACGATCAGCTCGTCCACCCGGTGCCGATTGCGGATCGCCGCGCGTCCGTTCGCCGCCGCCGACTGCACGCGTCGCGCGAAGGGCTCGACGACCCCCGGACCGGTGCCCCACGTGATGTGGAAGCGGGGGACCGAGTTGCCGTGACCGCCGGCCCTTCCGTCGCCGCGCTCCGCCCATCCCACGACGGGGAAGAAGCGCACGCCCTTCTCGTGCAGCCAGGCCCGCTTCTCACCGGCCGCGAACTGCAGGTACGCCTCCGCCCACTGCCGCGGCCAGTGATCCTCGTCGCGGTCGAAGCCGGCGGTGCCGAACCAGTCGTCGCGGGCAAGCGCGAGGGAGTCGTGCACGCCCATCCTGCGCTGTTCGGGGGAGTCGATGAGGAAGAGCCCACCGAACGACCACCAGGCCTGCCCGCCGAACGAGGCGGACGGCTCCTGCTCCACGATGGTGACCCGGCGCCCCGCGTCCAGCAGTTCGGATGCGGCGACCAGGCCCGCAAGGCCCGCGCCGACGACGATCGCGTCGGGTTCGTAGGTCATCCGTGTCTCCTTCGGCACCGGGATGGCGGGAGGAGCGCTACTCCTCGAATGTGTTGACCATAGCGAACGCGGCCCGCTCCAGGTAATTCCAGAGCGTCTCCTCCTGCAGCGGCGGGAGGTCGAGTTCGCCGACCGCGGTCCGCATGTGGGTCAGCCAGCGGTCACGGGCGTCCGGGTTCACCTTGAAGGGGTTGTGCCGCATCCGGAGGCGCGGGTGCCCGCGCTGCTCGCTGTACGTCGTCGGACCGCCCCAGTACTGCTCCAGGAACAGCGTCAGCCGCTCCTTCGCCGGGCCGAGATCCTCCTCCGGGTACATCGGTCGCAGCACCGGGTCGTCGGCGACATCGCGGTAGAACGCGTCCACCAACCGGACGAACGTCTCGTGTCCGCCGATCTGGTCGTAGAAGCTCGGCTGAGGGCCGACGGGGATGCTCATCGGGCGGGTCCGTCCGTCTCGGGGCGGGGGTGGGGCGCGGTGTCGGCATCGGGCTTTGGCGCCTTTTCCCCCGCCGCCTTTTCCCCAGCCGCCTTCCGCACGGACGCTCCGCCCTCGACCGCCGGCGTGATCCGGATCGCGCCCGGGTCGGCCACCCGTCCGCCGCCCGCCGCCTGCTGGCGCTTCGCCGCCGCGCGCGCCTTGCGCCCCTTCAGCGGCGGCTCCGGCGTCACGGCCTGGCTCGGCCGGGTGCGCGGGGGCTTCGCGCCCATGACGCTCGCGGCGCTGTCGAATCCGCTCAGCACGACGGCAGAGAGCGACGGGAGCTTCACATCCATCTCGTCCAGGGCCTGCTTGAGGCGGAGGCGCAGCTCGCGCGAGACGTCGTCCTTCGCAGTGGTGCGGGTCTTCAACACGATGCGGATGACGATCGCGTCGGCCGAGATCGACTCGATTCCCCACAGCTCCGGCTTCTCGAGGATGCGCGAGCGCCACTTGGTGCTGGTCGCGAGCGCCGTCGCGGTTTCCAGCATCTTCGCTTCGACCGCCTCGACATCGGCCTCGTAGGGCACCGCGAGGTCGATGATGACGCGCGCCCAGCCCTGCGACATGTTGCCGACGCGGAGGATCTCGCCGTTGCGGACGAACCAGAGCGTCCCGTTGACATCGCGCACCTGGGTCACGCGGATGCCGACCGCCTCGACCACGCCGGTCGCGGAGCCGAGGTCGACCACATCGCCGACGCCCAACTGGTCCTCCATGACCATGAACAGGCCGTTGAGCACGTCCTTCACGATGTTCTGGGCGCCGAAACCGAGCCCGGCGCCGATCGCGGCCGTGAGCAGCGCGAACGACCCGAGCACGTCGGGGACGAAGACATTGAGGATGAGGATGATCGCGATGATGCCGATCGTCACGTTGACGATGTTGGTCAGCACCGAGCCGAGCGTCCGCGTGCGCTGCACCACGCGCACGGCCGCGAGCGGCGACGCCACGAGCGCCTGCGTGTCGCTGACGTTCTGGCCCTTCTTGACGCCGCTGACGATCCGGGCGACGACCTTGCGGATGACGACGCGCAGGATCCAGCTCAGCAGGAAGGCACCGGCGACGATGCAGACGGCGTTGACGATGTTCCAGCCGGCGTCGACCGCCCAGGAGCCCAGATCGGTCCAGAAGTTCGCTTTGAGGATTTCCATACCGCTTCGAGCCTAGCGAGCCGCGCCTTGGCGGTGCCTGGAATCGGAGCCGGGTCGGGTCATCGGTCCAGCAGCCCGTGCTCGTACGCGAAGATCACCGCGTGCACGCGGTCGCGCAGCTGCAGCTTCGAGAGCACGCGCCCGACGTGCGTCTTCACCGTCGACTCGGTCAGGTAGAACCGCGCGCCGATCTCGCCGTTGCTGAGGCCCTCGCCGATCGCGAGCAGGATCTCCCGCTCGCGCGGGGTGAGGGCGGCCGCCGGGTCGTGCCCGGTCTGGTTCGGCGATGACCCCGACGGGAGCCGGTCGGCGAACATCTCCAGCATCGCCCGGGTCACCCGGCCGGAGACGGCCGCGTCGCCCGCCGCCACCGCGCGCACGGCGCCGATGAGCTCGTCGGGGCGCGCATCCTTGAGCAGGAATCCGCTCGCGCCTGCCCGCAGCCCGCCGAACGCGTACTCGTCGAGGTCGAAGGTGGTCAGGATGATGATCCGCGCGCCCGGGTCGGTCTCGACGATGCGCCGGGTCGCCTCGATGCCGTCGAGCACCGGCATCCGGACATCCATGAGCACCACGTCCGGTCGCACCTGCGCGGTGAGCCGGACGGCTTCGGCGCCGTCGGCCGCCTCGCCGACCACGGCGAGGTCCGGTTCGGCCTCCAGCACCATCCGGAAGCCCATGCGGACCAGCTGCTGGTCGTCGACCAGCAGGATGCGGATGGGGGCGTCGGTCACGGGTTCTCCTTCGGGTTCTTCGGTGCGGGTGCCGCGGTCACTGCCGGGACGTCGCCGGGCGGGGGAGGCGGAGGCGGCGGCGCCGAGTCAGCGGTCGTCGTGGCCGCAGGCGCCGCCGTGCGCACCGCGTCGAACACGGCCCGAACGCGCCAGCCGCCGCCGGGTCGAGGCCCCGCCTCCAGCGTCCCGCCGTACAGCCCGACCCGTTCGCGCAGGCCGATCAGCCCGCGCCCGGAGCCCTGCCCGGGGGAGGGATGCAGCGCAGCGTCGTCGTCGATGGTTACGATCACGGTCCCCGGCTGGAAGACGATGACGACGCGCACGGCCGTCGCGGTCGGGGCGTACCGGAGCGCGTTCGTCAGACCCTCCTGCACGACGCGGAAGATGGTGAGCTGCTGTCCGATGTCCTCCGGGGGCACTCCGGTGACGGTGATCCGCACCGGCAGACCGGCGGCGCGGAACGTCTCAACCAGTTCGGCGAGCTCGCCGACGCCCGGTTGCGGTTCCCGTGCGGCGGTGCCGTCCTCGCCGTCGCGCAGCACGCCGAGCAGGCGGCGCATGTCGGCCAGAGCGCCGCGCCCTGTCTCCGCGACGAGCCGCATGGCTTGTGCCGACCGCTCGGCCTGCTCTGTCCGCTCGGATTCCGGACGCCCGGATGCCGCATCCACCATCCGGGCGGAGCCGTCCGCCAGCGTGATCATCACCGTGAGGCTGTGCGAGACGATGTCGTGCATCTCGCGCGCGATCCGGCTCCGCTCGGCCGCCGCCGCGATCTCGGCCTGCTGGTCGCGCTCGCGGGCGAGCTGACGGGCGCGGTCGATGAGGGCGTTGAGGTAGCGCCGGCGGTTTCCGACGTTGCTGCCGATCAGCACGGAGACGACGCTGAACGACAGGACGAGGATGCCCGACGGGATCGCGGCCGTCTCGAGCGGCGTGAACACCTTCGCCTGGGTGAGGATCACCTGCACGACGAGCGTGGAGACCGTGACGGCGGAGGTCACCGCGAACGCCACCCACGCCGAGCGGATGGAGCGGTAGACCGCGAGCGCGTACAGCGCGAACAGGGTGGGCACCACATCCATGTCGCGGCCGAGGAAGACGCTGGTGCCGAGCAGCACGGTCGCGATCGCGAAGACGACCGCGGGCTGTTGCCGCCGCGCCAGCAGGGCAGCGCCGGCCACGGCCGACAGGACGAGGTGGATGAGTTCCTGCGGTGTCGGGTGGACGGCCGAGACGACGAGGGCACCGACGACCGAGGGGATGAGGTAGAACGCCGCGACGAAGATGTCGACGGCCAGGGGATGCGCTGCCAGGAAACGACGCACGACCCCGGGCGGTCTCGGCAGTTCGAGTCCGCCCGGGGTCTGCGTGGTGGTCGCCTCCGAGGTCACGACGAGGGTCAGGCGTCCCTGCGCTGCAGCAGCACCGACCCGGCGATGAACGCGACGGCCGCCCAGACGAGCACCGTCACGACGTTCGCCCAGGGCTCGAGGGTGCCGTTGCCGACCCCGGCGAGGCCCTGTCCGGCGTTGCTGATCAGGTAGTGCTGCGCGTCGGCGACCCACTCGGTGCGGGTGAGGCTGCTGATGAGGCTGGCGATGATCGGCAGCACGAGCAGCACACCGAGGGCACCGGCGATGCCGCCGGCCGTCGACTTGAGGATGGCGCCGACGCCGAGCGCGAAGACGGCGACGAGACCGAGGTACGCTCCGGCGCCGAGGATCGCCCACAGCGTGTCGGAGGAGAGCAGATCGCCCTCGTATCCCTTGCTGTTGAGGAGCGGGACGGCGACCGCCCAGGACGCGGCCGACGACACGAGGCCGACGACGAAGGCGACGACGAACAGGACGAGCGTCTTCGCCGCGAACACCGGGAAGCGGCGCGGAACCGCGGTGAACGACGAGCGGATCTGGCCCGTCGAGAACTCGCCGCTGATCACGAGGACGCCGAGCACGGCGATCACCAGGGAGGCGAACGTCAGACCGGCGGTCGCGGCTGTGGTCGCGAACGCGGCGCTCTGCGCCTCGATGGCCGCGCGCTGACCCGCAGGCACCTGGCCGACCAGCACCGATTTCTCGGGGATGGTGACCGCGACGAGAGCGGCGATGCCGACCACGAGCACGACGGCGCTGATGAGCGTCCAGAAGGTCGACCGGAGGGTGCGGAGCTTGATCCACTCCGACCGGATCACGCGCGGGAAGCTGAGGCGGCCGAGCGAGGTGTGCGGATGCCCGACCGGGGCGGCGGGGTGTGTGGCGGTGCTCATCGGCTGACCTCCGTGCGGTACTCGACGTCGTCCTGGGTGAGCTCGAGGTAGGCCTCCTCGAGCGAGGCGCTGATCGGGGTCAGCTCGTGGAGCACGATCCCGTCACGAGCGGCGGTCTCGCCGATCTGGGCGGCGGTGAGGCCGGTGATCTCGAGCAGCTGCGCCTCGACGCCGGTGACGGCGACGTCCGCGCCGGCGACGGCTCGTGCGAGCTGCTCCGGCTGCGGCGTCCGCACGCGGACGGCGTGGCGGGTGGCGGCGGCGAGGATGCTGTCCACCGGGGCGTCGGCGAGGACGCGGCCGCGGCCCAGCACCACGATGTGGTCGGCGGTCTGCGCCATCTCGCTCATCAGGTGCGACGAGAGGAAGATCGTCCGGCCCTGGGACGCCAGGTGCCGGGCGAACTGGCGCACCCAGAGCACGCCCTCGGGGTCGAGTCCGTTCACCGGCTCGTCGAGGATGAGCGTCGCCGGATCGCCGAGCATGGCCGCGGCGATGCCGAGCCGCTGTCCCATTCCGAGCGAGAAGCCCCCGACGCGCTTGCTGGCGACCGACTCGAGACCGGTCATGCCGATCACCTCGTGGACGCGGGACTTCGGGATGCCGTGGGTCGCCGCCAGCGACAGCAGGTGCGCGTATGCGGTGCGGCCGGTGTGGATGGCCTTGGCGTCGAGCAGGGCGCCCACCTCGGTGAGCGGCGACCGGAACTCGGCGTACCGCTTGCCGTTGATGAGCGCCTGGCCGCGGGTCGGGCGGTCGAGCCCCATGATCATGCGCATGGTGGTCGACTTGCCTGCGCCGTTCGGGCCGAGGAAGCCCGTCACTTTGCCGGGCTGGATGGTCACGGAGATGTCGTCGACGGCGGTCTTCGCGCCGAAGCGTTTGGTGAGGTGATCGAGCTGGATCATGACTCCGAGACTAGGGGTGACGGGTCCGCGCCGTCATCGTCCCGCGGTACGACGGCGGGTCGGCCCCGGGCACGGCACGAGGGGCCCCACCGCGGTGAGGCCCCTCGTTGCCGTCGTTCGTCAGTGCGCGCGAGTTACTGTGCGTCCCGCTTCTGAGCCGCGAGAGCTCGCTCCACACCGGCGAGGTTCTCCACCACCATGCGGCGCAGCGCCGCCGGCTCCGGGTTGGCGTCGAGCCAGGCCCGGGTCGCGTCGCGCAGGGCCTCGTTCGCCAGCGGTGCCGGGTACATGCCCTCGACCAGGTACTCCGCGATCTTGTACGTGCGGGAGGTCCAGATCTGCTGCAGCGTGGCGAAGTACGGCTCGACGAACTGGGCGAGCACGCTCTTGTCCTTCGCGCGCTGGAAGCCGATGCCGGTGTACCGGACGATCGTGTTGGGCAGGCTGTCGGAGCCGAACACCGAGTCCCACGCCGCCTGCTTGCCCTCCAGCGTCGGGATGCTGGCGCGGGCCTGGGCGGCGAACTGGCCGCCGTTCGCGGTGTTGTCGGCGGCGAGGGCCGCGTCGATCTCGGCGTTGCCGGCCGCGCCGCCCGCCACGAGGGCGATGAGCAGCTCCCACGACAGGTCGGTGTCGATCGTCAGGCCCTCGAGCGTCACGGAGCCGTCGCGCAGCGCCGCGACCGTCTCCAGCTGCTCGTCGGTCGAGGCGAGCGCCGCGAAGAACTTCACGAACTGGAACTGCGCGTCACTTCCGGCCTCTGCGCCCTTCGCCAGCTCCCACAGCGCGGACGCCGCATCCTGAGCCGTCTGCTTCTGACGCTCGGGGGCGACGTAGGCGGTAGCGGCGAGCACCAGCTGGTTGAGGGTGGTGCGGATGGTCGTCGACTCGGTCTCGGACGCGATGTTGCCGAGCACCAGGCGCACGTAGTCGCTCGCGCTCGTCTCGGCGTCGCGGGTCGCATCCCACACCGCACCCCAGACGAGCGACCGGGCGAGCGGGCTCTCGATGTCGGAGAGGTGCTCGATCGCGACCTTCAGCGACTCCTCGTCGAGGCGGATCTTCGCGTAGGCGAGGTCGTCGTCGTTGATGAGTACGAGGTCGGGGCGGCGGGTGCCGACGAGGTCGGCCACCTCGGTGCGCTCGCCGTCGACGTCGAGCTCGAAGCGCTCGTCGCGGACCAACTTGCCGTCGCTGAGGTTGTACAGGCCGATCGCGAGGCGGTGCGGACGGATGGTCGGGTAGTCGGCGGCCGCCGACTGCAGCACGGCGAACGAGGTGATCGTGCCGTCCGCATCCACCGTCAGCTCGGGGCGGAGGGTGTTGACGCCGGCGGTCTCGAGCCACTTCTTCGACCAGTCGGTGAGGTCACGGCCGCTGGTGGCCTCCAGCTCGACCAGGAGGTCCTTGAGTTCCGTGTTGCCGTGCGCGTGCTTCTTGAAGTACTGCGCGACACCGGCGAGGAAGTCGTCCTGGCCGACCCACGCCACCAGCTGCTTCAGGACGGAGGCGCCCTTCGCGTAGGTGATGCCGTCGAAGTTGACCTGCACGTCCTCCAGGTCGTTGATCGTCGCGACGATCGGGTGCGTCGAGGGCAGCTGGTCCTGGCGGTACGCCCAGCTCTTCTCCATGGCGGCGAAGGTCGTCCACGCCTCGGTCCACTCGGTGGCCTCGGCCGTGGCGAGGGTGGAGGCGTACTCGGCGAACGACTCGTTCAGCCACAGGTCGTTCCACCACTTCATGGTCACCAGGTCGCCGAACCACATGTGCGCAAGCTCGTGGAGGATCGTCACGACGCGGCGCTCCTTGATGGCGTCGGTGACCTTCGAGCGGAAGACGTACGTCTCGGTGAAGGTGACGGCTCCGGCGTTTTCCATCGCGCCAGCGTTGAACTCGGGCACGAAGAGCTGGTCGTACTTCTCGAAGGGGTACGCGTAGTCGAAGCGCTCCTCGTAGAAGGCGAAGCCCTCGCGGGTCTTGTCGAAGATGTAGTCGGCGTCGAGGTACTCGGCGAGGCTCTTGCGCGTGTAGACGCCGAGCGGGATGGTGCGGCCGTCGCGGCTGGTCAGCTCACTGTGCACCGACTCGTACGGGCCGGCGATCAGCGCGGTGATGTAGGAGGAGATGACCGGGGTGGGAGCGAACGACCAGACCTTCTTACCGTCGCCCGCATCCTGCGGCTCGGGGGTGGGGGAGTTGCTCACGACGGCCCAGTGCGCCGGGGCGGTGACCGTGAACGTGAACTGCGCCTTCAGATCCGGCTGCTCGAACACCGCGAACATGCGGCGCGAGTCCGGGACCTCGAACTGGCTGTAGAGGTAGACCTCGCCGTCGACCGGGTCGACGAAGCGGTGCAGGCCCTCACCGGTGTTGGTGTAGATCGCGTCGGCGACGACGGTCAGCTCGTTCTCCTCCTGGAGGCCGTCGAGCTGGATGCGCACCCCGTCGCTCACGGTCGCCGGGTCGAGCTCCGCACCGTTCAGCGTGACGCTGTGCACCGTGCGCGTGATCGCGTCGATGAAGGTCGACGCACCCGCGGTGGCCGAGAACCGCACCGTCGTGGTGCTGAGGAAGGTCTCCGGACCGGTCGTCAGGTCGAGGCTGACGTCGTAGCTGTGGGTGCGGACGAGCGACGCGCGCTCCTGTGCTTCGATGCGGGTGAGGTTTTCTCCGGGCAACGCTGACTCCTTCGAGGGGATCGGACGGGTGGATCGTGTCCACCCGTCCACCTTAGCCACCGGTTCCGACGCCGTCGGTGGCCGTCCCTAGACTGTGGATATGCGCATCCACATCGCCACCGATCACGCCGGACTCGACTTCAGCAGGCACCTGCAGGAGCATCTGACCGCTGCCGGTCACGAAGTGATCGACCACGGCCCTGTCGAGTACGACCCCATCGACGACTACCCGGCGTTCTGCATCAATGCCGCCGCTGCGGTGGTGCGCGACCAGCAGGCCGGTGTCGAGGCGCTCGGCGTGGTATTCGGCGGCTCCGGCAACGGCGAGCAGATCGCCGCCAACAAGGTCCGTGGCGCCCGCGCAGCCCTGGTCTGGAGCGAGTCCACCGCGCTGCTCGCCCGCCAGCACAACGACGCCAACGTCATCGCGATCGGCGCCCGCCAGCACACCGTCGAAGAGGCCACGGGCTTCATCGACGCCTTCATCGCCGAGCCTTTCTCGTTCGAGGAGCGCCACGTCCGCCGCATCGCCCAGCTGGCGGAGTACGAGGCCACCGGCGACATCGCGGGCAAGCACGTGGACCGCTGATGCCCGAGGGTCACTCCGTCCATCGCATCGCCCGGCAGTTCGCGGTCAACTTCGTCGGCCACCGGGTCTCCGTCTCGTCGCCGCAGGGGCGGTTCGCCGCGGATGCGACGCGCATCGACGGCCACGTGATGACCGATGCGAAGGCGGTCGGCAAGCAGATGTTCCTGGAGTTCGACAACGACCTCTGGCTGCGCGTGCACCTCGGCCTGTACGGGGCGTGGGACTTCGCGGGCGACATCAGCATCGACCCGACGATCGCGAGCGCGAACGGCCGGATGGGCCAGACGAACCAGCGCGGCACCGACCTCGAGCCCGTCCTCGACAGCGCGGGCGAGAACTCGCTCCACTCCATCGGCGCGCCCCGGCGCACGCGGCTGCGCATGGCCGAGTCCGAGAAGGTGGAGGCCGAGATCACCTCGTTCCCGCCCGAGCCGATCGGCCAGGTGCGCGTGCGACTGCTGACCGACACCGCGGTCGCCGACCTGCGCGGGCCGACGGCCTGCGAGGTGCTCGACCCGGCGCAGGTGGATGCGGTCATCGCGAAGCTGGGGCCCGATCCCCAGGTCGACGACGGCCAGGAGGCGGAGGACCGCTTCGTCTCGATCGTGCGCCGCAAGCCGACCGCCATCGCGCTGTTGCTGATGGATCAGAGCGTTGTGAGCGGCATCGGCAACGTCTACCGCGCCGAACTGCTGTTCCGCGCCAGGCAGAACCCGCACACGCCGGGCAAGCAGGTGCCGGAGGAGACGGTGCGGGCGCTGTGGCGCGACTGGGTGCATCTGCTGCGGATCGGCGTCGAGACCGGCCAGATGATGACGATGGACGACCTCGACGAGCAGTCCTACCGTAAGGCGATGGCCAACCGCGACGACCGCCACTGGGTCTACAAGCGCGAGGGACTGCCGTGCCGGGTCTGCGGCACGAACATCCTCATGGAGGAGCTGGGCGGCCGCAAGCTGTACTGGTGCCCGGTGGACCAGGCGTAAGGGGACCGCGTGCGACAGAATCCGAGCTTCACCCTGACCGATCCGGCCGAGCTGAAGCGGCTCGTGCGCGAGAACCCATGGGCTACGTTCGTGAGCAACACGTCCGCAGGGCTGGTCGCCTCCCACTATCCGGTGATCCTCGACGAGTCGCGGGAAGAGCTCACGCTGCTCAGCCACGTCGGCCGTCCGGATGAGCAGCTGCACGAGTTGGGGGAGCACGAGCTGCTCGTGATCGTGCAGGGTCCGCACGGCTACATCTCGTCCGGCTGGTACGACGAGAAGCCCGCGGTTCCCACCTGGAACTTCATCGCCGCTCACTTCACGGGTGTTCCTGAGCTTCTCGGCGACGAGGAGAACCTCGACGTGCTGGCCAGGCTGGTGGACCACTTCGAGGACGAGCTGCCCGAGCCGCGTCGCATGCGCGGCACACTGGAGGATGCGGCCTACGCCGAACGCATCGTCTCGGGCACCGTCGGCCTAAGGCTGACGCCCACACGCGTGGTCGCCAAGCAGAAGATGAGCCAGAACCGCCCGGACCACATCGTCGACGCGATCATGGACGAACTGGGCGGCGACGGCCCGTACGCCAGCGCCGGCCTGCTGCGTGAGATGCGTCTCGTGCACGACCGGCGCCGCGCCGCGCGATGACGGTGCTGCTTGCCGGCGCGCGGCTTCCCGGGCGCGACGGGCTGGTGGATGTGGTGCTCGACAGCGGGCGGATCGCGTCTGTCTCACCGGCTGCTTCGACGGGTGGCGGCGCGGCGGGGGAGCGCATCGCGCTCGACGGTCGCTGGCTCGTGCCTGGTCTGTGGGATCAGCACGTGCACTTCACGCAATGGGCGCAGACCGCGCGTCGCCTGGATGTGTCCCGGGCGGGGTCGGCCGCCGAGGCCGCTGCGCTGGTGCGGTCACGGGCGTCGGCGGCGGGAGCGTCGGCGGCGGCGGATGCGGCGGACGACGTGCTCGTCGGCTTCGGCTTCCACGACGCGCTCTGGCCGGACATTCCCACGCGCGAGCTGCTCGATGCAGCCGCGGGCGACCGCCCGGTCGTACTGATCGCGGGTGACCTGCACTGCTCCTGGCTGAACTCGGCCGCGGCCGCGCGGTTCGCGCCCAGTACGTCGGACGCCGTGCTGCGGGAGGACGCGAGTTTCGCCGTGACCAGCCTCCTCACCGCTGCCGATGACCGGACGCTCGACCGCTGGGCGGCCGACGCGGCGCGGGTCGCGGCGACGCGTGGCGTGGTCGGCATCGTCGACCTGGAGTACGGCTGGAACCTCGACGTCTGGCGGAGGCGCATCGCGGGTGGCGCATCCGGCTCCTCCGACCTCCGTGTCGAGTTCGGCATCTACGGGGAGCACCTGGAACTCGCTGCAGAGCTGGGCCTGCGCACCGGCGACGTCGTGGATGACACGGCTGGCCTGCTCACGGTCGGCCCGTTCAAGGTGATCTCCGACGGCTCGCTGAACACCCGCACGGCTCTCTGTTCGCACGCCTATCCCGACGGCGGCCACGGCGTGGCGAACCTGACCCCGGACGAACTGGTCGAGCGGATGCGGTTCGCGGTCGAACACGGCCTGGTCCCCGCCGTCCACGCCATCGGCGACGACGCGAACCGCCGTGCGCTGGACGCGTTCGAGGCCGTCGGTTCGGGCGGCCGGATCGAGCACGCCCAGCTGATCGACGCCGCCGACATCCCGCGCTTCGCGCGCCTCGGCGTGACCGCGAGCGTTCAGCCCGAGCACGCGATGGACGACCGGGACGTCGCCGACCGCCTCTGGTCCGACCGTGCCGACCGGGCTTTCCCTCTCGCCGAGCTGCACGCCTCCGGCGCCCACCTCGCCTTCGGCTCCGACGCCCCCGTCGCGCCCCTCGACCCCTGGGCCGCGATCGCGGCGGCGGTCGGTCGCTCGCGCGACGGCCGCGAGCCGTGGCATCCCGAGCAGTCCCTGTCTCCGGAGGCCGCTCTCGCCGCCTCCGTGCGCTCGACCGTCGCCCCGGGCCAGCCGGCCGACCTCGCGGTGCTCGACCGCGACCCGCTCACCGCGTCCCCTGCCGACCTCCGCACGATGCCGGTCGCCGCCACCTTCGTCGCCGGCCGCCCCACTTACGACACCCTGCGCTGACCCGCGCCTCGCAGATTCAGCACGAATGTGCGGTTTGCGCCCGCCAAAGCGCACATTCGGCACGAATCAGCTGTCCCCGCCCGCATGACGCGGCGGACCTTAGGCACCAACGTCGGACATCCTCGCCCAATCGTTCCGTATCTCCGTCCGGGCCGCGGTGCGTCGGAGATTTGGCGGCACTTTACCGACGCTGGCAGGGCTGCGGGCTTGCGTCGGAGATGTGCCGCCCACTGTCGGACATCGGCGCCAAGTCGTTCCGTATCTCCATCCGGGCCGCGGTACGTCGGAGATTTGGCGGCACTTTACCGACGCTGGCCGGTCTGCGGCGTTGCGTCGGAGATGGGCCGCCCAGCGTCGGAGACCGGCGGCAAGTCGTTCCGTATCTCCACCCGGGCCGCGGTGCGTCGGAGATTTGGCGGCACTTTACCGACGCTGGCGGGGCTGCGGGGTTGGGTCGGCGACGTGCCGCCCAGCGTCGGACATCGGCGCCAGGTCGTTCCGTATCTCCATCCGGGCCGCGGTGTGTCGGACATTTCGCGGCACTCTACCGACGCTGGCAGGGCTGCGGCGTTGCGTCGGAGACCAGCGGCAAGTCGTTCCGTATCTCCATCTGGGCCGCGGTGCGGCGGAGATTTGGCCGCACTTTACCGACGCTGGCCGGGCTGCGGGCTTGCGTCGGCGATGTGCCGCCCAGCGTCGGACATCGGCGCCAGGTGGTTCCGTATCTCCATCCGGGCCGCGGTGTGTCGGAGACTCCGCGGCACTTTACCGACGCTGGCGGGGCTGCGGGGTTGGGTCGGCGACGTGCCGCCCAGCGTCGGAAACCGGTGCAAGGTCGTGCCGCATGTCCATCCGGGCCGCGGTGCGTCGGAGACTTGGCGGCTCTTCACGAGGCGAGCTAACCCGTCGTGCAGGCGCCCTGGCGCCCGGCAGGTGAGGCCGACTACTCCATCTCAGCGTCGGGGGCCCGCACAAACGAAGGGGCCGCCCGCATCCGCGGACGGCCCCTCGCGCCGGGTACGGCGGCTGCTACTCGCTGATGTGCGCGAACAGGAACCAGCGGTCCTTGTCGAGCCCGCGGGCGATCTCGATCGCGACGTCCTGGCTGGTCTGATCGAGCTCCGCGAGCTCGCGCACCGCCGTGTTCACCCCGGCGAGGGCCGCGTCGAGCTGCGCGATGACCTCGGCGATGGTCTCGTTGGAGGGGCGGAACCCGGCGGTGAGCTCGCCGGTGGTGGTCTTGGCGGCGACGGTGCCGAGGCGCGCGTCGACGGGGAGGCCGAGGGCGACGATGCGCTCCGCGGCGAGGTCGGCCCACTCCTGAGCGTGGTCGACGATGGTGTCGAGAAGCTCGTGGACGCCGATGAAGTTGGCCCCGCGCACGTGCCAGTGCGCCTGCTTGCCGTTGACCACGATGGCGGTGAGGTCGATGACGACGGGGGTGAGGAACTGGGCGACCCCGGCTGCGACGTCCGGGTTCGAGACACTCTGGGTTGCGGCGATGTCCGTCATGATTGGCGTCCTTTCTTCTGCCTGCGATAACGCTACTCAGGCCCGCGAATTCCGCAACGAAGCGAAGGCTGCGCTTAGTTAGCCTGCCCTCTCATCCACGCGACTCGGGTTAACCCCCGTACGGGTTCGGCGGCGCCCGGGATGGGGTGCTGAGCCGCGCGCGACGAGGCTCGAACCATGACATCCACACCGCCGCCGAAGCTCCGCCGCCCGCGCGCATCCCTCATCGCGCTCGGCCTCACGGTCGCCCTCGCGGTGACGTCGGCCGCGACTCTGGCCGCGTGCAGCGGGCTCGGCGCGGGAACCGTCGACACGGCCGGAAAGGTCGACTTCGACACGCCACTGCCGGTCCCGCCTCTCGCCGTCCCGACTGTCGAAGCCGACGGCACCAAGACGTTCGAGCTCGACGCCCGCGCCGGTACGACCGAATTCCTTCCCGGAAAGAAGACGACGACGTGGGGTTTCGACGGCTCCTACCTCGGCCCCACCCTGGTCGCCGACCGCGGCGACGAGGTGCGCGTACGCGTCACTAACCACCTCACCGAGGAGACCAGCGTCCACTGGCATGGGATGCACCTCCCGGCCCGGATGGACGGCGGCCCGCACCAGATGGTGTCACCGGGCGAAGTATGGGAGCCGCGCTGGCGCATCGACCAGCCCACCGCGACCCTCTGGTACCACCCGCACCTGCACGGGCGGACCGAGCAGCACGTCCAGCTCGGGATGGCGGGGATGTTCCTCCTCCGCGACCCGCAGGAGGCGGCGCTCGCCCTCCCGCGCACGTACGGGGTCGACGACCTGCCGGTGATCGTGCAGGACAAGCGCTTCGGATCCGACGGACAGTTCACCGACTCCACCTCGGGATTCATCGGGCCGATCGGCGACACCCTGGTCGTGAACGGCGCCATCGGGCCGTACGCCGAGGTGACCACCGACCGCGTCCGCCTGCGCCTGCTCAACGCCTCCGCCGCGCGCACCTACGACTTCGGCTTCTCAGATCGGCGGACCGTGCAGCTCATCGCGACCGACGGTGGACTCCTCCCGGCGCCGGTGGCTCTGGACCACATCCGGCTCTCTCCGGGCGAGCGGGCCGAGATCGTCGTCGCCGTGCAGCCGGGGGAGCATGCCGTGCTGCGGTCATTCCCGCCCGACCTCGGGCTCGACGGCCCGCTGCCCGGCATGAACGCGGGCACCGACACCCTCGACGTGCTGCAGCTGCGCGCCGCCGCGTCCCTCGAGCACCGCCCCGAGGTCCCGGCCGCCCTGACTCCTACCGAGCCGCTGCCGAAACCGCAGGTCACGCGCACCTTCCGTCTCGACGGGCACGAGATCAACGGCCGGAAGATGGAGTCCGGCCGGGTCGACGAGACCGTCACCGTCGACACGGCGGAGGAGTGGGTCGTCACCAACACGATGGACCTGCCGCACAGCTTCCACGTCCACGACGTCCAGTTCCGCATCGCGTCGATCGGCGGCGCACCGCCGCCGCCCGAGCTCGCCGGCTGGAAGGACACCGTCTACCTGCCACCGCAGACCGAGTTCCGGTTGCGTCTGCAGTTTTCCGACTACACCGACCCCGACGCCCCCTACATGTACCACTGTCACCTCCTCGCCCACGAGGACGCCGGAATGATGGGCCAGTTCGTCGTGGTCCGCCCCGGCGAGCACGCGGGCGTCGTTCCGGAAGACACCACCGCTCCGCACGGCGGAAGCGGCCCACGAAAGGACACCAGTCATGACCACTGAAACGGACACCGGGCAGCCCGGCACGGCCCGACCTTCTGCCACGCTGGATGCTGTGACGCCATCCCAGCCCCATCCCGCCCGCGCGAACTACGGTTCGCTGTGGCGCGGTGTGCCGCGCGAGCTCGGCTTCCTGCTCCTGACGATGCCCATCGCGATCATCGGGCTCACGGTGCTGATGTCGCTGTTCTGGACGGGCGTCGGCACCATCGTGATCTACGTCGGCTTCTTCATCATCGTCGCCGCCTTCTACACCGCTCGGGGGTTCGGCCTGGTCGAGCTGACGCGACTGGATTGGGCGGGACGGCCGTCCATCCCGCGACCGGTCTGGGAGAAGCCGGGCACCCCACGCACGTTCCTCCGCTCGGTGTTCGGGCCGTTCGCGAACGGCCACTACTGGCTGTACCTGCTGCACGGGATGCTCATCAACCCGATCGTCAGCATCGTCTCGTGGACGCTGACCATCGTCTGGGCGTCGGTCGCGCTGGGCGGCCTGACCGGGTGGATCTGGGAGCCGTTCATCCCGCAGGGCGACCGCGACTTCTTCCTCTCCCAGACGGTGGTGGATGCGGTGTTCCGCACCACCTCGACGTTCGACCCGACTGTGGGTGACCGCATCCTGTACCTGATCGCCGGCATCCTCTTCGCCGCGACCCTGCCGTTCGTGACGCGCGGTCTGACGCTGCTGCACGAGGCGGTGGCGCGCGGCCTGCTCGGCCGGTGGCCGTCGGAGGAGCTGCAGCAGGAGGTGGCCGACCTCTCCGCCTCGCGCGGTGCGGCCGTCGCGGCGGAGGATCAGGCGCTGCGCCGGCTGGAGCGCGATCTGCACGACGGTCCGCAGCAGCGTCTCATCCGGCTGCAGATGGACATCGCCGCCGCCGAGCGCAAACTCACGGACGACCCGGACGCCGCCGCGACGCTGCTCGCCGAGGCGCGCCAGCAGGCGGGCGACACCCTGGAGGAGCTGCGGGCACTGTCGCGCGGCTTCGCCCCGCCGATCCTGCAGGACCGCGGCCTGGTCGCCGCCGCCGAGTCTCTCGCCGCGCGCAGCCCCATCCCGGTCACCGTGGAGTCGTCGCTGCAGCCGGGGGAGCGCTTCAGCCCCGAAATCGAGCGGAACGCCTACTACGTGCTCGCGGAGCTCGCCGCGAACCTGGCCAAGCATTCCGGCGCGCGGGCCGGCCGGCTCTTCCTGGAGCGATCGGTGGATGCGTCGGGCGCCGCGTGGCTGAACGTCTGGCTGACCGACAACGGCCGAGGGGGAGCCTCCCTCGTCGAGGGTCACGGCCTGCGCGGCCTGGAGGAGCGGGTGCGCGGCCTGCGCGGCGAGCTCGTCGTGGACAGCCCCGAGGGCGGCCCCACCCGGATCGGTGCGCGCATCCCGCTCGCCTGAGTGCGAACCGTGCCCGGCGCATCCAGTTGACGCAACACGCCGTCCGCCACCCCGGCGCGACGGCGTGTCGCGTCAACCCGGCGCGTCGGGCCCGCGCTCTAGGCTGGGTGGGTGCCGAGCGAATCCGTCCCCCTGCGTGTCGTCGTCGCGGACGACTCCGTCCTGCTGCGCGAGGGCCTCATCCGGCTGTTCGACGAGGCGGGCTTCGACACCGTCGGCGCGTTCGGCGACGCGGACACGCTGCTGGAGGCGGTGCCCGACCTGATGCCGGACGTCGCGGTGCTCGACGTGCGCATGCCGCCGACCTTCCGCGACGAGGGTGTGCGGGCTGCGCTGCGAATCCGCCGCGAGCATCCATCGATCGCCGTCCTGCTGCTGTCGCAGTACGTCGAGGGCACGTACGCGCAGGAGCTGCTCGCCGGCGGCGAAGGCGGCACGGGTTACCTGCTGAAGGACCGCATCGCCTCCCTCGATGAGCTGCGGGATGCGGTCACCCGGGTCGCTGCGGGCGGCACGGTGCTCGACCCGCAGGTGGTCCGCGAGCTGTTGACCCGGCGGACCGACCCGCTGGAGCGCCTGACCCCGCGCGAGCGGGAGGTGATGGAGCTGATGGCCGAGGGCCGCACGAACGCCGCGATCGCCGCCCGCATGGTCGTCGGCGTCGGTGCGGTGGAGAAGAACGTCACCTCCATCTTCCAGAAGCTGGGCCTGGAGGACTCCGGCGACGACCACCGCCGGGTGCTGGCGGTACTGGCCTTCCTGCAGCGCTGAGGTGTTGGATGGCCGCATGGCTGGTTTCGACGACATCACCAAGAAGGCGCAGGAGTTCCTGAACGACCCGAAGGTCAAGGACGCGCTCAACTCCGAGCAGGCGGAAGGCGTCAGCGACAAGCTCCTCGACGGCGTCGCCGGCGCCGCGAAGAAGGTCACGGGCGGCAAGTTCGACGACAAGATCGAGGGCGCGCGCGACGAAGCCGACAAGCACGTCGGCAACGAATAGCGGTCATTCGGTCGGCCGCAGCGGCCGATGGGCCCGAAACGCCTTCTTGTACGTGCGCATGCCCCACAGCAGGGACAGCACGACGACCGCCACCCCGACCAGGCACCCGAGCACGGCCGCGACGACGGGATGTGCGCCGAGCGCCCACGATGCCCCGCCGACGAGCAGACCGACGACGATCGCCTCCACGATGGTGATGATCATCATGGAGCTGCCGAGCACGGGACTCGGCCCACGCGGATAGAAGAAGTGGTACGTGATCCGCGCTCCGATCTCGTCGTCATGCGCAGACGCCATCAGGTATTGCTCCAGTCCGGGGTCGAGCTCCACGTACGCCGCCCGCAGCCGGTTCATGGCGACGACGTACATGAGGTCCTCGCTGGCCGTGTTGAACGCTCGCACCTCCGTGACCAGCCCGAGCAGCGCGAGCGCGAACAGCACCCCGAGCGCCGCCACCCCGAACCACCCGCGGAACCCGCTCGCCTGCCCGATGAACCCGAGCGTCACAAGCCCGGCGGACACCAGCGTCAGAAAGATCGCGATGCGCGTCAGCACCTCGCTCTGCGTCGTGCTTCGCGACGCCAGCAGCCCCCAGTGCTCGGTCGCGAGCAGCTGCGCGCGCAGGCTGCGCTGCGCGTCCGTGAGCCCGTCGTCGGGCGGGGGTGGTGCCGTCATGGGGGCATTGTGGCGCGGGACAGCGCCGTTGGCATCAGTTACTGCAAAACGATGGGATCGCTACATGTCTCCCGAGTGACTTGTGCGAAACGTTCACTCGATCGATGTAAGGCGGTTCCTTACCAACTCGATGCCTAGGTCGGGTCGTTTGGCTGGCCGTTCCTCAACGACGAATGGCCCCCGGTCGGCACGGGCCCGCGTAGACGCCATGAGGTCCTGCACGTCATTGAAGACGTCGAAAGTTTCACGACGCCACCGTTCTAGTTCCAGAACAGATGCAGATGCGAGGAAAAAAGACGCATTCCGCGCCTCCACCGAACCCTGGTCCCTGCGCGCCAGAAACTCGCGCAACTGCTGGAGCTCTTCCATTGTTGAAGCGGCTTCGGACGCTGACGCGCGCACTCGAGTCAAGAGTTCTGCGGTTCGCTGGAGGTCATTTTCGATCCCTGACCGCCACTTCGCCTCAATGTGGCGTCGGATGAATGAGGGAGCACTACTTCTCATCTTTCCCCTCACCTGGCTGACCACCGTCGGTAGGTCCGCGTTTAGTGCGCCGAACAATGCCCAGACGGGTTCGGAAATCACGTTGGCCATTCCAAGAGCAACTGCGAAAAGTGCGATGTAGGCCGCGACTTCGTTCCGCCGATCGAAGAACATCGCACTGAGGGCCGATACCTCAGAGGTCACGAGGCCGATTCCAACAACTACCCAATAAACCGAGGCGACGCGTCGGCCGACAGAGTTTTCTGGGCTGATGCGCTTTGCCTGCTGTCGGATCTCTAGGACAAACGCCAGGGCGATGACCGGTATTACTCCTGCCATCGGGATCCAATAACGCTCGACCAAAGCATTCACTCGACCACGCTACAGCGGTTGGGGTTCGCAGACGGATCGCGTGGCCAGCCACTAGGGCGTGAGGGCACTTAGATCGTCTTGGACGCTCGGGAAGCTAAGAGAGCCAGATCCGCTCCCCGGTCGTGTCGGAACTCGGACCGCCGCCGACGGTCCGGTGGTACGACCTTCGCCACACTGATGCTCGCTGGGGGCATTGTGCCTCACATGCTCGGACGCTGGATGGGACACGCGTCGCAGGCGACGACGGACACTGACTACGCGCACCCGCACCTCAACGACTACATCGCGGAGACCGCCCCGTTCGAGCGATTCGCGGCCGAGGCTTAGGTCTGTACGATCGCTTTGTGGCCGTCGCTGACTTCGCTGAGAAGACATTTGAGATTGCCTATGACATCGAGCTTGCAACCGGTGCCGGGGGCAATCCGGCTGTCTATGCTCCGTCGCAAGTATTCGAACAACTGCTGGGCTTCGACGCAGCTGCCAATCCGGATCCAGACCACGTTTTGTGGAAAGTGCTAAATGCGCCCCGTCCCCGCGGACTGACCCTCCTGTCTACCAATTGGTCGGGTTCTGGATTGCCCAAACCACTCGGGTCGGACCTGCCAGCCTTCCCCGTGAGTTACATCGTGCAGTTCAAGCGACCGGAGTTCCTACGCGGAGCGCGTGCAGCTCAATGGACCCTTTGGCGCGCGCCCTATTATCGATTCCGCCGTGAGCCAACTCAGCAACGCGTGCTCAAGCGTCTGGAAATCAACGTTGGCACCGAAGCAGTGGTCCGGTATGCGGCTCCGGCTTTTCATACGAACCAGGAGCTGGATGCGGCCCGCTGGACGCGGTCAATCATCTCGCGGACCGGCCATGTTGCTCCCTCGACATTGGCTGATCACAAGGTCTGGACGTACCAAGAGGCGGACTCTCCTGGCCGTGGCAATCCAACAGGTCCGTTACGGAGCTTCGACTCGTTCAATACTCTGTTTCGACCACTTGAAGAGGGGCCCGCCCGACCGTCAGGATTAGCCGTTCAGGGCACCGCGGTCGTATCCCACGTCGACCTCTTGGCGCGCGCTGCGCTTCTGCGCGAGCCCGCGCTTCGTCGAGTCATTTATGAGTGGGACGCAAGCCTCCAGGAGGCGGGCGTCTCCTTCCGTGAGCGACATGTAGCGTGCTCGTACGCAGCGGTACAGACTCTGATGAGCTGGATTGGTGCGCGTTGGTGGCTCCTGGACCAAGCAGCGGTGCGGTCGGAAGGCGCCGCAGAGGCAGGCTACTGACTCAGTGCATCCAAGAGGCCCATGAGCATGTTGAGCCGGTCGCTCGACGGTTCCGACCTTGTCGCGCGCTTCTGCTTCTTCACTTCTTCGAGCACGGCGGAGTAATCGCCAAACTCGGTTTCTGGACTTTCTGATGCCCGCTTTGGGCGTCCGAGGGATTCGGCCACAGCGGGCGGAAGAACCGGAATCTCCCCGAGTTCGGGCTTGGCGTACAACGGTTGCGAGGTCAGAGTGCGGACAAGAGTTTCCAGTGAGTCCGGGTTATCAGGAGCGACCCAGAACCGGGTGGCTCGCATTAGATCCTCAGGTATCGCATCTTCGGATTGCGACGGGAGGATAGCGACGATGACTTTCCGCTGCCACGCTCCCTGGTCGCGCTGGAAAAGCCCCTTCAAGGCGTCGGCCTCGGCCACAGCGCCCGCCCCGACCGTGAGGCTGTTGGTCCCTTCCCAGCGCTGCGCCCAAGCCTCAGAGATCGCAATAACGACGAAGTCAGAATCCTTCACCTGAGCCGGTCCGAAGCGAGTCCAGTCCGTCTCCGTCTCGTGGGAATGGAAGAGGTCAAGATCGGCATTGATGCCGTTCGCGCGCAGAGCTCCTGTGAACTCGACGACCTCACGCGCCCAGTCAGAAGCTTCCCGGTCGGTCCATCCCTCGCCCCGGTGGGCCCAGCTAACGAGGACGCGAGGCACCGGACGTTCCGCAGAGCCAGTGAGACCCCGTGCAGATTCCACCGCTTCTGTTGATCGACTAAGCCTGCTCGCGGCTTCAGCCGCCGCATGCGCGGCGTCGATTAGCCGGTGGCGATCGCTACTTTGTTCCATAAAGATGCTTCGCCATACTGGCGAACACCGCGTCGATCTGCTCGGTCGATGCGTCCGCCGAGATGTGGACCTGAACGTCTACGTGCAAGTTCGGGAGCTTCGTCTGCGGGGCGCCTTGCTTACTTTCGGCCCCCGCGCCGGGATTGGCCTGGATCGACGCGTCGGCCGAATTGGTCTCGTCTTTCCTCTTCGGCTTCTCAGCAGCGGTCTTGCGTTGCGCTCGCTTGGGCGTAGGGCCGTCCCCGTTAGCCGCCTTTGCTTGCCGTTCGGTGCTAGGGAGGTTCCTCGAGACCAGTGAGAGATAGAAGCGCGCTTGGATCCCTGCCGACGCCTGACCGCCTCCCGTGTGTCGCATGAACCACGCCGTTACATCGGCAGCGTTTTCGCTAGGCCCGGGGTACAGGTCGCGCAACTCCTCGGGGTAAACGTTCTGCACGATCTCCTGCGCGGCGGCGGCGTATTCCGTGTCAATCCTGAATCGCTTTGCGAGGTCGGTGGGCACACCCTCAGCGTCGATTAGTCCGATCGTCTTGAGCTGCGGAATTAGGTTGCGCGCAGCCTTCTCCGTGTTAAAGCCCAGTGCCGACTGGAGATAGGACGGCGTGACTTTCGCGGGGACCGACTTCTGGAAACGGAGTCGCAACTCGCTCCATACGTTGGCGGAGACGTAGGGGTAGCCCTTCGTGCTGGTGGCGGTGTCAGTCACTGATGCTCCTTAGTCTGGTGACTGCATACTGCCCGAGTGTGCGTAGGCCCAGGAACGACACGCGGGCATCTGCCTAGGTGTGCCGCGAACGGGGGCCACGGCGTTTTGACGGGGATCGCGTTCCGGAGCGTTTCGCTCAACGGGCCGCTCGACCAGTGTTTCCAATGGAGGGGATGACGGGAATCGAACCCGCGTAATCAGTTTGGAAGACTGAGGCTCTACCATTGAGCTACATCCCCGGCGCCGCAGGTGCGGCACGGTGGCCGCCCGATTCTTCGCGGCGGCCGACGACCATCGTAGTACACGCGCGGGGGAGCACGTGTGCAGTAGACTTGCCCAGGTCTTTCGCACCGCTTCAAGCCGGGGCGTAGCTCAGCTTGGCTAGAGCGCCCGCTTTGGGAGCGGGAGGTCGCAGGTTCGAATCCTGTCGCCCCGACGAGGACCTCGTTCCTTGCGAGAAGACCATCGTTCGATCATTCAGGAGAACCCAGACATCGTGAAGACCACGGTCGAGAAGCTCAGCCCCACCCGGACCAAGCTCACCATCTCGGTGACGCCGGAGGAGCTGCAGCCTTCCATCAAGCACGCGTACGAGCACATCGCCGAGCAGGTGACCATCCCCGGTTTCCGCAAGGGCAAGGTGCCGCCGCCCATTATCGACCAGCGGGTCGGCAAGGCCGCCGTCCTGGAGCACGCGGTCAACGAGGGTCTCGACGGGTTCTACCGTCAGGCGATCGAGGAGAACGACGTGCGTCCTCTGGGCCGCCCGGAGGCCGACATCACCGAGTGGCCGAACGAGTCCGACTTCTCGGGCGACCTGCTGCTCACCATCGAGGTGGATGTGCGCCCCGAGGTGAAGCTGCCCGACTTCGACGACATCACCATCACGGTCGACGCGGCCGAGGTGGGCGTGGATGACGTGGAGGAGGAGCTCGACCGGCTCCGCAGCCGCTTCGGCACCCTCGTCACGGTCGACCGTCCCGCCAAGACCGGTGACTTCGCGCAGATCGACCTGGTCGCCGTGATCGGCGGCGAGGAGGTCGACACCGCCGCGAACATCTCGTACGAGATCGGCTCCGGCGAGCTCATCGACGGCATCGACGAGGCGCTCGACACGCTCACCGCCGGCGAGACCACCACGTTCGAGGCGCCGCTCATGGGCGGCGACCACGAGGGCGAGAACGCGCAGATCACCGTCACGCTGAACGCCGTCAAGGAGCGCGAGCTCCCCGAGGCCGACGACGACTTCGCGCAGATCGCCTCCGAGTTCGACACCATCGGCGAGCTGCGCCAGAGCCTGCGGACGCAGGTCGAGCGCGCCAAGGTGTTCGGCCAGGGCACGGCCGCCCGCGACCAGCTGGTCGACAAGCTCCTCGAGCTGGTCGAGATCCCGGTCCCGGAGCAGCTGGTCGAGGACGAGGTCCACCGCCACCTGGAGCAGGAGAACCGCCTCGAGGACGACGTCCACCGCGCCGAGGTGAAGGAGTCCAGCGAAAAGACCTTCAAGACGCAGATCCTCCTCGACGAGGTCGCGCAGGAGAACGACGTCAAGGTCAGCCAGGACGAGCTCACCCAGTACCTCGTGCAGGGTGCCGCGCAGTACGGCATGGACCCGAACGAGTTCGTGAAGATCCTCAGCGAGAACGGCCAGATCCCGTCGATGGTCGGCGAGGTCGCTCGCAACAAGGCGCTCGCGATCGTCCTCGGCAAGGTGAAGGTCGTCGACACCAACGGCAAGCCGGTCGACCTGGCCGAGTTCACCGCCATCGCCGACGACGCCGAGGCCGACGACACCGCCGCTGCGGACGAGGCTCCCGCTGCCGAGGAGGCCCCCGCCGAGGAGGCCCCCGCCGCCGAGGAGAAGCCCAAGAAGCGCTCCACCAAGAAGAAGGCCGACGACAAGTAACGTCCCCGCCGTCACGAAGCCGGGCCGCGCCATCCGCGCGACCCGGCTTTCGTGCATCTGTGGGACGCAAGGCGCCGTTCTGGCACCATGAGAACGGCGTGTTGCGCCCCACAGACCGAACAGTGCGAAGGAGAACGGGATGGACGACTGGCGACAGCGAGTGGATGCGGTCTGGGCCGACGCGGACGACACGCGCGAGCAGGCCACCCTCGACGCGATCGACGCCCTCGTCGCCGAACGCCCCGCGAACGACCCGGAGGCGCTGTTCGAGGCGGCCGGCGGCCGTGACTTCGCCGGCCGCGAAGCCGACGCCGAGCCCTTCTACCGCGCAGCGCTCGCCCACGGCCTCACCGAGCCGTACCGCGGGCAGGCGATCGTGCAGCTGGCGAGCACCCTCCGCAACCTCGACCGTCCGGCCGAGGCACTCAGCCTGCTGCGCGACTTCCTCGGCGCAGAGCCCGAGCATCCCCTCGCCGACGCGGCCCGCGCGTTCGCCGCGCTGTGCCTGTTCGACGACGGGATGCGCGCCGACGCGCTCCGGGAGGCGCTCGGCGCACTCGCCCCGCACCTGCCCCGGTACGGCCGCGTGGTGACCGCCTACGCGGCCGCCCTCGACGACGACTGACCCCCGCATCGACTCCCCGGCGCGCTGCTCTCTCTGCCGAGGGCGAACAGCGCCGAAATGCGCTCGGCGCTCCGATAGATTCGACACCAAGCGACAAAGGAAACGGAGCGAACATGGCCGATATGGGTATCCAGCCCAGTGTTTTCGACAGACTTCTCAAGGACCGGATCATCTGGCTCGGTTCGGAGGTCCGGGACGAGAACGCGAACGAGATCGCCGCGAAGCTGCTGCTCCTGGCCGCGGAGGACCCCAAGCGGGACATCTACCTCTACATCAACTCCCCGGGTGGCTCGATCACCGCGGGCATGGCCATCTACGACACGATGCAGTTCGTCCCGAACGACATCGTCACCGTCGGTATCGGAATGGCCGCGTCGATGGGGCAGCTGCTCCTCACCGCAGGCACCAAGGGCAAGCGCTACATCACCCCGAACGCGCGCGTTCTGCTGCACCAGCCGCACGGCGGCTTCGGCGGAACGGCGAGCGACATCCAGACCCAGGCTCAGCTCATCATCGACATGAAGAACCGCCTCGCGCAGATCACCGCAGAGGCCACCGGCAAGTCGGTCGAGCAGATCAACGCCGACGGCGACCGCGACCGCTGGTTCACCGCCCAGGAGGCGCTGGAGTACGGCTTCGTCGACCACATCCGGGAGTCGGCACTCGACGTCTCGGGCGGCGGCGGTACCGAGCCGGAGTCCGAGTAGGCCGCTGAAGAAGGATAAGGACAACAGAATGAACACCCCCATGCTCGGCGGTCAGGCCTTCAGCGGCGTTCAGGCGCCCGGTGCCCGCTACATCCTCCCCAGCTTCGAGGAGCGCACGGCGTACGGCTACAAGCGCCAAGACCCGTACGCGAAGCTCTTCGAGGACCGCATCATCTTCCTCGGTGTGCAGGTGGACGACGCGTCCGCCGACGACATCATGGCCCAGCTCCTCGTGCTCGAGAGCCAGGACCCGGACCGTGACATCGTCATGTACATCAACTCGCCCGGTGGCTCGTTCACCGCGATGACGGCGATCTACGACACGATGCAGTACATCCGTCCGCAGATCCAGACCGTCGTGCTCGGCCAGGCCGCCTCGGCCGCCGCCGTGCTGACGGCCGCCGGCACCCCCGGCAAGCGTCTGGCGCTGCCGAACGCCCGCATCCTCATCCACCAGCCCGCCGTCGGCGAGGCCGGTCAGGGACAGGCGTCCGACATCGAGATCCAGGCCAACGAGATCATGCGCATGCGCACCTGGCTGGAGGAGACGCTCTCGAAGCACTCCAACCGCTCGGTGGAGCAGGTCAACAAGGACATCGACCGCGACAAGATCCTGTCGGCGGCCGAGGCCCTCGAGTACGGCCTGATCGACCAGGTGCTCACCAGCCGCAAGTCGCTTCCGGCGCTGGTCAAGTAACCAGCCGCACCCGCAACGGGGTGGTCGTCCGCACGGACGGCCACCCCGTTCGTGCGTCCGGAGGAGGCCATCTGCTGTGAGCAGAACCGCCGCGTGAACGAAAACGGCCGTGCTGCGCACCATTGTCGTCCGCACGGGTTAGGCTCGTCAGAACAGACCCGAAGAAGGAGGGGAGAGGGATGGCACGCATCGGGGAAAGCGCCGATCTGCTCAAGTGTTCCTTCTGTGGCAAGAGCCAGAAGCAGGTTCAGCAGCTCATCGCCGGTCCTGGCGTGTACATCTGCGACGAGTGCGTCGAGCTCTGCAACGAGATCATCGAGGAGCGGCTCGCCGAGGCGGGTGAGGAGGCGTCGAGCGAATTCGACCTTCCGAAGCCTAAGGAGATCTTCGGGTTCCTGGAGGAGTACGTCATCGGCCAGGAGCAGGCCAAGCGCGCTCTGGCCGTCGCGGTGTACAACCACTACAAGCGCGTCCGTGCCCGGCAGAGCCTCACGGCCGCCGACACGATGGATGACGTCGAGATCGCGAAGTCGAACATCCTGCTGATCGGCCCCACTGGCTGCGGCAAGACGTACCTCGCCCAGACGCTGGCCCGGCGCCTCAACGTGCCGTTCGCCGTCGCCGACGCCACCGCCCTCACCGAGGCCGGCTACGTCGGAGAAGACGTCGAGAACATCCTCCTCAAGCTCATCCAGGCCGCCGACTACGACGTCAAGCGGGCCGAGACGGGCATCATCTACATCGACGAGGTCGACAAGATCGCCCGCAAGGCCGAGAACCCGTCGATCACGCGCGACGTCTCGGGCGAGGGCGTGCAGCAGGCGCTGCTGAAGATCCTCGAGGGCACGGTCGCCTCGGTCCCGCCGCAGGGCGGCCGCAAGCACCCGCACCAGGAGTTCATCCAGATCGACACGACGAACGTCCTGTTCATCGTGGCCGGCGCTTTCGCCGGGCTGGAGGAGATCATCTCCTCGCGTGCGGGCAAGAAGGGCATCGGCTTCGGCGCCCCGCTGCACTCCAAGGGCGACGACATCAACCTCTTCAGCGAGGTGCTGCCGGAAGACCTGCACAAGTTCGGTCTCATCCCCGAGTTCATCGGCCGTCTCCCGGTCGTGACGACGGTGACGCCGCTCGACCAGGATGCGCTCATGCAGATCCTGACCGAGCCGAAGAACGCCCTGGTGCGTCAGTACCAGCGCATGTTCGAGCTCGACGGCGTTCAGCTGGAGTTCGACCACGCAGCGCTCGAGGCGATCGCCGATCTCGCGGTTCTCCGCAAGACCGGCGCCCGCGGACTCCGCGCCATCATGGAGGAGGTGCTCGGCCCGATCATGTTCGAGGTGCCGTCCAGCTCCGAAGTGGCGCGTGTGGTCGTGACGAAGGAAGCCGTGCTCGAGAACGCGGCGCCGACTATCGTCCCGCACCGCCCGCGGCGCGAGGAGAAGTCGGCGTAAGCGCCGGCTGCTTGATCAGCATCTCCGGCGCCTTCGTCACCAGCAGCCACGCGGGCAGCACGGCGAGGCACAGGATCGGCAAGATCAGCAGGTTCTGCGTGACCGCCACGCCGATGAAGATGGCGATCCAGCCGTCCCGCGCGATCGCCAGCGTCAGTCCGAGCACGCCGGCGGCGACAGCGATCTGAAGCGGCACGGCGGGCACCAGGGCGTTCGCGAGCGTCCCGACGGCCGCGCCGATGAACACGGCAGGGAAGATGCGACCGCCGCGGAACCCGGCCCCGGCGGCCACCAGCAGCGCAGCCAGCTTGACCACGAAAATGAGCGCCAGCTGTCCGGCGGTGTAGTCGCCCCGCGAGGTGACCAGCTGGTTCATCTGCGTCAGCCCCTTGAAGAGCGTGATGGGTCCGCCGAGCGCCCCCAGGCCTCCCAGCACCGCGCCGCCGATCAGCGTCATCAGCAGCGGATGACGGAGACCGTGGAAGCCGCGGTGGATCAGCGGGAACAGGTACACCCCGACGAGCCCCACCGCGGTGGCGAGCACCGCGATGATGAGTGCCGCCAGCACATCCCACCCCGTGATCGTCGTGTACGCGGGCATCGGGATGGCGAAATGCGGATGCGCCAAGAAGGTCATCGTCAGCGAACCGGCCGCCGCCGAGACCAGCGGCAGGAACAGCTTGTCCCAGAGCGCGCCCCCGCCCTTGACCGCCGCGACCATCCCGGTGAACACCAGGGCCGCAGCGACCGGCGTGCCGAACAGGGCCCCGATGGTGCCGGATGCGGCCATCATCAGCACCAGCTGTACCGGCACGGCCTTCCACAGGCGGCCGACGAGGGCGACCATCAGGCTGATGTTGATCGCGATGATCGGGTTCTCCGGCCCCAGGCTGACACCGCCCGCAAGGCCCAGGATGGCGGCCAGCGCCAGCGACGGCACCACCGCAGGGCGCAGGGGAGGAGCCACGAGTTCCGTCGTCGCCGAGTCCGGACCCGCGTGCCCGGGAACCAGCCAGACCGTCAGCCCCACCGCGGCACCGGTCACGGTGAGCACGGCGAAGATCCACCACCCCGACGACGGGTCGATGCCGAGCGCTTTCGGGAGGTTCGTCCACACGCCATCCTCGATCAGGCCGGCCAGTGACTCGATCGCCCACAGGGCGAGGGCGCTGAAGACGCCGACGACGACGGCCGGGATGCTGAGGAGGACGAGCTGGCGGACGGACGGCGCTGCGAGTTCCGGCTGCGTGGCGGTCATGGCCACCCCCTCCCGGCTGTGCTCAGCGCTCGAATGGGCTCAGCGCTCGAATGCGCTCAGCGTAGAGGGTGGCCGGTGAGGCGGGCTAGGCTCAGTTGTCCAGCCCGCGGCGCTTGAGCAACGGGTCGATCTCGGCATCGCGGCCACGGAAATCGCGGTACGCCTCGAGCGGGTCCTTCGACCCGCCGACGCCCAGCAGCCGCGACCGGAACCGGTCGCCGTTCGCACGCGTGAGGCCGCCGTTCTCGCGGAACCACTCCACCGTGTCGGCGTCGAGCACCTCGCTCCAGATGTAGGAGTAGTACCCGGCGTCGTAGCCGCCCGAGAACGTGTGAGCGAAGTAGGTGCTGGCGTACCTCGGCGGGACGGCCGGGTTGTCGAGCCCGACGTCCGCGAGCGCGCGCGCCTCGAACGCCGCGACGTCGTCGACCGTGTCGTCGGCGGTGATCCGGTGCCAGGCCTGGTCGAGCAGCGCAGCCCCCAGGTACTCGCTGGTCGCGAAGCCTTCGTTGAAGCCTTCGGCGGCGTGGAGCTTGTCGACCAGCTCCTGCGGCATCCGCTCGCCCGTCTGGTAGTGCACGGCGTAGTTCTCGAGCACCTCCGGCCACAGCATCCACATCTCGTTGACCTGGCTCGGGAACTCGACGAAGTCACGGAATACGTTCGTGCCGGCGAAGCGTGGATACGTCACCCGGGCGAAGAGGCCATGCAGCGCGTGCCCGAACTCGTGGAAGAGGGTGTTCGTCTCGTCGTAGGTCAGCAGCGTCGGCTCCCCGGCGGCCGGCTTCGGCACGTTGAGGTTGTTCACGACGACCGTGGGCGTGTCGAGCAGGGCGGACTGCGAGATGAGGGGATTCATCCACGCGCCTCCGCGCTTCGAGTCACGCGTGTAGAGGTCGAGGATGTACAGGCCGAGCTCGGAGCCGTCCTCGTTGCGGGTCTCGAACACGCGGGCGTCGGGGTGGTAGGCGACGAGGTCGGGACGCTCGGTGAAGCTGATCCCGTAGAGCCGGTTCGCCGCGTAGAAGACGCCATCGCGCAGCACGCGCTCCGCCTCGAAGTACGGGCGCATCGCGGCGAAGTCGACGTCGAACTTCTCGGCGCGCACCTTGCCGGTGAGGTAGGCCCAGTCCCAGGCCTCGACGGTCTCGTCGTCGCCGAGCTGGCGCTGCAGGTCCGCCTGCTCGGCACGGGCGTTGCGCGCGGCCGGGGGCGCTAGGCGGCCGAGCATGTCGGCGACGGCCTCGGGCGTGCGGGCGGTCTGGTCGGCGGTCACGTAGGCGGCGTGCGTGTCGAAACCGAGCAGGCGTGCGCGTTCGGCGCGCAGTCGGGTGATCTCCAGCACCAGCTCGCGGTTGTCGTTCTCGCCGCCGCGGATGCCGCGGGCGCGGGATGCGGCCATGATCCGCTCCCGGCTCGCGCGCCGGGTGAGGTCGGCCAGCCACGGGTGACCGGTGGGGAGGACGAGGGTGACGACGTACTTTCCGTCGAGCCCGCGCTCGGCGGCGGCCTGCGCTGCGGCCGACAGCTCACCCTCGCCGAGCCCGTCGAGCTCGTCGGCGCTGTCGAAGACGACCGCGAGGTCGTTGGTGTCGGCGAGCAGGTTCTTCTCGAAGCGCGTGGTCAGCGTCGAGAGCCGCTGGTTGTACTCGCGCAGGCGCTCCTTGTCGGCGTCGTCGAGGCCGGCGCCCGCGAGGGTGAACTCGGTGTAATAGCGCTCGACGAGGTAGCGCGACTCCGGGTCGAGGCCGAGCTGGTCGAGCTGCTCGTGCAGGGAGGAGATGCGCGCGTAGAGGGCGGGGTTCAGCCGGATGGCGTCCTGGTGGGCGGCCAGGCGCGGTGCCATCTCCTCCTCGAGGGCGTTCGTGAAGTCGGTGCTGTCGCTGGAGCTCTTGTTGAAGAAGACCTCGGCGACGCGCAGGAGCGTCTGACCGGATCGCTCGAGCGGAAGCATCGTGTTCTCGAAGGTCGCGGGCTCGTCGGTGGCGACGATCGCGTCGATCTCGGCCAGCTGCTCCTCGAAACCGCGCTCGAACGCGGGCCGGTAATGCTCATCCCGGATCTCGGCGAAGGGCGGCAGCTGGTAGGGGAGCGAGCTGGAGGTGAAGAAGGGATTCGCGGTCTCGGCCATTGCTCCAGCCTAGACAACGACTGCTCCACGCCAAAGGAATGATTGCAAAGGTTGCATTGCAAAGAATCCCTTGCAAAGAAGTCTTTGCACTCGTATCCTTGACGCATGGCGAACGACGAAGAGCGCGAGCAGACCGAACCCGGCGGTGTCGTGGGAGGTGCCTCGAGGTACGAGGAGGCGCTCGGCATGGCCGCACTGCGCGCGCTCGCCCATCCGCTCCGCGTCGAGCTCATGAACGAGCTGTCCGACTTCGGCCCGGCCACCGCGAGCATGCTCGCCGAGCGTCTGGGGGAGTCGAGCGGGGCGACCAGCTACCACCTCCGTCAGCTCGCGAAGCACGACATCATCGTCGAGGACACCGAGCGCGGTTCCGGGCGCGAGCGCTGGTGGCGAATGGCGCCCGGCGGCGTGACCATCGGCTCGGCGGAGACTCTGGCGACACCCGCCGGCCGAGAGGCCAGTGAGGTGATCTCGCTCGGCTGGCAGCAGAACAACGAGCGCCGCCTGGCATCGTTCCTCCGTCGCGGTCTCGACACCTTCGGCTTCGACTGGATGCAGTCGAGCACGCTGTCGACGTCGCATCAGGAGCTGACGCGCGAGCAGCTGGCCGAGTTCGGCCGCGAGTATTACGTGCTCCAGGAGCGCCTCCGCGAGAAGTGGAAGGCCGAGAACGCCGAGGTCGAGAAGGCCGGGGGCGAGGTCGCCGACCGCAAGCGGGTCCAGATCCAGTTCAACGCGTTCCCGCTGGTGGAGCAGGAGGACCGCTGATGTCCGCATCCGCCTCCACCACGACCCCTTCGACGCCGGCGCGCACGCCGCTCGGCGCCGGCTTCGGCCGCTTGTGGACCGCAGCGATCGCCAGCAACCTGGCCGACGGTCTCGGCCGTACGGCCGTCCCGCTGATCGCCACCACCCTGACCCGCGACCCGGCCCTGATCGCCGGCGTGAGTGCCGTTACCTTCCTGCCGTGGCTGCTGTTCGGCATCCCGGCGGGCATGCTGCTCGACCGTGTCGACCGGCGCGTCGCCATGGCCGTGGCCAACTCGCTGCGGTTCGCCGTCGCCGCCGTGCTCGCCATCCTGATCACGACCGACTCCCTGACGATCTGGCTGCTGTACGCCTGCGTGCTCGCGTTCGGACTGGGGGAGACCGTCTTCGACAACGCGACCTCGACGGTCGTCCCCGCCCTCGTCTCGCGCGATCAACTGGATCGGGCGAACGGTCGGATGCAGTCGGCCGAGATCACCATCCAGAACTTCATCGCCACCCCGGTCGCGGGCTTCCTGTTCGCGGTGGCGATCGTGCTGCCGGTGTGGCTGACAGGGGCGGGCTTCCTCATCGCGGGGATGCTGGCGCTCACCATCCCGGCGGCTGCGGCCCACGCCGCGCACCACGGCGAGGCGGGAACGGCCGAGCCGCGGCCGACGCTCTCCGCGGTCGTCGGCTTCCTCTGGCAGCAGCGGTTCCTGCGGTGGATGATCCTGCTCACGTCGACCACGGCGTCCGCTCTGGCCTTCGCGCAGGGGAGCGTCGTGCTCCTGCTGCTGCAGACGTTCTCCGTCCCGGCCGCCCTGGTCGGCGTGGTCACCGCGGCCGTCGGGGTGGGGGCGCTCGTCGGCGCTCTCGTCTCCAGCCGCTTCGTCGAGCGCTTCGGCCGCGGCCGCGTGATGTTCTGGGCGATCCTCATCAGCGGCGTCGGCATCCTCGGCGTCGGCGTCACCGCCAACGTCGTCATCGCGATCGCCGCCTACGCCGTCGGCGCGTTCGGTGTCGCCGTCTGGAACGTGCCCTGGGGCGCGCTCCGCCAGGCGATCATCCCGAACGCCATGCTCGGGCGCGCCCTCGGCATCGTCCGCACCATCGGCTGGGGCCTCACCCCCATCGCCACCGTCCTGGGCGGCTTCGTCGCCCGCATCGACCTCCGGCTGCCGTTCGTCATCGGAGGCGGCGTGGTGGTCGTCCTGACGCTCGTCGCGTCGCGCCTGATCCTGTCGGCGTCCGCCCAGACCCCGGCCCACGAACCCGTCCCGGAAGGACAACCCTCATGACCACCGTCCTGGTCACGCCGTACCGCCCGTTCACCCACCGCCTCGCCCTGCGGGTCGGCACCGCCCTCACCGCGTGGGGCGCCCGGCCGCTGCCCCGCGGGCTCCGCCACGCCGACCGCGTCGAGCTCATCGAGCGCACGCGCGACGCGGCCGCGCACACCCTGCCGCAGCTGCCGCGCTGAGCTGCCTCGCTGAGTGCAGGTGCGCCGACGGCCCGGGTCAGGCCTCGTCGTAGTCGGATGCGTCGGCCTCGATCGTCTGCGTGATCGTGGCCGAATCCTCCTGGGCGTTGTAACGGATCTCGGTGCCGTCGTCGAGCGTGACGACCGGCTTGCCCTCCAGCCAGGTGAGCGTCCAGCTCCAGCCGGCCGTCTCCACATCGGTGGCGACGAGCTCCTCCTCGACGGTCTGCACGGCGTACGCCACGACCTCGGGCAGGGAGGCGGGAGGCTGCTCGCCGACCGCCCAGCGCGTTCCGAGCTGCATCAGGCGCGTCCCGCCTCGACGCGGGCGGACGCCAGGTCGATCTCGTACGTCACCCAGGACGTCCGGCTCGCGACCTGGTCGTAGAGCTTCTGTGCCGTCGAGTTGTCCTGTGCGGTGATCCACTGCACGACACCGAGCCCGCGCTCCTCGGCGAGGGAGCGGGCCTTCTGGATGAGCGCGCCGCCGACGCCCTTGCCGCGCTCCTCCTCGACGACGAACAGGTCGTCGAGGAACAGTCCGCGGTCGCCCTCGAGCGGACGGGCGAACTCGCGCATGTGGGCGAGCCCGACGATGCGGTCGCCGTCGACGGCGACGTAGCCGTCCTCCTCGTGGTCGTCGGCGGTGAGCCACGACCACAGGACCAGGGCCTTCTGGTCGGTCAGCTGGGTGTCGTAGAACTCGGCGTACTTGGCGTACACATCGAGCCAGGCGAAGAAATCGCCGTCCTTGACCGGTCGAACCTCGATCGACATGGATTCCTCCGTTCGCGTTTCGCGCCCGGCTGCGAGACCGGTGCGTTCTCCGACCATATAACGGTCACGTTCAGGGGACGAGATCGTAGGTGACCCACTTGGTCTTCTCAGCGAACCTGTCGTAGAGGCGCCGCGCGGTCTCGTTGTCCTTCGCCGTGATCCACCGGACGACCGACAGGCCGCGGTCCTTGGCGCTCGCGCGCAGGGCCTCCAGCAGCGCGGAGCCGGCTCCGGCGCCGCGGGCGTCGGGGCTCACGAACAGGTCGTCGAGGTACAGGCCCTTGCTGCCGTCGAGGGGGCGGACGAACTCGCGCACATGCGCCAGGCCGATCGGCGTGTCCTCCTCGTCGACGGCGAAGTACGCCTCCAGCTCGTTGTCCGGGTCCGAGATCCAGCTCCACACGAGCAGGGCCTTCTCATCGGTGATGGGGCGCTCGTAGAACTCCCCGTAGCCTGCGTAGAGGTCGAGCCAGGTGAAGAACTCGTTGTCTCGTACGCGCCGGACGGTCGCGGTCATCGTTCCTCCTCGCTCGGGGCTGCGGCGAGCAGGATATCGGTCACCTGCAGCTCGTCGGCGGAGGCGAACCGCAGGTCGGCGATTCTGCCGACAGAGCGGAGGTCGCCCGCAGCGGACTCGACGGCCGCGATCTCGTCGGCCGGGCCGGCGATGACGGCCGAGTCCACCGGCGTGCGCTGAGACGCCTTCGAGGCCGTTTTAGCGCCGCGGATGCCCGTCAGGGCGCGTCCGACGATGGCGAGGACCTCGCGGTCCGCGCTCCAGTCGAGCGCCACCTCCCGGGCCTCGGGCCACGGCGCCACGTGCACCGAGCCCTCCTCGGACCAGCTCCACGCCTCCTCGGCCGCGAACGGCAGCACGGGGGCGAACAGCCGGAGGAACGTGGAGAGCGCGACGCGCAGGGCGACAACGGCGGAGGCCTGCTCCTCACCGGCCTCGCCGTAGGCGCGCTCCTTTACGAGCTCCAGATAGTCGTCGCAGAAGGTCCAGAAGAACGGCTCGACGATCTCCAGCGCCCGGGAGTGCTCGTAGTTCTCGAGCGCGGCTGTCGCGTCCGCCACGACGCCGGCGAGGTTCTGCAGCATGCTGCGGTCGAGCGGACTCGTCACCCGGTCGAGCTCGATCGACTCAGGCGCGTCGAAGCCGAGGATGAACTTCGCCGCGTTGAGCAGCTTGATCGCCAGGCGGCGACCGATCTTGATCTGCGTCGGGTTCTGCGGGTCGAACGCCGCGTCGGTGCCGAGCTTGCTGGACGCCGCCCAGTACCGCACAGCGTCGGAGCCGTGCTTCTCGAGGATGTCGGCGGGCGTCACGACGTTGCCCTTCGACTTCGACATCTTCTTGCGGTCGGGGTCGACGATGAAGCCGGAGAGGGCGGCGTTGCGCCACGGAGCCACGTCGGCCTCCAGCTTCGCCCGCAGCAGGGTCGAGAACAGCCAGGTGCGGATGATGTCCTGACCCTGCGGGCGCAGGTCGAACGGGAAGACGGCGTCGAACAGCTCCGGGTCGCGCATCCACCCGCCGGCGAGCTGCGGGGTGAGGGAGGAGGTCATCCACGTGTCCATCACGTCGTGCTCGCCGACGAAGCCGCCGGCCTGACCGCGCTGCGCCTCCTCGAAGCCGGGCGCGGTGTCGGACGACGGGTCGACCGGCAGCATCTCCTCCGTGGGGAGGAGCGGCTCGTCGAAAAGCGGGTTGCCGTCCGCATCGAGCGGGTACCAGACGGGGATCGGCACACCGAAGAAGCGCTGGCGCGAGATCAGCCAGTCGCCGGTGAGGCCGTTGACCCAGTTCTCGTAGCGGACGCGCATGAAGTCGGGGTGCCAGTCGATCTCGCGACCCAGCTCGATGAGCCGGGCGCGCAGCTCCTCGTCGCGCGCGCCGTTCTTCACGTACCACTGGCGGGTGGAGACGATCTCGAGCGGCTTGTCGCCCTTCTCGAAGAACTTCACCGGGTGCTGGATGGGCTTGGGCTCGCCCTCGAGGTCGCCGGACGCGCGCAGCAGCTCGACGACCGCCTGCTTGGCCGAGAACACCGTCTTGCCGGCCAGCTGGGCGTAGGCCTCCTTGCCGGCCTCCGACGTGATCGCCGTGGGCGGTTCGGGGAGGATGCGGCCGTCGAAGCCGATGATCGCCCGGTTCGGGAGATCGAGTTCGCGCCACCAGGTGACGTCGGTGACATCGCCGAAGGTGCAGATCATGGCGATGCCCGATCCCTTGTCCGGCTGCGCGAGGTGGTGGCCGACGACCGGCACCTCGACGTCGAACAGCGGGGTGCGGACGGTCGTGCCGAACAGCGGCTTGTACCGCTCGTCGTCGGGATGCGCCACCAGCGCAACACAGGCGGGAAGCAGTTCCGGGCGGGTGGTCTCGATGTAGACCGGGCCGTCGGCGCCGTGGAAGGCGACGCGGTGGTAGGCGCTCGGCTGCTCGCGGTCCTCCAGCTCGGCCTGCGCGACGGCGGTGCGGAAGGTGATGTCCCACAGCGTCGGCGCCTGCGCCTGGTACGCCTCGCCGCGCTCGATGTTGCGGAGGAAGGCCAGCTGGGAGGTGCGGATCGAGTCGCGCCCGATGGTGCGGTAGGTCTGCGACCAGTCCACCGAGAGGCCGAGGGTGCGCCAGAGCGCCTCGAACTGCTTCTCGTCCTCTTCGGTCAGCCGCTCGCACAGCTCGATGAAGTTGCGGCGCGAGATCGGCTTCTGGTCGGCCGCTTTGGTGCTCTTGTTGTCGCCGCCCTCGAAGGGCGGCGTGAAGTCCGGCTCGTAGGGGAGCGACGGGTCGCAGCGCACGCCGTAGTAGTTCTGGACGCGGCGCTCGGTGGGCAGGCCGTTGTCGTCCCATCCCATCGGGTAGAAGACCGTGCGGCCGCGCATGCGCTGGAAGCGCGCGATCACGTCGGTGTGCGTGTAGCTGAAGACGTGGCCGATGTGCAGCGAGCCGGAGGCCGTCGGCGGCGGCGTGTCGATCGAGTAGACGCCGTCGCGGCCGGCGGCGAGAGCGCCAGCGCGGTCGAACTCGAACGTGCCGTCCTGCTGCCAGCGGTCACCCCACTTCGACTCGAGACCCTCCAGTGCGGGCTTGTCCGGTACGCGAGCGGCGGGCGTGTTCTCGCTCATGGGGGTCCTCCGAGTCGATATGTGCGGCACCGTGTCCACGGGGTGCCTGAGTGTGGGATCCCCTCCAGAGTACCGAACCTCGGGTACGAACGCGTCAGACCTCGTCGATGATGGGCTTCCGCCGAGCCGCGAGAAGGGCCGCGACGAGGGTGATCAGCGACATGACCGCGAGCACGATACCCGGGTGCCACCAGGCGTTGCCGGTGGCCTTGCCGAAGACCAGCGTGAGCGCCGGGACGAACGACGTGAGCAGCGCCGCGAGGCTGTACGCGACCGACAGACCGCTGTAGCGCACCTCGCTCGGGAAGAGGTCCGACATGAGCCCGCCGAGACCCGCCCACGACAGGGTGGGCAGGATGCCGCCGATGATCATGCTGCCGACGAGGATCGCGAAAGACGCGGACTGCAGCAGGAAGTACATCGGGAAGGCGACGATCAGCGTTCCGACCGCGCCGATGGCGACGACCTTCGCCGAACCGATCCGGGTCGCCCAGAGGCCGAACAGCGGGATGGTGACCAGCTGCAGCAGGCCGCCTATCGTCGTGGCGACCAGCAGATCCTGGTACTTGAAGCCCAGCACTGAGGTGCCGTAGTCGACCATGTAGGTGTTCATCAGCGAGTACGAGCCGATGCCGAGCACCGCGGCGCCGATCCCGATGACGAAGCCCGACGGCGCCTTGCGGAAGACGTCGATCACCGGGAAGCGGTCGCGCGTGCCCGTCTCGAGCAGCTTGCGGAACACCGGCGTCTCGTCGATCGACCACCGCAGGTAGAGCGAGACGAGGAGAAGCGGGAACGCCGTCAGGAAGGGGATGCGCCATCCCCAGGCCGCGATGTCCGCGGTCGACATGGTGAGGGTGAGGACGATGAACACGACCGCGCTCAGGATGGAGCCCACGGGCGAGCCCAGCTGGGGGAGAGCCGCGTAGAAGCCGCGCCGCTTCGGGTTGGCGTACTCGGTGGCCAGCAGGATGGAGCCGCCCCACTCGCCGCCGACCGAGAAGCCCTGCAGCAGACGCAGCAGCACGATCGCGATCGCCCCGAACCAGCCGGCCGCCGCGTAGGTCGGGAGCAGTCCGACCAGGCCGGTGCTCAATCCCATGATGAGGATGGTGATGAGCAGGGTCGGGCGGCGTCCGATCCGGTCGCCCAGGTTGCCGAACACGACCGCGCCGATCGGGCGGATGACGAATCCTGCGGCGATGGCGAGGAACCCGGCCAGCGCCCCGCCGAACGCGCCGAGCGGCGCGAAGAAGAGGGGGCCGACGAAGAAGGCCGCGAAGTACGCATAGAGGTAGAAGTCGTACGACTCGAGCGCCGTGCCGACGAACGAGGCGATGGTGACGCGGCGCGCGGTGCCGGGGGTGATGCCCGGGCGGTCGGTCTCGCTGCGGACGGGGCTGGTGGTGGTTGTCACGGGTGTCCTTCAGAACGGATTAATATGTGGACCGGGTCCAATAATGGCACGAGAAGGGAACGCGAGATGGCTCTGCAGCATTCCCCGCGTTCGTCGAGTTCCGGCCGGCCCCGCTCCTCGTCCCGCGCAATGATGGCGGAGGCGGCCGCCGAACTCTTCCTCGAGCAGACGTACACCGGCACCACGGTCGACGACATCGCGCGCCGCGCCGGCGTCAGCCGGGCCACCTTCTTCAACTACTTCGGCTCGAAGAGCGACCTGCTGTGGCTGGAGGTCGACGAGGCGCTCGCCGCCTTCGACACGACGCTCGCGTCGGTCCCGGCGGAGCTCGCGCCGATGGATGCGGTGCTCGACGCGGTCACCCGCCTCGCCGACACCTTCGGCCCGGGCCGTCTGCCGCTCGCCGTGACCCAGGTGGACCTGATGGGCACCGATGCGGAGCTGCAGGCCTCCGCGCTCCCGCGGTTCCTCGCGCTCGTGCGCAGCCTGCAGGCGTTCATCGCGGGCCGTGCGTCGCTCGGCGCCGACGCGCTTCTCCCGCGCGCGGCAGCCACCGCGGTCGTCGGAGCGGCCGTCTCGGCGGCAACAGCGTGGGCGCGCGCCGGCGTCCGCCGGGGGGCCCTCACCCCGCTCGTCCGGACGGCCGTCGCTCCGGTCTGCCGCGGCTACGCCTCCGCCCTCTGAGGTGCTCGCGAAGCGGGGACGGATCGGGCATAGAATGGGTGCACAGACATCGATCCGGGTATCGCCGGGGAGTCTTCGGAAGAACGGCGGACGCGCGAGCGGCGCTCAGTAGAACCGAACGGGGCCGGCCCGTCACAGCCGAAGAATGAGAGGCCTTTTCCGCCACCGGCGGCGGGTGGGGCAAGCGGGGTGGTACCGCGACGGGCGTGCGAGCGTCCGGCGTCCTCGTCCAGCACGAGAACCTGCCAGGAGTGAGATGCCGTACCCCAAGTCCGCGCCGGACTCGCCGCACGACGGCGAGCAGCGCCCCGACGTCACGCCGAGCCCCGTCTTCCCGGAGATCGAGACCGACGTCCTCAAGTTCTGGGACCAGGACGGGACCTTCCGCGCCTCGATCGACAACCGCGCCGACGCCGAGGAGTGGGTCTTCTATGACGGCCCGCCGTTCGCCAACGGCCTCCCGCACTACGGCCACCTGCTGACCGGGTACGCGAAGGACGTCTTCCCGCGCTTCCAGACGATGCGCGGCAAGAAGGTGGAGCGCCGCTTCGGTTGGGACACGCACGGTCTGCCCGCGGAACTCGAGGCCGAGCGGCAGCTCGGGATCACCGACAAGAGCCAGATCGAGGAGATGGGCCTCGCCGCGTTCAACCAGGCGGCGAAGGACTCGGTGCTGCGGTACACCCGCGAGTGGCGCGAGTACGTCACCCGTCAGGCGCGCTGGGTGGACTTCGACAACGACTACAAGACACTCGACACCACGTACATGGAGTCGGTGATCTGGGCGTTCAAGCAGCTCCACGAGAAGGGCCTCGCCTACGAGGGCTACCGCGTGCTGCCGTACTGCTGGCGCGACCAGACCCCGCTGTCGAACCATGAGCTGCGGATGGACGACGACGTCTACAAGATGCGTCAGGACCAGACCGTGACGGTCACGTTCCCGCTGGTCGGCGAGAAGGCCGAGGTGCTCGGGCTCACCGGCGCGCGCGCCCTCGCCTGGACGACGACGCCGTGGACGCTGCCCACCAACTTCGCGCTCGCGGTCGGTCCCGACATCGAGTACGCCGTGCTGCCCTCCGGACCGAACGGCGCCGCCGACTCGTACGGCGACCCGGACCAGGAGGTGCTGAGCGGCCGCTACCTGCTGGCGAAGGATCTCGTCGGCAACTATGCAAAGGACCTCGGCTACGAATCGCCCGCCGATGCGCTGGCCGCGATCACCGGAACCCTGCGCGGTTCCGAGCTCGAAGACGTCGAGTACGACCGGCTCTGGGACTACTACGCCGACACCGAGAAGTGGGGCACGCAGAACGCGTGGCGCATCCTCGTCGACGACTACGTGACGGTCGAGGACGGCACCGGCATCGTGCACCAGGCGCCCGCCTACGGCGAGGACGACCAGCGGGTCACGGAGAAGGCCGGCATCCCGGTCATCATCTCGGTGGACGACGGCGGACGCTTCCTCCCGGACGTGCCCGATGTCGCCGGTCTGCAGGTGTTCGACGCGAACAAGCCGCTGACCCGGCTGCTCAAAGAGCAGGGCCGGCTGCTGCGCCAGGCGAGCTACGAGCACTCGTACCCGCACTGCTGGCGCTGCCGCAATCCCCTCATCTACAAGGCGGTGTCGAGCTGGTTCGTGCGCGTCACCGACTTCCGCGACCGGATGGGCGAGCTCAACGAGGAGATCACCTGGGTTCCCGAGAACGTCAAGGACGGCCAGTTCGGCAAGTGGCTCGCCGGCGCCCGCGACTGGTCGGTGTCGCGCAACCGCTACTTCGGGTCGCCCATCCCGGTGTGGAAGAGCGACGACCCCGCCTACCCGCGGGTCGACGTCTACGGGTCGCTCGAGGAGCTGGAGCGCGACTTCGGCCGCCTGCCGCTGAACGCCGCGGGAGAGCCGGATCTGCACCGCCCGTTCATCGACGAGCTCACGCGCCCGAACCCGGACGACCCGACCGGCCGATCCACCATGCGCCGCATCCCGGATGTGCTCGATGTGTGGTTCGACTCCGGATCGATGCCGTTCGCCCAGGTGCACTACCCGTTCGAGAACCGCGAGTGGTTCGACAGCCACAACCCGGCCGACTTCATCGTCGAGTACATCGGGCAGACGCGCGGCTGGTTCTACCTGCTGCACACGCTCGCGACGGCGCTGTTCGACCGCCCGGCCTTCAAGAACGTCATCAGCCACGGCATCGTGCTCGGCAGCGACGGGCAGAAGATGTCGAAGTCGCTCCGCAACTACCCGAACGTCAACGAGGTCTTCGACCGCGACGGCTCCGACGCGATGCGCTGGTTCCTGATGTCGAGCCCCGTGCTGCGCGGCGGCAACCTGGTGGTCACCGAGGAGGGCATCCGCGAGGGCGTCCGGCAGGTGCTGCTGCCGCTGTGGAACACCTGGTACTTCTTCTCGCTGTACGCCAACGCGACCGGATACGAGGCGAAGCGCTCGACCGCGTCCACCGACGTGCTCGACCGCTACCTGCTCGCCAAGACCCGCGACCTGGTCGAGGCCATGACCGCCGACCTGGACGCCCTGGACTCGACCCTCGCCTCAGCCAAGCTGCGCGACTTCGCCGACGTGCTCACCAACTGGTACGTGCGCCGCTCGCGCGACCGGTTCTGGGAGGGCGTCGGCGAGGACGGCAGCGGTACCGAGGCGTTCGACACGCTTTACACCGTGCTCGAGACCGTGACCCGCGTCGCCGCGCCCCTCCTGCCGCTCGTCAGCGAGCGCATCTGGAAGGACCTCACCGGCGGCCGGAGCGTCCACCTCACCGACTGGCCGGAGGCCGCCGAGTTCCCGGCGGACGACGCCCTGGTGGATGCGATGGACCGCATCCGCGCCATCAGCTCCACGGCGCTGTCGCTGCGCAAGCAGGCCGGCAAGCGCGTCCGGCTGCCGCTGGCCTCGCTCACCGTTGTCGCGCATGACGCCGCCGCGCTGGCCCCGTTCGAGGGCATCCTGCGCGACGAGCTCAACGTGAAGGCGGTCGAGCTGGTCGAGCTGCAGGACGACAGCGCTGCGCACTACGGCATCACGAGCAAGCTGACCGTGAACGCCCGCGCGGCCGGTCCGCGACTCGGCAAGCAGGTGCAGCAGGTCATCCAGGCCGCCCGGGCCGGCGACTGGACGGAGACCGACGGTGTCGTCACCGTCGGCGGCGTCGAGCTGGTCGAGGGGGAGTACGACCTCGTGCTCGAGACCGCGTCGGACGGCGACGGGACCTCGGCGCTGGCGCTGCTCGCCGGCGGCGGGTTCGTCCTGCTCGACACGGCGACCACGCCGGAGCTCGAGGCGGAGGGGCTCGCGCGCGACATCATCCGCGCCGTGCAGGACACCCGTAAGGCGGCCGGACTCGACGTCAGCGACCGCATCCGGCTCGCCCTGACGTTCGAGCACGAGGACGACGCGCGCGCGCTCGACCTCGCGGGCGACGTCGACATCGCGACCGAGACGCTGGCCCTGGCGGTGCAGGTGTCGGCCGCGGGTGCATCGACACCGGAGCAGCCCGCGTACGAGCAGCAGTTCGGCGCCGGGCAGTTCGCCAACGCCGGGGCGTTCACCGTCGGCGTCACCAAGCTGAACGAGGAGGAGTCGTGACCGACGAGGACGACTACCGCGACCGCGCAGAGGCCGTCTACCAGGCGCTGCTCGCCCGGGTCGGCGAGGGAGCGCCCGAGCGGCGGCTCGACGCCACCCGCCGTGCGGTGGAGCTGCTGGGCGACCCGCAGCGCGCGTACCCGATCATCCACGTCACCGGCACCAACGGGAAGACGTCCACCAGCCGCATCGCCGAGAGCCTGCTGCGCGCCTACGGGCTTCGCACCGGACTGCTCACGAGCCCGCACCTGGTGCGCTTCAACGAGCGTATCGTCATCGACGGGGAGCCCATCGAGGACGAGGCGCTGGTGCGCAACTGGGAGGACATCAGCCCGTACCTGGAGATCGTGGATGCGGAGCTGACGGAGGCGGGCAAGGCGCCGCTGACGTTCTTCGAGGCGCTGACGGCCCTGGCCTTCGCCGCATTCGCCGACGCCCCCGTCGACGTCGCGGTGATCGAGGTCGGCATGGGCGGCGAGTGGGACTCCACCAACGTCGGAGACGGCCAGGTGGCCGTGTTCACTCCGATCGCCCTCGACCACACCAAGGCGCTCGGCGACACCGTCGAGGAGATCGCGCGCACCAAGTCCGGGATCGTGAAGCCGTCGGCCGACGTGGTGTCGTCCGCGCAGACTCCCGAGGCCGACCGGGTGCTGCGGGATGCCGCCCTGCTCACCGAGTCGACCTTCGCCGAGCAGCCGGTCGACTTCGATGTCGCATCGACCCGCGTCGCCGTCGGCGGACAGCTGGTGACGGTGCGTGGACGCGCGGCGACCTACGAGGACGTCTTCCTCCCGCTCTACGGAGACCACCAGGCGCAGAACGCGGCCGTCGCCGTTGCTGCGGTCGAGACGTTCCTCGGGCGCGGCACCCAGCCGCTCAATCCCGCGCTCGTCGAGGAGGGGTTCGCCACGGCCACGTCGCCCGGCCGCCTGCAGCTGATCGGCATCGAGCCGAGCATCCTCGTCGACGCCGCGCACAATCCCGCGGGCGCTGAGGTGCTCGCCGACGCGCTGCGCACGTACTTCGACTTCGACGAGATCACCTTCGTCGTCGGCATCCTGGGCGACAAGGATGCGCGCGGCGTCATCCGCGCGCTCGCCCCGGTCGCCACGCAGTTCTTCGTCACGCGTCCCGACTCGGAGCGGGCGCGGGAGGCGGAGGAGCTCGGCGATCTGGTGCGCGAGGAGGTGGGCGACGAGGCGACCATCGTCTACTCGGACCCCATCGACGCGCTCGAGTCCGCCCGCGACTGGGCGGGTGAAGAGGGCCGCCGCGCGGTGGTCGTGGCCGGCAGCATCGTGCTGGTCGGCCAGGCCATGGCGTACGCCGAGGAGCAGGAGTGGAAGAAGGCGGCGACGTGACCGACGCCGGATCCGCGGGCGATGCGCCCGAGCAGCAGCCCCCGCGCACCGGGCGCCCGCGGCGTCAGCGCTCACTCCGCGAGCTCCTCGGGTCGATCGTCCTCGGCTTCGAGCTGCTCGTGGTGTTCCTCGGCGCGCTCGTGCTGTTCGGCCTGGGCTCGCTGCCCGCCGCCGTCGCCCTCGGCGGGGGAGCGGCGCTCATCGTGCTGATGATCGTCGCGATCGGGCTGCTGCGGAACACCGTCGGCATCGTGCTCGGCTGGATCGTCCAGGTCGTCATCGTCGCGGCCGGCCTCCTCGTCCCCGCCTTCTTCATCGTCGGCGCGATCTTCACCGCCATGTGGGCGTACTGCATGATCGCCGCCGCACGCATCGACCGAAACAACCGGGCCGCGGCTTCCGCGGCCGACAATGGAACGGAGAACCCATGACCAGCGCCGTCGAAGAGACCCTCGTCCTCATCAAGCCGGATGGAGTGGCCCGCGGGCTGACCGGCGAGATCCTGCGCCGGATCGAGGCGAAGGGCTACTCGCTCGTCGACCTGCGGATGCTGCAGGCCGACCGCGAACTGCTCGCGCAGCACTACGCCGAGCACGAGGGCAAGCCGTTCTACGAGCCGCTGGTCGAGTTCATGGAGTCGGGCCCGATCGTGGCGATCCGCCTCGCGGGCAACCGCGTGATCGAGGGCTTCCGCTCCCTCGCCGGAGCCACCGACCCGACGACCGCGCTCCCGGGCACCATCCGCGGCGACCTCGCCCGCGACTGGGGACTCAAGGTGCAGCAGAACCTCGTCCACGGTTCCGACTCGCCCGAGTCCGCACAGCGCGAGCTCGGCCTCTGGTTCGGCTGAGCCGACAGCTGCACGAAAGGGAGGCATCCCCGGCCGCTACGGCCCCGGATGCCTCCCTTTCGCGCATCCACCGGCGTGTCGCACGAGATGCGCCTCCCATTAACGCCTGGCGGCGCGCCGATCAGACGAAAGCGCGGTGGATCCAGTCGAGCTGGATCTGGGCCAGGATCGCGACGATCGCGTAGCAGACGATGGTGATCAGCGGCACCCAGCCGTACAGGGTGCGGAACACGCGACGCGCGCGTTCCGGCACGGGGATGTTGCCCTCCTTGAAGTTGTAGAGGGTCACCGCCCAGAAGGTCGGGATGGTCACGAGCCAGGTCACCATGCACCAGGGGCACAGCACGTTGAGCACGGTGATGGACTGCGTGATCAGGAAGATGACGAGCACCAGCGCGAGCAGCACGCCCACGTTGAACGCGATCCAATACCAGCGGGCGAAACGCCCGCGGTTCGCCAGGAGGCCGGCGCCGACGGCGATCGTGGCCGTCCAGCCGCCGAGGCCGAGGATCGGGTTCGGGAAGCCGAGCAGCGATCCCTGCCAGGAGGTCAGGTTCTTGGCGCAACCGACCAGCACCGAGAAGTTGCAGGAGAGCTGCGCGTTCGGATCTTCCAGGAGGTGGAACTTGTCCACGGTGAGCATGAACGCCGCCCAGACTCCGATGAGTCCGGCGATGATCAGGAAGACGGCGAGAGCGGTCGGGCGGCGGTAGGAAACCTCGGCGGGGCTGTCTGGCACTCTCGGATTATGGCATGACGCCTGCGTGTCGTCCTGGGAGGAGACTCGGGTGGGCCCGCGCCCGTGCGATAATCGTTGCAGCAGTCGTCCCGGCCGAGGCCGGGAGCACCGACAGAAGGCTTGAGGGCGCCCAGAGCGTCCGTGAAAAATGCCGGCCGTGATGGCCGGTGGAGAACATGAGCCGGATGCAGGCCGCGCCACGAGCCCGGCGGTATCCGAACAGGATTGAGGGAGGCGCCGCTCGCGCCGCCTCCCGACGGAGAGACCCGGTGAGCGGGCAACCGCCACCGGTCGAGGAGTGCACCAGCGATGGTGGATAACGAAAATATCGACAACACGGACAACAACGAGACGGAGACGGGAGGACGGAAGCGCAAGGGGCTCTTCGGCGCACGACGCGTCGTGAGGAAGCCCTTCCAGGCCGCACAGGCCGACGCGTTCCCGCCTTCATCCGGACAGGGTGAGGCCGAGCAGGCCGCCGGCGAGCCCACCGCCGAGCAGACGGTCGCCGAGACCGAAGCGCCACAGGCTGCCACCGTCGAGGAGACGGCGCCCGCCGCCGGTGAGACCGCGGCACAGCCCGCCCTCGCCGCCGACGGCGTGCAGCCCCCGGCGGGCCTCGAGCCCCCGGCGCTCCCCGACAAGCACGGCGAGGCGGAGGCGCCGGTCGTCGGCGCCGCCGCGCCCGGCCTGCCCCCGACGACCCTGCTCTTCCAGGCGCCGGACGTCCTGCCGCTCCCGCCTCTCCCCGAGGCCGACGAGGAGCCGGCCGGCGGTGTCCGCCGTCGGTCCCGCCGCCGCGCGGGCGAGTCGCGCGACAACGCCAACGACCCGGCCAACACCGTCGTCAAGGTGCGCACGCCGCGCGAGCCCGAGCTCATCACCGAGCCGCAGAAGGTCAAGGGCTCCACGCGTCTCGAGGCGAAGAAGCAGCGCCGCCGCGACGGTCGTGACGCCGGCCGGCGCCGCCCCGTCATCACCGAGGCCGAGTTCCTGGCCCGCCGCGAGTCCGTCGACCGTCAGATGATCGTCCGCTCGAAGGGCGGCCGCATCCAGATCGGTGTGCTCGAGGACAAGGTGCTCGTCGAGCACTACGTCGCCCGCTCGCAGGAGGCGTCGCTCATCGGCAACGTCTACCTCGGCCGCGTGCAGAACGTGCTCCCCAGCATGGAGGCCGCGTTCGTCGACATCGGCCGTGGCCGCAACGCCGTCCTGTACTCGGGGGAGGTGGACTGGGATGCGGTCGAGACCGGCAACCAGCCGCGCCGCATCGAGCTGGCCCTGAAGCCCGGCGACCGCGTGCTCGTCCAGGTCACGAAGGACCCGGTCGGTCACAAGGGCGCGCGTCTCACCAGCCAGATCTCGCTTCCCGGCCGCTACCTGGTGTACGTGCCGGGCGGATCCATGAACGGCATCAGCCGCAAGCTCCCGGACACCGAGCGCTCGCGCCTCAAGAAGATCCTCAAGGAGGTGCTGCCCGAGAACGCGGGCGTGATCGTGCGCACCGCCGCCGAGGGGGCGACCGAGGAGCAGCTGACCCTCGACGTCACGCGCCTGACCTCGCAATGGGAGGACATCAGCACGCGCGTCGAGACACAGCAGGCGCCCGCGCTGCTTCACAGCGAGCCGGACCTCCTGATCAAGATCATCCGCGACGTCTTCAACGAGGACTTCCAGAAGCTCGTCATCGCCGGCGACGACGCGCGCCAGACGATCGAGAACTACCTCCGCCAGGTCGCGCCCGACCTGCTCGACCGCGTCGAGCCGTACACGGGGGAGCGCGACGCGTTCGACGAGTTCCGCATCACGGAGCAGATCGAGAAGGCACTGGAGCGCAAGGTGTGGCTCCCGTCGGGCGGATCGCTCGTGATCGACCGCACCGAGGCCATGACGGTCGTCGACGTGAACACCGGCAAGTTCGTCGGCTCGGGCGGCAACCTCGAGGAGACGGTCACCAAGAACAACCTGGAGGCGGCCGAGGAGATCGTCCGTCAGCTGCGGCTTCGCGACATCGGCGGCATCATCGTCGTCGACTTCATCGACATGGTGCTGGAGTCGAACCGCGACCTGGTGCTCCGCCGCCTGGTGGAGTGCCTGAGCCGCGACCGGACGAAGCACCAGGTCGCCGAGGTCACCTCGCTCGGTCTCGTGCAGATGACCCGCAAGAAGCTCGGCCTCGGCCTGCTGGAGACCTTCAGCGAGGCGTGCGAGGTCTGCGCCGGTCGCGGTGTCATCGTGCACCACGACCCGGTCGTGAAGCACCGCCAGCCGCAGCAGCCGCAGAACGAGCGTCGCCGCGGTCGCGGCGGCAGCGCCGGCGGCAACGGCAACGGCGGAACGAACGGCAACGGCAACGGAAACGGCGGCAACGGCGGCGGTGGCCACAACGGCACGCACGCCATCACCGACGACGCCAAGAACGCGCTGGCCAAGATCGCCGCGTCGACCATCCACCACGACGAGGAGGCGAAGGCGCAGGAGAGCGCCGTGTCGGCCGAGGTCGAGGAGATCAGCGTCACCGAGGTGACGCTGACCGAGGTCACCGCCACGAAGAAGCGCCGCCGAAAGGGCAAGGGCGGTGCCGACCGGCAGCAGGCCGAGGTCTCGCCGTCCGAGGACGCGGCCAGCGCGCCCGCTTCGGAGCAGTCGGGCGAGGTTACGGCTGAGGCCGAGCCGGAGGCCGCGGCGTCCGAGCCGACGGCCGAGCCGATCCTCCCGCTCCTCGACCTCCCGGAGCCGGCGGCGGTGCGCCCGCCCGCGCCGCGCCCGTCGCCCGAAGAGGCCGAGCTCCTGCTCGACTCCGTGCTCGACGCGCTGCCCGCGCCGAAGGAGCCGGGTCAGGGTCGCAACCGGAGCCGGCGTGCGAGCACGGCGGTCATCGCCGGCGGCGAGCTGGCGCCGAAGGGCGAGTAGCCCTCACCGCAGGGCTGAAGCGACCGGGACGCCGTCAGTGACGGCGGCGCACCCGGTCGCGTGCCCGCACCCGCAGCCCGCTCGCGATGAGCCGCGACACGAGCTCCTTGCCGGAAACGGGATGCGCCCCGGCCGCCACCAGTTCGTCGTAGCGCCGGTCGGGCACGTCGTAATGGTCCATGTCGAAGGCGCGGCGCTGGATGCCGTTGGCCTCGGCGAAGGCGTGCAGCTCGTCGAGCGACGCGTCGCTGACCAGATGCGACCACAACATGCCGTGGGCCGGCCATGCCGGGGGATCGATCAGGACCGTCATAGAATGATTCTAGGAACCGGTTCCGCTGTCGGAGCCGAACGGTCCCGAAGCCGGAACGGTGTCGCCACCGTGACGACGGTCGCTGAATTGACGGCCTGTCGGGCGTCGGGTAAAGTTGACCGTTGGTGTGTGCCGGGTGTGACCCGCGCAGCCATCATGGTTTTCTGAGAGCAGCCGGGAGCATGTCGCTACCGGCGGGACTCGCCAGTGACTTCCAAACAGTTGAAGAAGCAGGACCAGGTCCGCGGCAGCGCCGGGAACTGTTCCCCGACGAAAAGGTACGTGAAAGTGGTTTACGCAGTTGTGCGCGCCGGTGGCCGGCAGGAGAAGGTCGAGGTCGGCACCATCGTGACGATGGACCGCATCAAGGCCGACAAGGACGGCAAGGTCGAGCTCGCGCCGGTGCTGCTGGTCGACGGTGACAAGATCACCTCCGACGCCAAGTCCCTCGCGAAGGTCACCGTGACCGCCGAGGTCCTCGGCGACCTCCGCGGCCCGAAGATCGTCATCCAGAAGTTCAAGAACAAGACCGGCTACAAGAAGCGCCAGGGCCACCGTCAGGAGCTCACGCGCGTCAAGATCACCGGCATCAAGTAGCCGACGGCTCTCGAGGAGAAGACACCATGGCACACAAAAAGGGAGCGAGCTCCACTCGCAACGGCCGCGACTCCAACGCGCAGCGCCTCGGCGTGAAGCGCTTCGGCGGCCAGACCGTCAACGCGGGCGAGATCCTGGTCCGCCAGCGCGGCACCCACTTCCACCCCGGCGTGAACGTCGGTCGTGGCGGTGACGACACGCTGTTCGCCCTCGCCGCCGGCGCGGTCGAGTTCGGCACCAAGGGCGGCCGCAAGGTCGTCAACATCGTGGCGGCCGAGGCCTGAGCCTCGACCACGAGCACCACTCTTCCGGATGGGCGGGCTTCGGCCCGCCCATCCGCCGTTTCAGCACCACAATCAGTAGGAGAGCACCATGGCGACGTTCGTTGATCGCGTGACGTTGCACTTGCGCGCCGGCAACGGCGGCAACGGGTGCGTCTCGGTCCGGCGCGAGAAATTCAAGCCGCTGGCCGGTCCCGACGGCGGGAACGGCGGCAACGGCGGCGACATCGTGCTCGTCGCCGACCCGCAGGTGACCACGCTGCTCGGCTACCACCGCCACCCGCACCGTTCGAGCGAGAACGGTGGCTTCGGCATGGGCGACCATCGCAGCGGACACACCGGCGAGACCCTCGAACTGCCCGTCCCGGTCGGCACGGTCGTCAAGAGCGCCGACGGCGACGAGCTCGTCGATCTGTCGGAGCCCGGCATGCGGTTCGTCGCCGCTCCCGGCGGAGTCGGGGGCCTCGGCAACGCCGCGCTGGCGAACCCGAAGCGCAAGGCGCCGGGCTTCGCGCTCCTGGGCACTCCCGGGTGGGAGGGCGATGTCCAGCTCGAGCTGAAGACCGTCGCCGACATCGCCCTGGTCGGGTACCCCTCGGCGGGCAAGTCGAGCCTCATCGCCGCCATGTCGGCCGCGAAGCCGAAGATCGCCGACTACCCGTTCACCACGCTCCACCCGAATCTCGGCGTCGTGCAGGCGGGCGATGTCCGCTACACCGTCGCCGACGTCCCCGGTCTCATCGAGGGTGCGAGCGAGGGACGCGGGCTGGGGCTGGAGTTCCTCCGTCACGTCGAGCGCTGCTCGGCCCTCCTGCACGTGCTCGACTGCGCGACGCTGGAGCCCGGTCGCGACCCGCTGAGCGACCTGGACGTCATCCTCGGCGAGCTGGCCGCCTACCCGGTGCCGGAAGGGCAGACGCCCCTTCTGGAGCGCCCGCAGCTGATCGCCCTGAACAAGATCGACGTCCCGGACGCCCGCGAGCTCGCCGACTTCGTCCGACCGGAGCTCGAGCAGCGCGGTTACCGCGTCTTCGAGATCTCGACGGTCAGCCACGAGGGCCTGCGGCCGCTGTCCTTCGCCCTGGCCGAGATCGTCGAGCAGGCGCGCGCCGAGCAGGCCGCGCTGGAGCAGGCGCGACCCCGCATCGTCATCCGGCCGAAGGCCGTCGACGACTCCGGATTCGTCGTGAAGGTCGAGGGCGGCACGGACGGCCCGGTGTACCGCATCCTGGGCGCGAAGCCCGAGCGCTGGGTCGCCCAGACCGACTTCGCCAACGACGAGGCCGTCGGCTTCCTGGCGGACCGCCTCGCGAAGCTCGGCGTCGAGGACCAGCTGGTCCGTGCGGGCGCCGTCGCCGGCTCCACGGTCGTCATCGGCCGGGACAACGGTGTGGTGTTCGACTGGGAGCCCACGCTCACCTCCACCGCGGAGCTCATCACCTCGCCCCGCGGAAGCGACGTGCGCCTCGACACGAATGCGCGTCCGACCCGCGCTCAGCGCCGCGACGACTACTTCGAGCGGATGGACGCGAAGGCGGAGGCCCGCGAGCAGCTCCTGCGGGAGCGCGAGGCGGGGCTGTGGCAGGACGACAGCTACGACGACAACGTGGTGAGCAGCGCGGCTGATGGCAGCCGCGGAGACGAGGAGACCGCAGAGGGATGACCATCGACGACCGCAGCCAGATCCCCTCCGCCCGACGCATCGTCGTCAAGGTGGGCTCGTCGTCCATCAGCGGCGAGAACGCGGGGCAGATCGTGCCGCTGGTCGACGCCCTCGCCGAGGCCCACGGCCGCGGCACGCAGGTCATCCTGGTCTCGTCCGGCGCCATCGCGACCGGCACGCCGTTCCTGTCGCTCTCCGAGCGCCCCACCGATCTCGCGACCCAGCAGGCGGCCGCCGCGGTCGGTCAGACGGTGCTCATCTACCGCTACCAGGACAGCTTCGACCGCTACGACATCGTCGCGGGTCAGGTGCTCCTGACCGCGGGCGACATGGAGAACCCGACGCACCGCAGCAACGCGAAGCGCGCGATGGAGCGGCTGCTCGACCTCCGCATCCTGCCGATCGTGAACGAGAACGACACCGTCGCGACGCACGAGATCCGCTTCGGCGACAACGACCGCCTCGCCGCGCTGGTGGCGCTGCTGGTCGACGCCGACGTCCTGGTGCTGCTCTCCGATGTGGATGCGCTCTACACGCGTCCGCCGCACGAGCCCGGTGCCGAGCGCATCGAGGTCGTCGGCTGGGACGACGAGCTGGAGGGCGTCGAGATCGGCTCGACCGGTCTCTCCGGCGTCGGCAGCGGGGGAGCGGTCACGAAGGTCTCGGCCGCCCGCCAGGCCGCGGAGCGCGGTACCGCCGTCGTGCTCACCGCGACATCGCTGGTGTCGCAGGCCCTGCGGGGCGAGCAGGTCGGGACGTGGTTCGCGCCGGCACCCGACACGCACGCATCCGACGCTTCCGTCCCCAGATCCGGGCTTTCCACCGGTTCGACCGCGGCCGTCACCTCCGACGCCGCGGCGTCCTAGAATCGACGCATGTCCTCGCTGACCGGTGCGCTGCCCACGGCCGCGCTCTCCCTGCACGAACGGCTCGCCGCCGCCAAGACCGCGTCGCGCGACCTGGCGATCGCCGACACGGATCGCAAGAACCGCGCGCTGCGCGCGATCGCCGACGGCGTGCTCGCCTCATCGGCCGACATCCTCTCCGCCAACGAGCTCGACCTGGCCAACGGCCGTGAGAACGGGCTCTCCACCGGCCTGCTCGACCGGCTGACGCTGAGCCCGGCGCGCCTCCAGGGCCTCGCCGACGCCGTCCTCGAGATCGTCGGCCTGACCGACCCGGTCGGGCAGGCGGTGCGGGGCAGCTCGCTGCCGAACGGCGTGAAGATCACGCAGGTGCGCGTTCCCTTCGGCGTCGTCGGCGCGATCTACGAGGCCCGGCCCAACGTCACGATCGACATCGCCGCGCTCGCGATCAAGAGCGGCAACGCCGCGGTGCTGCGCGGTGGCAGCGCGGCCATCGAGACCAACCGCGTGCTCGTGCACGTCATCCAGCAGGCGCTGGCGAGCGCCGGACTTCCGTCGGATGCCGTGCAGACGATCGACGACTTCGGTCGCGAAGGCGCGGCAGAGCTGATGACGGCGCGCGGCTTCGTCGACGTGCTCATCCCTCGGGGGAGCGCCGACCTGATCCAGGCCGTGGTGACGCAGTCGACCGTCCCGGTGATCGAGACCGGCGCGGGCGTCGTGCACGTGGTGCTCGACGAGTCGGCCCGGGAGGATTGGGCCGTCGACATCGTCCGGAACGCCAAGGTCCAGCGGCCGAGCGTGTGCAACGCCGTCGAGACGCTGCTCGTGCACAGCGCTGCCGCCGAGCGGTTGCTGCCGCCGGTGCTCTCCGCGCTGCGCGCCGAGGGCGTCACCATCCACGCCGACGACCGCGCCTTGCCCTTTGCCCCGGATGCGGTGCCGGTGACCGAGGAGGACTACGCCACCGAGCACATGAGCCTCGACATCTCGGTGAAGGTGGTCGACGACCTCGACGAGGCGATCGAGCACATCCGTCGATACTCGACCCAGCACACGGAGTCGATCATCACGAACGACCTGCAGAACGCGGAGCGCTTCCTCGCCGAGGTCGACTCTGCGGTCGTGATGGTGAACGCCTCGACGCGTTTCACCGACGGCGGCGAGTTCGGCTTCGGCGCCGAGGTCGGCATCTCGACGCAGAAGCTGCACGCGCGCGGGCCGATGGGACTTCCGGAGCTCACCAGCACCAAGTGGATCGTCCGCGGGTCCGGCCAGGTCCGGGCGTGACCGACCGCTAGACTTGACGGCGGGCCGAAGGCCCCGAGAAAGGATCACGCACGATGTCATTCCTGACGACCGTCCTCGCCGAGGCGGAGACCCACGTCGAACTGCCGATGCCCACCTGGGCCTTCGGCGCTATCGCCATCGTCCTCTTCATCGCCCTCGCCTTCGTCGCCTGGAGCTTCAAGGATGTCGCCAACCGGCACAGCCACCGCTCCGCCCCCGACGCCGCCGCCCATGCGGGGGCTCCGGGTGCCACGCACCACGGCACCGGCCACCCGACCCAGGGGCACTGAGCCGATCCGGGCATGGAGCTGAAGGAGACGGGCCGGCCGCGGATCGGTGTGATGGGCGGCACTTTCGACCCCATCCACCACGGCCACCTGGTCGCCGCCAGCGAAGTGGCCCAGTCGTTCGACCTCGACGAAGTGATCTTCGTCCCGACCGGTCAGCCCTGGCAGAAGGGTGCGGTCACGGAACCTGAGCACCGGTACCTGATGACCGTCATCGCGACAGCATCCAACCCGCAGTTCACGGTCAGTAGGGTCGACATCGACCGCGAGGGCCCCACTTACACGATCGACACCCTGCGTGACCTCCACGAGGAGCGGCCGGACGCCGAGCTGTTCTTCATCACGGGCGCCGACGCCATCGCGCAGATCCTCAGCTGGCGCGACGTCGCGGAGCTCTGGGAGCTCGCGCACTTCGTGGCTGTGAGTCGCCCGGGACATGACTTGAGTATTTCTGGATTGCCGGAGCAAGACGTAAGCTTGTTGGAAGTTCCGGCCCTGGCGATCTCGTCGACCGATTGCCGGAGCCGGGTGAGCAGGGGATTCCCGGTGTGGTACCTGGTACCGGACGGGGTTGTTCAATACATCTCCAAACACCATCTGTATCGGAGCGTGGCATGACATCGTGGCCTGAACAGCCGCCAACAGGCCAGCCGCAGACGCGGCGACAGGCGAGGGAGTTCGAGCGCTCCGCCTCCCGACGTGCCGGAACCGCCGAGCCGACCCCCGGTGGCCAGATCCCCGAGATGACCACCACGGTGCCGCCGCGCGCGCCCGAGACGGCTGAGGCCGCGGGTGACGCGGCGCAGTCGGCGGAGAAGCCGCAGGTCGAGTCGCGCGACGCCGAGAAGGCGCAGGCGGAGCCGAAGCAGGCCGAGCCCGCCGCCGCGAGGACCGAGCAGGCGCCGGCCCAGCCGGAGCGTCCGGCCATTCCGGCCAGCGCGTTCGCCGAGCCCGGCGTCTCGTCGCCGTCGCGTGACGCCTTCGACCTGTTCCGTCAGGGTCCGGACACCACGCAGCCCGAGCCCGTCACGCAGCCGATGGCCATTCTCCAGCCGACCACGCCGCCCGCGGCACCCGCATCCAGCACCCCCGGTCCATCCGCCCCGCCGGCTTCAGCGAACGCCGGGTCGGAGCGCACTCTGACGCGCCGCGAGCTCCGAGCGATGCTGCAGGCGCAGGAGGCCAACGCCCAGGCCAATCATGCGCCGGCCGCGGGGGAGCAGGTCTTCCCGGTGTCCTTCACGTCCGCTCCCGAGGAGTCCGGCGCCAAGGAAGGCGCAGCGGAGTCCGGCTCGTCGGCTCCGCAGGCCGCTGCTGCTGCTCCCGCCGCCGATCCGCTCGCAGCCGATCCCGCGACGCCCGCCCCGACCAGCGAGAAGTCGGCCTGGCCGTTCGCCCCGCTGACTGCGTCGTCATCGCCGACCGCATCCCGTTCCGGCCAGTCCGAGACCACGGTCACCCAGAGCTCCACCTCTCCCTTCGCCGCCTTCGGCACCGCGGAGCCGAAGGCCGACGCCCCCGCTGTCGAGGCCCCGTCCGCGCCCGCCCCGGCGAAGAACGAGGAGCCGGGCGAGACCGCCGCACAGGAGCGCCGGCCGTTCACCCCGCCGACCGGGCACTGGTCGACGGCTGCCGAACTGGACGACCAGAACCAGCCGATCATCTCGCGCAACGTCGCCCAGTCGACCGCCGCGACGACGACCAACGCGCTCATCCTGCCCGTCATCCCGCAACCGGACACCCGCGCGCCTCTGACGAGCACGGGGGAAATCCTGGTCACCGGCTCGATCGACCTTCCGCGCGGGATGGGGGCCACCGGCGCCCACCCCGACCGCATCGACTCGTCTGACCTCGACCGTCTGCTCGACGGCGAGGAGAACGAGTTCAACACCTCGGAGGTGCAGCCGGTCCGCGCGTCGCGCGCCATCAGCACCCACACCTCCACCCGGGGCGTCATCGCCCCGCCGAAGAAGCGCGGCAACACGCTGCCGGTGATCCTCATGGTCACCGCCGGCGTCCTGGCCGTGAGCGTCACCGCGCTGCTCGTGGCCGCCTATGTGCTGAAGGTGTTCTGATCATCCGCACCTGCGCCACTCTTCTCGCACCGACCGCGACCCCACGACCGGAGGACCTTCCGTGACCGCATCCCAGCACGCCCGGGAGATCCTGCAGGTGGCCGCCGCCGCCGCCGACTCGAAGGGCGGACAGGACCTCGTAGCCCTCGACGTCTCGGGCCCGCTGCCGCTGACGGACGCATTCCTGCTGGTCAGCGGACGGGTCGAGCGCAACGTCGTCGCCATCGCATCCGAGGTGGAGGACCGCCTCAACGAGGCCGGCGTGAAGACGCTGCGCCGTGAGGGCAAGGGGGAGGGGCGCTGGGTGCTCCTCGACTTCGGCGACCTCGTCGTGCACGTCTTCCACGAGGAGGACCGCATGTACTACGCGCTCGAGCGCCTCTGGAAGGACTGCCCGACGATCCCGATCGAGCTGCCCGTCCACGAGAACGCCGAGTAGAGCGCCGCGCGCCCGGCTCCCAGCGTTCTGTCGGGTTCACCTGAGAGCCCTCTCATGAAGGGCCGCTTGGATGGGGACATGAAGTGTCCCAACGACAACGCGACCCTGGTCATGAGCGAGCGCCACGGCATCGAGATCGACTACTGCCCGGAATGCCGGGGTGTCTGGCTCGATCGTGGAGAGCTCGACAAGATCATCGACCGCGCCGGGACCTCGGCTCCGGCCGCGCCCGGTCCCCAGGCCGCCCCGCAGCCGCCGCAGTACGCTGCGCCGCAGCCGTACGCGGAGCCGCAGTACCGTGAGCCCCGCTACGGCGACCAGCGCTATGGCGACCCCCGCTACGACCAGCAGGGCCAGCGCCCCTACAAGAAGAAGGAGAACTGGCTCAGCGAGCTGTTCGACTGACACGAGCGGCGCTCAGTTTTTTCTGGCGGGCGCGATGTAGTAGTCTGAATGAGTTGTTCCGGGAGGTCCGAAAGGCCCGAACGGCGCACACTCTGGGTCTGTGGCGCAGCTGGTAGCGCACCTGCATGGCATGCAGGGGGTCAGGGGTTCGAGTCCCCTCAGATCCACCGAAGATGACAGAAGGCCGGACCGAAAGGGCCGGCCTTCTGCGCTGTTGCGGTCGGCGTCTGGCCGCTGGCGGTCAGTCGCCCTTCACGTTGACCAGCTGGTGAAGGGTGTGGCGGATCTCGACGAGGTCGGCCGCGTCGGCCATCACCTGGTCGATCGGCTTGTACGCCTGCGGGATCTCGTCCAGGAACGCCTCCGTGTCACGGAACTCGATCCCGGTCATCGCCTCACGCAGCTCCTCGATGGTGAACCGCTTGCGCGCGGCCGTCCGCGAGAACTGGCGTCCAGCGCCGTGCGGCGAGGAGTGCAGCGCGAGCGGGTTGCCGAGCCCGGAGACCACGTACGACGCCGTCCCCATCGAACCGGGGATCAGGCCCGCCTGGCCGACGCGCGCCGAGATGGCGCCCTTCCGCGACACCCAGACGTCCTTGCCGAAGTGGTTCTCCTTCTGCGTGAAGTTGTGGTGGCAGTTGATGCGCTCCGACTCGATCACGTCCACGCCGAACCACTCCGACGTCTGACGCACCACACGGTCCATCATCTCCTCACGGTTCAGCAGCGCGAAGTGCTGAGCCCACCGCAGCTGCGCGATGTACTCGTCGAACTCCGGCGTGCCCTCGACCAGGTAGGCGAGGTCCTTGTCGGGCAGTTCGATCCACCACTTCTCCATCAGCGCCTGCGCGACCTTGATGTGGTGACCTGCGATCCGGTTGCCGACGCCACGTGAGCCGGAGTGCAGGAACAGCCACACCACGTCCTCTTCGTCGAGGCTGACCTCGATGAAGTGGTTGCCGGAGCCGAGCGACCCCAGCTGACGCTCCCAGTCGCGCAGGTGCGTCGACGGGTCGAAGCCGGCCTGCTCGGCCAGCTCTGTCAGCTCCTGGATGCGCGGCTCCGCGGTCGCGACGATCTTCCGGTTGCGGGCGCCGGCGGAAAGCGGGATGGCGCGCTCGATCTGCGTGCGCAGCTCCGAGAGCGGTGTGGTGGAGGCCGCCACGTCGTCGCGCGTGAACTGGGTCCGCACGGCGATCATCCCGCATCCGATGTCCACGCCGACGGCCGCGGGCATGACGGCGCCGAGGGTCGGGATGACCGACCCGACCGTGGCGCCGAGACCCAGGTGGGCGTCCGGCATGAGGGCGAGGTGCGGGTGGATGAACGGCATCCGCGAGGTGGTGACCGCCTGCTCGCGCGTGGAGTCCTCCAGCAGGGAGGCCCAGCTCAGCAGGCGGTTCGAGATTCTTTCCATGATCCTTTCGTTTCTCATCGGGGTGCGGCCGGGACGGCCGTTCCCCGCGGAGATGCGAAGGAGGAGGTCAGCCCCGGACCTCGAACGGCGGGGCTGTACACCGGAAGGTGCGGTGCTACAGACCCCGCGGGCGCTCGAGCGCGCGGAAGGTGCGCTGTTCGCGCTTCGGGTACTGCAGGCTGAGCATCCCGGTGTCCTTCCGTTCGGCGTCTTCAGCGTGGGCTGCCTGCGCTGTCGGCGCAGGATTCACGACTATACATGCCAGCAGTGATTCTGGGAAGTACAGTCTGTTCCATGGAGACTCGGATCGCCGGCCCCGCCGACGCGGACGCCATCACGACCACGATCGCCCTGGCTTTCCGCGACGACCCGGTGTGGGGTCCGGCTCTCGCGGCGCCGGATGGCGGAACCGCGCACCTGGAGCGGTTCTGGCGGTACTTCGTCGACGGCGCGATCGGCCATCGCACGGTGTCTATGCAGGACGGCCCGTCGGGCGAGGCGGCGACGGTCGCCGTCTGGCTGCCGCCGGGGGTGGACGAGCTCACTGACGAGCAGGAGGCGGAGGTCGATGCCCTGATGGAGCGCACGCTCGCGCCCGAGCGCTTCGAGGCGTACCGGCGGCTGTGGCAGTGCTTCGACGAGACGCATCCCCACGGCGAACCGCACATGTACCTCAGCCTGCTGGCCACGCACCCGGCTCATCGCGGGCGCGGAATCGGTCAGCGCGTGCTTGCCGAAGATCTTGCGCGGTTCGACGCCGAGGGCCTTCCGGCGTATCTCGAGTCGACGAATCCGGCCAACGACCACCGCTACGAACGCGCCGGATTCCGGGCGGTAGGCGGCTTCACATCCGTCATCGACGGGGCCGCCGTCACCACGATGTGGCGGGATGCGCGCAACCCTGTAGAAGGAGGCTGAGCCTCAGCGCAGGCGGCGTTCCTCCTCCTGCTCCAGACGCTCCTTCTCGGCGTCCTTCGCCTCCTGCTCCTTCTGGATCTCTTCTTCGCGCGGGGTCTTGTTCGTCATGAGGCGAGCGTAGCCTCATTGCGGGCCGGGATAGATGTCGTTGTGCGCCGGGCCGAGGCTGGACTAGTCTCCCGCACGGACGGGAGTCGTCGATGGCAGCGGAGATCCCAGAAACACCTCGCCCTGTGGCCTTCGCCGGCGGGGTGCTCGACCGCTATCGCCATGTCTGCGCGTTCGTGAACGGTCGCGCAGAGGCCGACGCCGTGCTCGATCCCTTCCTGCGGGACGGAGTGGATGCGGGCGACCGCCTCCTGTACCTGGTGGACACCGCCACGCCGGGCGCTCCGCTCCGCCGTCTCCGCCGCCTGGGCTACGACGCCGGTGCGCTGCTCGAAGGCGGGCGCTGCGAGGTCCGGACGTGGGCCGAGACCTACCTGCGCACGGGAGCGTTCGACCAGGGCGACATGCTGGGGCAGCTGGACGCGATGCTCGGCACCTCGGCCCGGCCGCGCATCCGGCTTCTCGCCGACATGGGGTGGGCGGCCGATCGCGACGGAGTCGCGGACGACCTGATCGAGTTCGAGGCGCGCGCCAACTTCCTGCACGCGCGACACGGGCATGTGGTCATCTGCGCCTACGACACCTCTCGCTTCGACGGCGCGTTCATCATCGACATCCTGCGGACGCATCCGATGGTCTTGATCGGCGGCCTGTTGCAGGAGAATCCGTTCTTCGTGCCTCCGCAGGACTTCCTGGAGGAGCGGGCAGCGCGTGGTTGACGAGCCGGAGCGTCAGCCTGCAGCGGTCGCCGCCGACGACCGGCGATGGATGCGCGACCTGGGGGCGATGCTCGCTCTCCCGTCGTTGTGGGTGGATCACAGTCCCGCCGAGATCGCGGACGGCCTGCTGAGCGTGCTGGTCGGCGTGCTGCGGCTGGAGGCGGCGTTCGCGCGGTTCGAGGTCCCCGACGGCCGGGAGCGGCTCGAGACCTGGCGCCCGTCCGGTCCGCCGGCGCCGGACTCCCTGGTGGAGGCGCTGCGCTCGGGCCGCGCATTCTCGGCCCCCGGCGGCGCGGAACCGAACTCGACCGGCTTCGCGACGGCTGCGGTCCGGACGGCCGAGGTCGGAGCGGCGACGAGCGGGCGCATCACCCGGGCCGCCGCGCTCACCCTCGCGCTGCCGTGGGAGTCGGCACGCGTGCTCGTGGCGGCATCCCGAGCCGACTTCCCGACCGAGCGGGAGACGCACCTCCTGCGGGTCGCGGTCGGACAGGCCGCGATCGCCCTCCACACGGCACGGCGGCTGGCGGCCGAGCGGAGCGCCCGACGCGCGGCCGAGCTGGCTCTGGACACACAGACACGTGCCCTCCATGCGCTTCTCGACGACCTCGCGCCGGCGCTGTCGGAGGCGACGCGCCGGGTCCGCCAGGCGGCGAAGGAGGTGGAAGACCCGGATGTGCCCGTCGGTGCGGCAGGGACGCATCCCCTTTCGGCGCATCGCGCGGAGGAGCCCCGGGTGGTCTCGCTTCGCGGCTCGCCCCTCGACCCCGACCAACCGGTGGGCGGGACGGCCGACGGCACGGTTCCGCTCGACGAGACGCTGACTCGCCGTGAGCTGGAGGTGCTCGGCCTCCTCGCGCAGGGGCTGAGCAACAAGGAGATCGCCGGTGTGATGTGGCTGAGCGACCGGACGGTCGAGCGCCACATCACGAGTCTGTACCGCAAGATCGGGGTCGGTCGGCGCAGCGAGGCGACGGCGTTCGCGCTCCGGCACGGCGTCGTCTGACTGGGGGTCAGCCGAGCGCGGATCACCCGAAGGTGAAGCAGTACGCTTCGAGCCCTGGGCGGTCGAACTCCAGCTGCAGCACCGCATCCTGTATGCGTCCGGGCTGCCGGATCAGCTGGAAGGTGTCCTGGCGGTCGACCACGCCGCGGCCGTCCGCATCCACATCTGTGCCGTGGGCGTCGCCCGGCGGTCGACCGTCGAGCAGTACCCGGAACGGGATGCTGCTGCCGGCCGGGGTCGGCCCCATCACGAGATTCGCATCGCGCGCGTGGAAGGCGAACGCGACGCTGCCTCCGGCCTCGTCGAGCACCGCCGCGTGCTGCGCGTGCGTCCATCGGCCGGTCAGATCCCAGCCGTTCAGCGGCAGCGCGCGGGTGCCGTCGTAGGACTCGCTCCGGTCGTAGCGGTCGGCGGACTCGGACACGAAGCCGCTGCTCTGGCCGTAGCCGAGGTAGGTCTCGGGCGAGCGGAGGTCGCGCCAGTCAGCCGCCACTTCCAGTCCGTGCGGCTCGACCATCACGAGGTTCAGATCCAGGTCGCGGGCGCCCGCGGCCATCAGCAGCCGCTGGATCATCATCTCCGTGCGCTCGTACTCGCCTTCGCCGAAGTGGTGGAACCGCAGCCGACCGTCGGCGTCGGCCAGGTAGACGGCCGGCCAGTAGTGGTTGGCGAAGTCGTCCCAGACGCCGTAGTCGTCATCCACTGCGACCGGGTAATCGACACCGAGCGCGCGGGTGCGCTCGATCACGTTCGCCCGGTCGTGCTCGAAGCCGAACTCGGGCGTGTGGACGCCGATCACGGTGAGCCCGTCGGTGGCGTACTTCTCGTGCCAGGCGCGCAGGTACGGGAGGGTGCGGAGCCAGTTGACGCAGGTGTAGGTCCAGAAGCCGACGAGGACGACCCGGCCGCGCAGTCCCTCCGGGGTGAGCGGCTCCGAGTTGAGCCAGCCGGTGGCGCGGGCGAACGAGGGGAGCCGGCCCTCGTCGGGCAGCGGCTCCTCATCTCCCGCGAGGCGGTGCGCGATGGTGCGGAACAGACCGCGCTCGCGGTCGCCGTCAGCCGACACGGTGGTCCTCCGTTCCGGCGACCGTCGCATCGGCCATCCGCGCGACGTCGAGGACGGCGTCGGCAAACGCGCGCGGCGCCTCCTGCGCCAGGTTGTGCCCGACACCGCCGGTGATGAGCCGGTGCTCGTAGGGCCCGGTGAAGCGGTCACGGTAGGCGGCCGGATCGAGGTGGAAGGCGCCGTTCGCGTCGCCCTCCAGGGTGATCGCGGGGACCGGGATCACCGGACGGGCAGCGATGCGGGCCTCCACCTCGTCGAGACGGGGATCGCCGTCGGCGAGCCCCAGCCTCCACCGGTAGTTGTGGATGACGATGTCGACGTGATGGGGATTCGCGAATGCCGGTCTGCTGCGCTCGAAGGTGGCGTCGTCGAAGTCCCATCGCGGTGACGCCGTGCGCCAGATCAGCCGCGCGAACTCGTCACGGTACCGGTCGTAGCCGGCTCGGCCGCGCTCGGTCGCGAAGTAGAACTGGTACCACCAGGTCAGCTCGTCCACCGGGTGGAGCGGGTTCGCGTTGGCGGCCTGACCGGCGACGAGATAGCCGCTCGTCGTCACCTGACCGATCACGCGCTCCGGCCACAGCGCGGCGAGGATGTTCGTCGTCCGGGCGCCCCAGTCGCAGCCGCCGACCAGCGCCCGCTCGATGCCCAGCGCGTCCAGCAGAGCGATCGCGTCGGCGGCGAGCGCGGCCGGCTGACCGCTCCGCAGGGCGCCGGGGTCGCGGAACGTCGTCGTGCCGTAGCCGCGGAGGAACGGCACAACGACGCGGAAGCCGGCGCCCGCGAGCGCGGGCACCACGCCATCGAAGCTGTGGATGTCGTACGGCCAGCCGTGCAGCAGGAGCACCGGTGGGCCGTCGGCCGGCCCCGTGTCGGTGTATCCGACGTTCAGCTCGCCGGCGTCCACCTGCCGCACCGCGTCCATCCCGTCGGTTTCGGACATCCCATCGATCTCAGCCATGCTCGCGCTCCCGTCGTCTGATCCGATCCTGGCCCCGTCGCCGGTCAGCGGAGAGACCGGAATGTGGCGCGGAGCTCCTGCGAGAACAGCTCCGGCTGCTCCCACGCGGCGAAGTGGCCGCCGCGGTCCAGACGGTTGAAGTGGATGAGATTCGGGTACGCGGCGGTCGCCCAGCTCCGCGGTGCGGCGTAGATCTCATCCGGGAACACGCTGACGCCGACCGGGAGGGTGACCTCCTTCGGCGCGAAGAACGCGAGCTTGCTCTCCCAGTAGAGCCGCGCGGACGAGACCGCGGTGTTCGTCAGCCAGTACAGCGTGACGTTGTCGAGGATGTCGTCGCGCGTCAGTCCCTCCGAGCCGCCGGCGAAGACGCGGGCGATCAGGTCGTAGCTGCGGGCGTCGTGGTCGAGCATCCACGCGGCCAGCCCGACGGGGGAGTCGGCGATCCCGTACAGGGTCTGCGGGCGGTTGCCCATCTCCTGCGCGTAGGCGAGACCGTGGGCGTAGAAGAACGCGAGCTGGTCCCACGCTCCGCGCTCCTCGGGGTCGAGGTCGGCGGGCGGCTGCTCGTGCGCATCCAACGCCTCCTGGATCGCGGGCGGGATGGTCGCCGCCATGTTGGTGTGGATGCCGATGAGCCCGGGAGGGGCGAGCAGGGCCAGCTGCTCGGTGACGGCATTGCCCCAGTCGCCGCCCTGTGCGACGTAGCGGTCGTAGCCGAGCCGCCGCATCAGTTCCGCCCACGCCCGGGCGATGCGGATCGGGTCCCAGCCGGTCGCGTCGGGCTTGCCCGAGAAGCCGTGGCCGGGAAGCGACGGGATGACCAGGTCGAAGGCGTCGGAGGCGTCGGCTCCGTCGGAGGTCGGGTCGGTGAGCGGGCCGATGATCTTCAGCTGCTCGATGACGGAGCCCGGCCAGCCGTGCGTGACGATCATCGGGAGGGCGTCCGGGTGCGGCGACCGGATGTGCAGGAAGTGGATGTCGAGGCCGTCGATCTCCGTCACGAACTGCGGGATCTCGGCCAGCCGAGCTTCGACCGCGCGCCAGTCGTGCTGGTCGGCCCAGTATTCGGCCAGGGCGTGCATGACGTCGAGCTGAACGCCCTGCGAGCTGTCGTCGACCGTCTCGCGCTCGGGCCAGCGGGTCGCGCGGATCCTGCGCCGGAGGTCGTCGAGCTCCTCGTCGGTGGCGGTGTAGGTGAACGGGCGGATGTCCTCCGCGCTCGTGCTGTCGGCGTCCTGGCGGTGTTCGGCGATGGTCATGGCTGCTCCTCGGATGTTCGGTGGTCCCGGTCTCGGCGGTGCCCGCTGTCCCGGCGGTGTGCGCTGTATTCGGCGGTCGGGCGGCCGTCGCGAGTCGGTGGTGACGCCGGGCGGTCGCCGGCGGCATCGGGGAGAACCGTCAAGGGGGCGGGCGCACCGCGGCAGGGTGGCGGGAACCCCTCACCGCTCGCAGGCGTGTGAACGTCCTCATCCCGCGTGCGCGCCTCGCAGCGGGCGGAAAGGGATGGTCGCTAGGATTTCCAGCAACGTCCGCCGAACCGAGGGATGCCGATGACCGATCTGCCGCGACGGCATCAGCGCGCCCGGGGACCGGAGGGCGTCCGTCACGGTCGGCTGCCGCGGCGGCGCGCCGGGATCGCGGCGCTCAAACTCCTCGCGGGAGCAATCGTGGTCGCGTTCGTCAGCATCGGCTCGGTCGCCGGCTACGCCGTGTGGGACGTCGCGCACTCGATCAAGACCGGCGTGCACCTTCAGGCGCTGCCGGGCCAGACGCCCATCCCGCAGGACATCCCGAACGTGGGAGCGATCCCGGGCGGCGTCAACCTGCTCCTCGCCGGCACCGACAGCCGCAGCGACCTGGGCGGAATCTACAACAGCGAGGACGAACAGGACGCCAGCAGCGGCGCGGGCAACAACGACGTCACGATGCTGCTGCACATCGCCCAGGACCACAAGAGCATGATGGTCGTCAGCTTCCCGCGCGACCTGATGGTGGCCATCCCGGACTGCCCGGACCCGAACGGCGGGACGATCGACGGCAGCTCGTACGCGCAGTTCAATACGGCACTGTCCCGCGGCGGCCTCAACTGCGTGGTGGCGACGGTGTCGAAGATGACAGGGCTGAGCATCCCGTTCGCCGCGGTGATCAACTTCAACGGCGTCAGCGCCATGTCGGACGCGGTCGGCGGCGTCACCGTCTGCCTCGCCTCGCCCGTCACCGACGACTACACCAACCCGCCGCTCGACCTCCCCGCCGGCGAGAACACGATCGTCGGGGATGTGGCGCTCTCGTTCCTGCGCAGCCGTCACGGCGTCGGCGACGGCAGCGACCTGGGCCGCATCTCCAACCAGCAGGTCTTCCTGTCGGCCCTCGCCCGCAAGGTCGTGGACGGCGGGGTGCTCTCGAACCCGGTGCAGCTCTATGCGCTGGCGAAGGCGGCCGTGAACAACATCACGCCGTCGGACACCCTGACGAACCCCACGACGCTGGTGCAGATCGCGCTGGCGCTCAAGGACACGGGCCTGCAGAACATGGTGTTCGTGCAGTACCCGGCGGTGACTGACCCGGACAACCCGAACCGCGTGGTGCCGCAGGAGTCGGCGGCGGATGCGCTCAACGAAGCCCTCGTCAACGATCAGCCGGTGAAGCTGACCGGCTCGACCGGCCGTGCCGCTGAGGACCCCACCGCGACCGCGTCGCCGGCGCCGGAACCGGGCGGGGAGCCGTCGCCCGCGGCGCCCGCCGCCCCGGCGACACCCGCCGCGCCCGCCACGCCCGGGACAACGGACCCGTCCGCCGGGGGAGCAGTCGAGCTGCCGTCGACCATCACCGGCCAGACGGCTGCGCAGCAGACCTGCACGAAGGGCAACAACTAGCCGGGTCTCGTGCGCGGAACGGAGGGGATCTGCGCTCCGCGGGCGCGCATCCACCTCCGTTCGTGGCGAAACGCCGGGGCGTCGGCCGGTATCTCCTCCGTTCGTCCCGCGCGCCGCCGCGTGACGAATAGGGAGGAATTCGGCGGGCCGGGACGGCGTGTCTGCGCGGAACGGAGGGGATGTGCCGGCGAGTGGCCGCATCCACCTCCGGTTCTGGCGCGGGGCGATCGGGGGATGTTGCCTCGATCCGCGCGAGCACGTTGAATGAGTCCATGACCAACGTGCGGATCGAGCGGATGTCGTCGCTCCAGCTGAGAGTGCTCGTCATCGCGATCCTCGCGAGCTTCGTCGCCTTCCTCGACGGCGCCGTGATCAACGTCGCCCTTCCGGCGATCTCGAAGGAGCTCGGCGGAGGGCTCCCGCTGCAGCAGTGGGTGGTCGACGGCTACCTCGTGACGCTCGGCTCGCTCATCCTCATCGCCGGGTCGCTCTCCGACGTATTCGGGCGCAAACGCGTGCTCTATGCGGGGCTGATCGGCTTCGGCATCACGTCGCTGATGTGCGCGTTCGCGCCGACCGGGGTGTTCCTCGTGATCGCCCGGGCCCTGCAGGGCGTCGCCGGGGCGCTGCTCGTGCCGAGCTCGCTCGCGATCATCATCTCCCGCTTCGACGGCCCGGCCCAGGCGAAGGCGATCGGCCGCTGGACGGCGTGGACCGGCGTCGCGATGATCGCCGGGCCGGTGGTCGGCGGGATCTTCGTCGACACGCTGTCGTGGCGGTGGGTGTTCGTCATCAACGTGATCCCGATCGCGATCACGCTGATCCTCATGATGACCCTGAAGGGCGAGGACAAGGGGATGGGCGGCCGCGTCGACTACGCCGGTGCGATTCTCGGATCGGTGGGTCTCGCCGGGACCGTGTTCGCCCTGATCGAGCAGGGGACGTACGGATGGGGGAATCCGCGCGTCTGGATCCCGCTCGTCCTCGGCATCCTCAGCCTGGTGGCGTTCTTCATCGTGGAGACGCGGGTGAAGCAGCCAATGCTGCCGCTCGGCCTGTTCAGCGTCCATAACTTCTGGGTCGGCAACGTCTCCACGTTCTTCGTCTACGGCGCGCTGTCGTTCGGCCCGCTCATCGTCACGCTGTACCTGCAGCAGGTGGCCGGGTTCTCGGCGATCGCGGCCGGGTTCGTGTTCATCCCGTCCACGCTGTGCATGCTCCTGCTCTCCGGGCTGTTCGGCGGGCTCGCCGGCCGTTACGGGCCACGGCTCTTCATGGCGGTCGGGCCGATGATCGCCTCCGCGGGCTTCCTCTGGCTGCTGATGATGGGGACGGACGTCGACTACTGGACGACCCTGCTGCCCGCGGTCCTGCTGTTCGGAGTCGGCCTGTCGATCACGGTCGCGCCGCTGACGAGTGCGATCCTGGGCGCCATCCACCCGGAGCAGGCGGGCATCGCGTCGGCCGTGAACAACGCCGTGTCGCGTATCGCCGGGCTGCTCGCGGTCGCCGCCGCGGGCATGATCATCGGCGGCACGCTCGACACCGAAGGGCTCCACCGCGCCATGATCGCCGCCGCCGCGCTGCTGCTCGTCGGCGGCGTGGTGTCGGCGATCGGCATCCGCAACAAGGCGCCGGTCGCCGACAAGATTCAGACCGTGACCGACTGACCGGTCAGCGCGAGCATGGCGACGTCCACGATGGCGCACGTCATGATCAGCTGCATGAGGAGGCGCGTCGGGGTCCGCCGGAACAGCAGGACGATCCCCGTCACGGTCGCGGCGAGTCCGATGACCAGCCCCACGATGAGGAGCGGGCGCACCGGGAGGCCCGGGCCGAACGTGATGAGCAGCGTCGCGATCGCGAGCGCCGCGAAGGCGAGCAGTCCGCTGAGCCGCGCGCCCAGCCGATGCGGGAGCCCGCTGATGCCGGTGCGCGCGTCGTCTTCGAGATCCGGGAGCACGTTGGTGACGTGCGCGGCGACGCCGAGCAGAGCGCCGGCGGCGAACACCCACCACTGCGGCAGTGCGGGCTGCTCCTGGCCCAGAGTGGCGATGGCGGGCAGAACGCCGAAGGCGACGGCGAACGGGACGAACGAGTAGACGGTCGCCTTGAGGCCCAGGTTGTACGCCCAGCCGCCGGCGATGGCGATCAGGTGCGCGACCAGCGCCCCCGGCCCGAGCGGGATCGTCAGCAGGATCGCCGCGGCCAGCGCGACGAACGCGGCGGCGCGCACGGTGGCGACCGACACATCTCCGCGTGCGGCCGGCTTGTCGCTGCGCTCCACCGCCCGGTCGCGGGCCGCATCCAGCCAGTCGTTGCACCAGCCGATCGAGAGCTGACCGAAGAGCACGGCCAGCGCGAGGATCAGGAGCCGGCCGGGCGGATAGCCGAGGCCGACTCCGAGCAGTGTGGCGATGACGGTGACGACCACCGTCGGCCCCGGATGACTGGCGAGCAGGAGGGAGAGCACCTTCTTCGCCATGCCGTCATCGTATCCCGAGGCTGGGCTGCAAACTGCTTGCGTCGATCTGCAAAAGCTTGCGTACACTGTGGCCATGTCAAAACGACTCGCCGAAGTAGCGCGCAAGGTCGGTGTCAGCGAGGCCACCGTCAGCCGCGTCCTCAACGACAAGCCGGGGGTGTCCGACGCCACGCGGCAGGCGGTGCTGACCGCCCTCGACGTGCTCGGGTACGAGCGGCCGACCAAGCTGCGCGGGGAACGCGCGCGACTCGTCGGACTCGTCCTCCCCGAGCTGCAGAACCCGATCTTCCCCGCCTTCGCCGAGATCATCGGGGGAGCGCTGGCTCAGAACGGCTACACCCCGGTGCTCTGCACGCAGACCGCCGGCGGCATCTCAGAGGCCGACTACGTCGAGCTCCTGCTGCAGCAGCAGGTCTCCGGCGTGGTCTTCGTCGGCGGCGCCTATGCCCAGCAGGATGCGGACCACAGCCACTACGGCCGGCTGACCGACCTGCACCTCCCGACCGTGCTCGTGAACGCACCCGTCGACTCTCTGGGATTCGCCACGGTGTCGTGCGACGACACGGTCGCCACGACCCAGGCGCTGACGCACCTGCGGTCGCTCGGGCACGAGCGGATCGGGCTGCTGCTGGGGCCGCGCGACCACATCCCGTCGCAGCGCAAACTCGCGGCGGCCCGCCAGGTGACGGCGGAATGGGGCGACGAACTGGATGAGTCGCTCGTCGTGCACTCGCTGTACTCGCTCGAGGCGGGTCAGGCGGCGGCGACCCGGCTGCTCGCCGCCGGTGTCACGGCGATCGTGTGCGCGAGCGACCCGATGGCGCTCGGGGCGATCCGTGCCGCGCGGCGCGCCGGACTGTCGGTGCCGCGCGACGTCTCCGTCGTCGGCTACGACGACTCGGCGCTGATGAACTGCACCGAGCCTCCCTTGACGACGATCCGGCAGCCGATCGAGCCGATGGGACGCACGATCATCGAGCTCCTGCTCCGTCAGATCTCGAGCGATTCGGCGATTCGCGACGAGCTGTTCTTCGAGCCGGAATTGGTGGTGCGCGGGTCCACCGGGCCCGCTCCGCACGCTGGCTGAGGCCGCAAGCGCACGCAAAAGTGCGCAAACCAATTACGTATTGTTGAGTTCTTGCGTCATTCTGTCGTTCTAGCTACATTTCGGTGAACGACGACGGCGCCGCGGTGTCCGTCGCGACGACAGACGACCGAAGGACTCAGCGTGGATCTCACCGTGATGGACGGCGGCACCGCCGCACCCGTCGCCGCTCCGAAGCCGGCGAGCGCCGGCACCACGGCGCGTGCCGCATCCACACCGCCGTCCGACGACCCGCAGTGGTGGCGCAGCGCGGTGATCTACCAGATCTACCCGCGCAGCTTCGCGGACGGGAACGGCGACGGCGTCGGCGACCTCGCCGGCGTGCGGCAGCACCTGCCGTACCTCGCCGATCTCGGCGTCGATGCGCTCTGGTTCACGCCCTGGTACGACTCGCCGCTTGCCGACGGCGGCTACGACGTCGCGGACTACCGCCGCATCCACCCGGCTTTCGGCGACCTGGCCGAGGCCGAGGCGCTGATCGGCGAAGCGCTCGCCCTCGGCATCCGCACCATCATCGACGTCGTCCCGAACCACGTCTCCGACCGGCACCGCTGGTTCCAGGAGGCCCTCGCCGCCGGCCCGGGATCGCCCGAGCGCGAACGCTTCTGGTTCCGGCCCGGCCGCGGCGACGACGGCTCGCAGATGCCGACGTCGTGGCCGTCGAACTTCTCCGGGGACACCTGGACGCGCACGACGAACCCCGACGGGACGCCCGGCGAGTGGTACCTGCACCTGTTCAGCCCGCAGCAGCCGGACCTCAACTGGGACCACCCGGATGTGCGGCGCGAGCACGAGGACATCCTGCGGTTCTGGTTCGATCGCGGCGTCGCCGGAGTGCGCATCGACTCGGCCGCGCTGCTCGTCAAGGACGCGGCGCTGCCCGAGGTGCCCGAGCATCCCGGGGCGGGGGAGCACCCCAACCAGGACCGCGACGAGCTCCACGACATCTACCGCGGCTGGCGCGCCCTCGCCGACGGGTATCCGGGAACCCGGGTGCTGGTCGGCGAGATCTGGCTGCCCGACATCGAGCGGTTCGCGCTGTACCTGCGACCGGACGAGCTGCACACCGCGTTCAACTTCGACTTCCTGGCCCGGCCCTGGGATGCGGTGGAGCTGCGCGCATCCATCGACGAGACGCTCGCGGCACACGCGCCGGTCGGCGCTCCGAGCACCTGGGTCCTCTCGAACCATGACGTCACCCGGGCGGTGACCCGGTACGGTCGCGAGGACTCCTCGTTCGCCTTCGCCACCAAGCGCAAAGGCACCCCGACCGACCTCGCCCTCGGGACGCGCCGGGCACGAGCCGCTGCCCTCCTCACGGCCGCACTGCCCGGTTCGCTGTACATCTACCAGGGCGACGAGCTGGGGCTGCCGGAGGTCGAAGACCTTCCCGACGAGCTCCGCGAGGACCCGATGCACGAGCGCTCCGGCGGCGTCGATCCCGGTCGGGACGGCTGCCGGGTCCCGCTCCCGTGGCGGGGGACGCAGGCGCCGTTCGGATTCAGCCCCGAGGGAGCCGACGCCGAGCCGTGGCTGCCGCAGCCGGCCGGCTGGTCGGCGCTGACCGTGCAGGCGCAACAGAGCGACCCCGCCTCCATGTTGTGGCTGTACCGGCAGGCGCTCCGGATCCGCCGCGCAGAGCCCGGCCTCGGCGACGGACCGCTGACCTGGCTGGATGCGCCGGACGGTGTGCTGGCCTTCGCCCGCGGCGCCGCCTTCGCGAACGTCACCAACCTCTCCGCCGCTCCGGTCGACCTCCCGGAGCACCAGGCGATCCTCCTCAGCAGCCGTCCGCTCATCGACGGGAAGCTGCCACCCGACTCGACGGTCTGGCTGCGGACGCAGCACCGGCCGACGGGACACCTCGCCACCTGAACGCACCATCCACGCACTGCACCATCCACGCACTGCACCATCACTCGAAAGGGTCCAGACAATGAAGTCATCACTCAGGATCACGGCGGTCGCCGCGGTCACCCTCGCCGGAGCGGGGCTCCTGGCCGGATGCTCGTCATCCGGCGGCGACTCCGGCGACGGGAAGGTCCACATCACCGTCGCCAGCCTCATCCCGGGCAGCGACAAGGCCGCGTTCACGGCCTTCGACGACCGGATCAAGGAGTTCGAGAAGGCCAACCCGAACATCGACATCAAGTCCGAGGAGTACCAGTGGACGGGCCCGACCTTCGCGACCCAGCTCGCCGGCGGCACCCTCCCGGACGTCTTCAACGTTCCGTTCACCGACTCCCAGTCGCTGCTCCAGGCGGGTCAGCTCGCCGACATCACCGCGGAGGTGAAGAAGCTGCCGTACGCGGACAAGTTCAACGAGAACGTGCTCGCGGTGGCGAAGTCCGGAGACAAGATCTACGGCATCCCGTACGGCCCGTACGCCATGGGGCTGTCGTACAACCGCGAGATCTTCCAGAAGGCCGGTCTCGACCCGGACAAGCCGCCGACGACCTGGGACGAGGTCCGTTCTGCCGCCAAGACCATCTCCGAGAAGGTTCCCGGTGTCGCCGGCTACATGCAGATGACGCAGGGCAACACCGGCGGATGGGAGCTGACGACGACCGTGTACGCCCGCGGCGGCCGGATGGAGACCACCGACGGCGGGAAGACGAAGGTCACCACCGACAACCCGGTCACCAAGGAGGCGCTGCAGTGGCTGCACGACCTCCGGTGGGAGGACAACTCGGTCGGCAGCAACTTCCTGCTCGACTGGAGCGGCATCAACCAGGCGTTCGGCGCCGGGCAGATCGCCATGTACCCGTCCGGATCCGATGTACTCACCTCGCTGGTGCAGCAGAACAACGTCGACCCGGCGAACTACGGGCTGACGATGCTGCCGATCGACTCGTCGAACAGTGACGCCGGCGTGCTCGTCGGCGGCAACGTCGCGGCCGTCAGCCCCAAGTCGTCGCAGGCCCAGAAGGAGGCCGCGGTGAAGTGGATTGACTTCTACTACATGCAGAAACTGCTCGACAAGGACCAGGCGATCGCCGACGCGAAGGTGCTCGTGAAGTCCAACCAGCCGGTCGGCGTTCCCACCCTGCCGGTGTTCGACAAGGCCACCTACGACCAGAACATGGAGTGGATCAAGGGCGAGATCAACGTGCCGCAGGAGAACGTGGCGCCGTTCACCGACAAGATCTTCGACGCCAGCCTGGTTCCCGAGCCGAACAAGCACACGCAGGAGCTGTACGGCGCGCTCGACTCCGTCGTCCAGGCCGTGCTGACGGACAAGAACGCGGACATCGACCAGCTGCTGAAGAAGGTCGACAGCGACATCCAGAAGCTCGTCGACGCCGACAAGTGACCGACACAGACACGTGACAACACACGATCGACAGCTGAGTCGTCCCCGCCGCACACCCCTGACGTGGGTGCGCGGCGGGGGCCTCAGCTCCCTGCTGTTCCTGCTGCCGATGCTCCTGATCTTCGGCTTCTTCTCCTGGTGGCCCATCGTGCGGAGCGTCGTCATGAGCTTCCAGCACACCAACCTGGTGAGCGCGCCCACCTGGGTCGGCTGGGACAACTTCGTGCAGGTGGTGAACGATCCGCTGTTCTGGACGGCGGTCGGGAACACCGCCTGGTTCGCCTTCCTCGCGCTGCTGCTCGGCTACCCCATCCCGCTGATCGCGGCGGTGCTGATGAGCGAGGTGAAGCGCGCGAAGGGCCTGTACAGCGCGCTCGCCTACCTGCCCGTGGTGGTACCGCCGGTGGTGGCGGTGCTGCTGTGGAAGTTCTTCTACGACGCCCGCCCGGACGGCGTGTTCAACACGATCCTCGGCTGGGTCGGTATCCCGCCGCAGCCCTGGATCCAGTCGGCGACGCAGGCGATGCCGTCTCTCGTCGTCGAGGCGACCTGGGCTGCGGCGGGCGGAACGATCATCATCTACCTGGCCGCGATCACGGGGGTGGCGCCGGAGCTGTATGACGCGGCGGAGGTCGACGGCGCGGGCATCTGGCGCAAGATCTGGCACGTCACGCTGCCGCAGTTGCGCAGCGTCCTGCTGATCACGCTCATCCTGCAGATCATCGGCACGGCGCAGGTGTTCCTGGAGCCGTTCCTCTTCACCGGCGGCGGCCCGGTCGATTCGACCGTCACCATCCTGCTGCTCATCTACCGGTACGCGTTCCAGAACTCGCTCGGCGGCGACTACGGCGCCGCCACCGCGCTCAGTCTGATGCTGGCGGCGTTCCTCGCCGTGCTGTCCCTCGTGTACTTCCGCCTCACCAAGTCCTGGAGCCAGAATTGACGACCTCGACCGAGCTGCCGCGCGAGGCGGCGGCCAACGCGCAGGAGCTCCTCGCGCCGGCTCCCCAGGAACCGGGCAAGCAGACGCGGACTCGACGGCGGGAGCGAGAGGACGCGGGCGACCGCGGCATCCTCTCGATCTCCGACAGGCGGAAGCCCGGGGTGCGGTGGAGCGCACGCGTCATCCACGGCGCTCTGCTCGTCGTCCTCGTGATCGTCGGCCTCGGGCCGCTGCTCTGGCTCGCGAAGTCGGCCATCACGCCGACGGAGGACACTCTCCGCACGCCGATGGCGCTGTTCCCGAACGGGGTGGACTGGGCGAACCTGTCGACCGCGTGGTCGACGGTCCACATCGACGTGCAGTTCATGAACACGATCTGGGTCGCGGCCGGCTCGTGGGCGGCGCAGATCCTGGTGGCGACGACGGCCGGGTATGCGTTGAGCGTGCTCCGGCCGAAGTACGGGAAGGTGCTGTACGGCCTCATCCTGACGACGCTGTTCGTGCCGTCGGTAGTGCTGCTCGTTCCGTTGTACCTGACCATCCTGAACCCGCCGCTGCTCGGCCAGTCGCTCATCAACACGTTCTGGGCGGTGTGGCTGCCGGCCGGCGCGAGCGCCTTCAACGTCGTGCTCGTGAAACGGTTCTTCGACAACCTGCCCCGGGAGATCTTCGAGGCGGCTCGGACGGACGGGGCCGGGCCCTTCCGGTTGTTCTGGTCGATCGTGCTGCCGATGTCGAAGCCGATCCTCGGCGTGGTGTCCGTGTTCGCGATCATCGCGGCGTGGAAGGACTATCTGTGGCCGCTGCTCGTGCTGCGCGACCCGGCCATCCAACCGCTGTCGGTGCGGCTGCCCACGCTGCAGGCGGCGATCCAGCTGGATGTGTACCTCGCCGCCCTGGCGATCTCGACGCTCATCCCGATCGTGCTGTTCCTGGTGTTCCAGGGCCTGTTCCTGCGGAGCGCGGGGCTCGGCGGCGCCGTGAAGGGATGAGACGGCTGGGTTAGCATCGAGGGATGCGCGCAGCCCGACGCCGGACGGCCGCGGTGGTCGCCGTGGCGCTCTCGGCGACCCTGCTGTCCGGGGTGCTGACCGGATGCGTCGGCCCGGCGCCGGCCCACACTGCGGGCGGGACACGCACCGCCGCGGCTGTGCCGACTCCCTCGCCCACGCCGACGGTCGACCCGGTCGAGGCGTACGCACGGCAGCGGCTCGCCAACCTGACCCTGCGGCAGAAGGTCGCGAGCCTGTTCATGCTGCACACACCCGGCACCGACCCGGCGGCACTGCGCGGGTACGTCGACCGGTACGGCGTCGGCGGCATGATCCTGATGGGCGACAACATCCCGGCGACCCCCGCCGAACTCGCCGCGCAGACGGCGGCCATGTCCGCATCCGATCCCGGCCTCCCTCCGCTGATCGGTGTGGACGAGGAGGGCGGCGACGTCACGCGTCTGGGCTGGGACGACCAGCCGGGCGCCGACACCCTGCGAGACCAGGACCCGGCAGCGACGCGCGACGCCTTCGCCCGGCGCGCGACGCTCCTGAAGCAGGCCGGGATCTCCGTGAACTTCGGGACTGTCGCCGACGTCACCGCGGACCCGGCCTCCTTCATCGCCGACCGCGTGCTCGGGACGGACCCCGGCGCGGCGGCCGCCCGTGTCGCCGCCTCGGTTACGGGGGAGCGCGGGACGGTGCTGAGCACGCTCAAGCACTTCCCCGGCCACGGCGAGAGCGAGGCCGACTCGCACCACGCCGTGCCGTCGACCGCCGTCAGCAAGCAGGACTGGTCGACGCGGGACGCCCCGCCGTTCCAGGCGGGCATCTCCGCTGGAGCCGAGCTGGTGATGTTCGGGCACCTCGCCTATACCCAGGTGGATGCGGCGCCCGCGTCGCTCTCGGCGGCCTGGCACCGCATCCTGACCGATGAGCTCGGGTTCCGCGGCGCGAGCATCACCGACGACCTGCGGATGCTGCAGGACACGGGGCTGCCGCAGTACCAGGACCCGGGGGAGAACGCAGTGCAGGCGATCGCGGCGGGGAACACCATGGTGCTCGACGTGCTGCCGGCCGGAGGCGATCCGGATGCGCTCATCGATGCCGTCGTCACGGCTGTGCAGCAGGGACGCATCCCGGTCGCGCAGATCGACGCGGACGCGCTCAAGCTACTGGAGCTGCGCCGGTCGCTGTCCGCGGAAGAGTGACGCGTCAACTTTTTTCGCGAATCGCGGAATAGTCCGGGAGTCCATGCGCTTGCATGTATTCGACGCGGGGCGGATGGGCCGCCCGGCGCGCGACTTCTAGGAGACACCGTGACCATCGAGATCCCCGGCTACAAGGCAGGCACCTGGACCATCGACCCCGCCCACAGCGAGGTCGGCTTCAGCATCCGTCACCTGATGATCAGCAAGGTGAAGGGCGTCTTCGAGAACTTCGACGCCACCTTCGTGACCGCCGAGAACCCGCTCGAGTCGAAGGTCACCGCGAAGGCCGACGTCGCCTCCATCAACACCAAGGACAAGAACCGCGACGCGCACCTCCGCACCGGCGACTTCTTCCTCGCCGAGGAGCACCCGACGATCGACTTCGTCTCGACCGGCGTGCGCCACGAGAACGGCGAGTTCCTCGTCGACGGCGACCTCACCATCAAGGGCGTCACCAAGCCCGTCACCTTCGAGTTCGACTTCGGCGGCTTCGGCCAGGACCCGTACGGCAACTACAAGGCCGGCGCGACCGCGAAGACCAAGATCAACCGTGAGGACTTCGGCCTCACCTACAACGCCGCGCTCGAGACCGGCGGCATGCTGCTCGGCGACGAGGTCACCATCACCCTCGAGCTCCAGGCCGTCCTCGCCGCCTGACCCTGCGCTTCGCGCCCCTGCCCCCAACGCCCCTCCGCCCACCGTCGAGTCCGCGCTTTTTGCACACGACGCGCCTCGTGCGCGTGCAAAGTTCGTGGACTCGACGGTGGGCGGGTTCGTTTAAGAAGGGGTCAGTGGCCGATGAGGGGGGAGAGGGTGCGCGCGATCACGGAGGCGCGGCGCGTGACGGACTCCTCCAGGTCGGCGGACTCCATCGCGACGAGGCCCGCGTTCGCCCCGGCGAACCGCAGCGGCTCGGGCTCCCACCGCGGTGAGCGGTGGCCGACCCACGGCAGCATGGTCAGGTCGGTGCGGGATCCGGTGAGCAGGTCCGCCAGCGTGCGCCCGGCCAGGTTCGTGGTGCTGAGCCCGTCGCCGACGTAACCGCCGGCCCAGGCCTCGCGCGCATCCCGGTCGTAGCCGACGCTCGCGTGCCAGTCGCGCGGGACCCCGAGCGGTCCGCCCCAGTGGTGCGTGATCCGGGCGCCCGCGGCGTCCGGGAAGAGGTCGTAGAGCGTGTGGATGAGGTGGTCGCGCACGCGCAATGACCGGTCGTATCCCGGCCGGATGGCGCTCCCCAGGTGGTACCGCGCGCCGCGGCCCCCGAACGCGAACCGGTTGTCGGCGGTCCGCTGCCCGTAGACGATGAGGTTCCGGAAGTCGGTGAACGTCTGCCCGTGCTCGATGCCGATGCGCTCCCACGTGGCGTCGGGCAGCGGCTCGGTCGCGATCATCAGCGAGTAGAGCGGGAGGATGCGGCGGCCCACCTGCGAAAGCTGCGAGCCGTACCCTTCCGTCGCATTGACCACGGTCCCGGCCCGGACCGTGCGCGCGGAACCGCCGGAGCGCACCTGCACCGTCCCCGCGTCCCACGACAGCACCTCCGTGCCCTCGGCGATGGTCGCTCCGCGGCGTTCGACGACCCGGGCGAGACCGCGCACCAACTTCGCCGGGTGGATGCGCGCGCAGGCCGGCGTGTATGTCGCGGCCAGCGCATCCGGCACCCCGAACTTCGAGCGGACCGTCTCGGTGCCCCACAGCGCCACGCGGTCGACGCGGTAGCGCTCCGACTCCTCGAACTCGGCGCGCGCGGCCGCGACCTGCGGCTTCGACCGGGCGAACGTCACCGTTCCGCCGCGGGCGAAGTCGATGTCGATGCCCTCGGTCTCGGCGACCCGCCCGACCTCGTCGACGGTGTCGACCATCGCCTGGCGCAGGCCCACGGCCGCATCCCGGCCGTATCGCGCCTCGAGCTTCGACGCCGACCACGGGAACAGCGACGAACACCAGCCGCCGTTGCGGCCGGACGCACCGAAACCGGCGACCTCCTTCTCCAGCAGCAGGATGCGCAGAGACGGATCGCGCTCCTGCAGGTAGTAGGCGGTCCAGAGGCCGGTGAGCCCGGCGCCCACGATCGCCACATCCACATCGGCGTCGGCGTCGAGACCGGACCGGGGGCGGAAGCCGTCCTCGTCGGCGGCGATGGAGTCGAACCAGAAGCCGACCGTGCGGTAGTCCATTGCGCTCCTTCTCGTTAAGGCGCGAATCCGGGACCGCGTGAGCAGTCCCGGATTCGTCCTTTGGGGGTCTTACAGGTGGTTCGAAGCCTCCGTCAGCACCGATTCGAGGATCTGGCGGATCTCGACGAACTCGCTCGGGCCGATGGTGAGCGGCGGGGCGAGCTGCACCACGGGGTCTCCACGGTCGTCGGCGCGGCAGTACAGGCCGGCGTCGAACAGGGCCTTCGACAGGAACCCGCGGAGCAGACGCTCCGACTCGTCGTCGTTGAAGGTCTCCTTGGTGTTCTTGTCCTTCACCAGCTCGATGCCGAAGAAGTAGCCGGCGCCGCGGACGTCGCCGACGATCGGCAGGTCGAGCAGCTTCTCGAGCTCGGCGCGGAACAGCGGGGAGTTCTCACGGACGCGCTCGTTGAGCTGCTCCTCCTCGAAGATGTCGAGGTTCTCCAGCGCCACCGCGGCCGAGACCGGGTGACCGCCGAACGTGTAGCCGTGGTAGAACGACGTGTTGCCGTGCTTGAAGGGCTCGTAGACGCGGTCGCTGATGATCGTCGCGCCGATGGGGGAGTACCCGCTGGTCATGCCCTTCGCGCAGGTGATCATGTCCGGGACGTAGCCGTACTCGTCGCACGCGAACATGTGGCCGATGCGGCCGAACGCGCAGATGACCTCGTCGCTGACCATGAGGACGTCGTACTTGTCGCAGATCTCACGGACGCGCTGGAAGTATCCGGGAGGCGGCGGGAAGCATCCACCCGAGTTCTGCACCGGCTCGAGGAAGATCGCCGCGACGGTGTCGGGACCCTCGAACTGGATCATCTCCTCGATGCGGTTCGCCGCCCAGACGCCGAAGGCCTCGATGTCGTCGGTCGGCGCGCCCATCTCGCCCGCACGGTAGAAGTTGGTGTTCGGGACGCGGAACCCGCCGGGGGTGAGCGGCTCGAACATCTCCTTCATGGCCGGGATGCCGGTGATCGCCAGGGCGCCCTGCGGGGTGCCGTGGTAGGCGACGGCGCGCGACAGCACCTTGTGCTTGGTCGGCTTGCCCTGCAGCTTCCAGTAGTACTTGGCCAGCTTGAACGCGGTCTCGACCGCCTCACCGCCGCCCGTGGAGAAGAAGACGCGGTTGAGGTCGCCCGGCGCGTACGAGGCCAGCCGGTCGGCCAGCTCGATCGCGTTCGGGTGGGCGTACGACCAGATCGGGAAGAACGCCAGCTGCTCGGCCTGCTTCGCCGCCGTCTCGGCGAGGCGCTTGCGGCCGTGGCCCGCGTTCACCACGAAGAGTCCGGAGAGCCCGTCGATGTACTGCTTGCCGTGCGAGTCCCAGATGTGGTGGCCTTCGCCGCGCGTGATGATGGGGACGCCGTGGCCCTCTTCCATCACCGACTGGCGGGCGAAGTGCATCCAGAGGTGGTCGCGCGCCTTCGCCTGCAGCGCCGCCTCCTCGGCCGCGATCGGCTCGCCGAACGTTTCTACGGTTGTCGTCATGGTTATCGCGTTCCCCAGTTGTAGAACTGTTTGTGGAGTTTCAGATACACGAACGTCTCGGTGGACAGCACGCCCTCCAGCGTCCGGATCTCGGAGTTGAGCATCGTGATGAGGTCGAGGTCGTTCTCGCACACCACCTCGGCGAGGATGTCGAAGGTGCCGGCTGTCAGCACCACGTAATCCACCGCCGGCATGGCCGCCAGCGTGTCGGCCACCGCACGCGTGTCGCCCGTGCAGCGCACGCCGATCATCGCCTGACGGTAGAAGCCGAGCTGCATGGGGTCGGTCACGGCCACGATCTGCATCACGCCCGACTCGGTCAGCTTCTGCACGCGCTGGCGCACCGCCGCCTCGCTGAGACCGACGGCCTTGCCGATCTCCGCGTACGACTTGCGGCCGTCCGCCTGCAGTTGCTCGATGATCGCCTTGGAGACGTCGTCGATGACCGCAGCCTTCTGGCCGTTCGCTGCCCGAGGGGTACTCATGGAGCGATTCTGTCAGTGGATTGGATGTCTGGCAAGCGATTCCGCACGAATTTGCCCGTTTCGCTGACGAAATCAGTAGGCTGACCGCCATGACAGCTACCGACTCACCCGTACGTGAACTGCGGAACTTCGTCGACGGCCGCTCCGTGGAGGCACGCGGCACGGACAGCATCCCGCTGATCGACCCGGCGACGGAAGAGGTCTACGCCACGGCACCCGTGTCCACCGAGGAGGATGTCGCCGACGCGTACACCGCCGCCGAGCGCGCCTTCCGGACGTGGGGGCAGACCACGCCGGCCGAACGCCAGCTCGCGCTGTTCCGGATCGCGGACGCGATGGAGGCGCGTGCGGAGGAGTTCGCGGACGCCGAGTCGCAGGACACCGGCAAGCCGCGCGCCACGCTCGTGGAGGACGAGATCCTGCTGTCGGTGGACCAGATCCGCTTCTTCGCCGGCGCCGCCCGCAACCTGGAGGGGCGGTCGGCGGGGGAGTACATGCCCGAGCACACCTCCTTCATCCGGCGTGAGCCGATCGGCGTCGTCGGCCAGGTGACGCCCTGGAACTACCCGCTGAACATGGCGGTGTGGAAGTTCGCCCCGGCGCTGGCCGCGGGCAACACGACCGTGCTGAAGCCGTCGGACACGACCCCGCTGTCGACCCTGCTGCTGGCGGAGGTCGCCGCCGAGTTCCTGCCGGCGGGCGTGCTCAACGTGGTGCTCGGCGACCGGACGACCGGCGCGGCGATGACCGCGCATCCCATCCCGCAGCTGATCTCGATCACCGGGTCGGTGCGGGCCGGCATGGAGGTGGCGCGCGCGGCCTCCTTCGACCTCAAGCGGGTGCACCTCGAGCTCGGCGGCAAGGCGCCCGTGATCGTGTTCGACGACGCCGACATCGAGAAGGCGGTCGCGGGCATCGTAGCGGCGGGATACTTCAACGCCGGCCAGGACTGCACGGCGGCGACCCGCCTGCTCGTGCAGGACGGCATCCACGACGAGTTCGTCGCCGCCCTCGCGCACTACGCTCGCGAGAACGCGCGCACCGGCGCTTCGCGGGAGGATGGCATCCTCTACGGTCCGCTGATCAACGCCAACCAGCTGGCGCAGGTGTCGGGATTCGTCGACCGGCTGCCCGACCACGCCCGCGTCGAGCTGGGCGGCAACCGCCAGGGCGACCGCGGCTACTTCTGGGAGGCGACGATCGTGTCCGGGCTCCGGCAGGACGACGAGGCCGTCCAGAACGAGATCTTCGGCCCGGTGCAGACCATCCAGCGGTTCACTGACGAAGCGGAGGCGCTGGCGAACGCGAACGGCGTGAAGTACGGGCTGGCGTCGTCGGTCTGGACGAAGGACCACGGCCGGGCGATGCGGTTCGCCAAGGGGCTCGACTTCGGCTGCGTGTGGATCAACACGCACATCCCGATCGTCGCCGAAATGCCGCACGGCGGGTTCAAGCATTCCGGCTACGGGAAGGACCTGTCGGCGTACGGCTTCGAGGACTACACGCGCATCAAGCACGTCATGTCGTACATCGGAATTTAGGTCAGGGCGCGTTATCACAACGCGCGTGCTCTCTAGACTCCCCGGGTGATTCTCTCTCGTAACTCCAGTACCCTGTCCGCTCCCACCCGTGCGCGCCGCTGCGTACGCGCGGCTGCCGTGGGGGCGGCTCTCGCCGGCGCCCTCATCGTGGCTCTCGCGCCGTCCGCGCCCGCGGGCGCCCTGATCGGCGGGACGCCGGTCGCGGTCGGCGAACGTCCCTACTTCGCGACCGTGTCCGGGCCCGCCGGCGTGTGCGGCGGCGCGATGATCGGCACGGAGTGGGCGATCACGGCCGGCCACTGCGTCGCACAGGGGGACGCTCGCGACGTCGTCGTGACGGCGGGATGGACCAGGGCCGGCGAGGGTCGTCCGGTCACCCTCCACGGTATCCAGGCGTACTGGCATCCGACCGTCGACATGGCGCTGATCCGCGTGCCGGCGACGCCGGGTATCGCGACCGTTCCGCTGGCCGACGCGCCGCTCGTGGCGGGCGACACCTATATCAGCGTGGGCGCAGGTGAGGGGAGCGGCGAGCGCCTCACGGAGGGCCGCTTCAGAATCGACTGGGCGAGCCCGTACTGGGAGTTCACGGCGAAGGGAGCCACCGGCACGGAAGGGAACTGCTACGGCGATTCCGGGAGCCCCGACATCGTCGAGACGCCGGCCGGAGACCGCCTGGTCGGCGTCGCCTGGGGCATCACCCCGCAGACCTGCGGACCGACCACGCGATCGCGCAGCTACAACGTCTGGTATCCCGCGACCCGCCAGTGGATCGCGTCGGTCACCGGAGGCGCCACCTCCTGACCGCTGCCAACAGCTCCGGACTTTTTCGCCCCCGCCGCGGCGTGTCGGGCGGAAAAAGTCCGGAGCTGTCGGCATGGGCGGCGGGTCAGGAGTCGCGGCGGGGGATGCGGAGGGGGTTGCCGTCGCGGAGTTCGGGCGGGAGCACGGCCTGCGGGGCGTCCTGGTAGGCGATGGGAGTCAGCCAGCGGCGGAGGGCCGTCGCTCCGACGGAGGTGTGGATGCTCGCGGTCGTCGATGGCCAGCCGCCACCGTGGTGCTGCGCCCAGCCGATGGCGACGCCGGTCGGCCAGCCGTCGAAGAGGAGGCGCCCGGCGACACCGGTGAGCGCGGCGGCCAGGGCCGTGACGTCCTCCGCCATTCCGCGGTGCATGGCCGCGGTGAGGGACGGCTCCAGCGCCGCGACCAGCGCCGGCAGCTGGGGGTCGTCGTAGCGGACCAGCACGGTGACCGGTCCGAAGCACTCCGCGAGGAAGGGTGCGGGGTCGGCCAGAAAGGTGTCGGCGTCCACGAGCACGACGGTCGGTGCGGACGCGCCGTCGGCAGCGTTCCCGCGCACCACCTCGACCGAGGGGCGCGCCGAGAATGCGGCGACGCCGTCGGCGAAGGCCTCCGTCATCCCGTCGGTCAGCTGACGGCTCGACGGTGCCTCGCCGAGCGCGTTCCGGACGGCGTCCTCGACGCCGCCGCCGGACGGCACGAAGACGAGTCCCGGTTTGGTGCAGTACTGACCCGCGTCGCGGGTGAAGGAGGCGACCAGGCCCGTCCCGATGGCATCGGCCCGCTCCATCGCGGCGGCCCGGGTCACGACGACCGGGTTGATGCTGCCGAGCTCCCCGTAGAACGGGATCGGGTCGGGACGCGAGACGGCGAGGTCGAACAGGGCCCGCCCGCCCCGGGTCGAACCGGTGAACCCGGCCGCGCGCACGAGCGGGTGACGGACCAGCTCGGTGCCCGCGTCCATCCCCTCGACGAGCGCGAACCAGCCGGACGGGAGGATGCGCGCGGCGAGAGCAGCCGTCCGGCGGGAGAGCAGCGGGTGGCCCGGGTGCGCCTTGACGATCACCGGGCAGCCGGCCGCCAGCGCTGACGCCGTGTCGTTTCCGAGCACCGAGAACGCGAACGGGAAGTTCGACGCCGCGTACACCGCGACCAGGCCTAGCGGCCGCAGGATGCGGCGGAGGTCCGGCCGCGGCGGGATGAGCGACGGGTCGGGCGATTCGACGACCGCCTCGAGGTACGCGCCCTCACGGATCACCCCGGCGAAGAACCGCAGCTGCGCCGCCGTGCGCGTGACCTCTCCGTCGAGCCGTGCGACAGAGAGGTGCGTCTCCTCGTTGCCGAGGCGGACGAGCTCCGCCCGGTCGTCGTCGAGGGCGGCGGCGAGGGCCTCCAACCAGCCGGCGCGGTCCTCGCGGGTCGTGGGAGCGGATGCGGCACGAGCCGTCGCGGTCGCCGCATCGGCCACGGCTGTCTCGGGCATAGCCGTGTTGCCGCTCACGCGAAGGCCGCCAGTCCGGTCAGCGCCCGGCCGAGCACGAGCGTGTGGATCTCATCCGTGCCCTCGTAGGTGCGCACCGACTCCAGGTTGGCCATATGCCGCATGACCGGGAAGGCGCTCGTGATGCCGTCGCCGCCGAGAATGGTGCGCGCCTCGCGGGCGATCGCCAGCGCCTCGCGCACGCTGTTCAGCTTGCCGACGCTGATCTGCGTCGGGGTGAGCCGCCCCGACTCCTTCAGCCGACCCAGATGCAGCGCCAGCAGCATCCCCTTCTCGTACTCGACGAGCATGTTCGCCAGCTTCTCCTGGATCAGCTGGGTCGCGCCGATCGGGCGACCGAACACCTCGCGCGTCGTCGCACGCTCGATCGACACCTCCAGGCAGTCACGCGCAGCGCCCAGCGCACCCCACACGATGCCGTACCGCGCCTCGTTGAGACACGAGAACGGACCGGAGAGACCGCGCGCGCCGGGGAGGAGCGCCGACGACGGGAGGCGGACCTCCTCCAGCACCATATCGCACTGCACCGAGGCGCGCATCGAGAGCTTTCCGTCGATCGCGGTCGCGGAGAACCCCGGGGTCGAGGTCGGCACCACGAACCCTCGGACACCGTCGTCGGTGGCCGCCCACACGACGGCGACATCGGCGAGAGCGGCCAACCCGATCCAACGCTTGGCGCCGGTGAGCACCCAGTCGTCGCCGTCGCGGCGGGCCGTCGTGCGCATGGTGGCCGGGTCGCTCCCGCCCTCCGGCTCGGTCAGCGCGAAGCAGCCGATGCGCTCGCCGCGGGCCATCGGCGGGAGCCACTCGGCCTTCTGCTCGTCGGAGCCGAACTTCGAGATCGCACTCATCGCCAGGGAGCCCTGCACCGAGACGAACGTGCGCCAGCCGCTGTCGGCGGCCTCCAGCTCGTGGCAGACCAGACCGTAGCTGACCGCGCCCGCGCCCGCGCATCCCTCGTCCTTCAGGTGCATGCCGAGCACGCCGAGCGCACCGAGCTCGGCGACCAGCTCGCGGCGGAAGTGCTTGTCCTCGAAGTCCTGCTCGATGACCGGGCGGATGCGCTCGGTCGCGAACGCGCGCGCTCGGTCGCGCCAGCCGCGCTCCTCGTCGCTGAGCAGGTGGTCGATGCTGAACGCCTCGTCGAGGGTCGTCGTCACGGTCGGTCCTTTCGCCGGTCTATCGGGTGATGCAGGTGGTGCAGGTGAGTCGGGTGGTGCAGGTCCCTCTGGCGCGCTCAGCGCTCGTCGGTCCAGCGCGCCTCGTGCGCGCCGAGCGGCGGAGGCGGGGTGCGGTGGACGGCCGGAGCGGTGTCCAGCCGGATGGGCGTCGCCGGCTGACGCGAGGCGCGCCCGGTCTCTGGATCGACGCTCGTCACGACCGGTTCCAGCCCGAGCGACTCGGCGAATGCGAACGCCTCGGCGATGTCGTTCACGAGCCCGGCCGGAACGCGGGCGCGGGTGAACGCATCCACCCAGTCGGCGGCGGTCCGGGAGGACAGCAGCGGTTCGAGGATGCCGCGCAGCGCGTCGCGGTTGCGCACGCGGGCCTCGTTGGTGGCGAAACGCTCGTCACCGGGGAGAGCAGGGTGGCCGAGGACGACCGCGAACGCGGCGAACTGCCGGTCGTTGCCGACAGCCACGACGAGTTCGCGGTCGGCCGCGCGGAACAGCTCGTACGGCGCGATGCTCGGGTGCGCGTTGCCGAGACGGGCGGGGGAGCGGCCGGTCGCGAGGGTGCCGGACGCCTGGTTGGTGAGGGCGGCGAGCAGCGAGCCGAGCAGGTCCACGTCCACCCGGGAGCCGCGCCCGGTCGCGTCGCGCTGGCGGAGGGCGAGCAGGATGCCGGAGAACGCGTTGAGGCCGGTCAGCACATCCACCAGGGCGACGCCGACCTTGCTCGGTTCGCCGTCGGGCGCTCCGGTGATGCTCATCAGGCCGCCGACGGCCTGCACGAGCAGGTCGTAGCCGGGGAGGGCCGCTCCGGCATCGCGGCCGAAGCCGGTGATCGAGCAGAACACCAGCCGCGGATTCGTCTCGCGCAGGGTCTGCTCGTCGAGGCCGAAGCGCTCCATGACGCCGGGCCGGAAGTTCTCGACCACGACGTCGGCCGTGCTCGCCAGGCGCCGGGCCGTCGCCAGCCCGTCGGGGGTGGCGAGGTCGCAGACGACCGAGCGCTTGTTGCGGTTGACCGAGCCGAAGTACGTGGACTCGCCCGCATCGTCGACCGGAGGACGCCAGGCCCGGGTGTCATCGCCGCCGGGGCTCTCGATCTTGATCACGTCGGCGCCGAAGTCGGCCAGCATCATGGTGGCGTACGGACCGGCGAGCACGCGCGAGAAATCGGCTACGCGGACCCCGCGCAGCACACCCGCATCCGGCTTCTCCGGGATGCGGCCGCGGTCGTCGGCCATGCTCGCTCCTTCGCTCGACACGGATTCATCCTATAGCGAATGATTCGATCGCGTTATCGTTGACGGGTGACCTCAGCGACGCGCGAAGCAGCACGCACCGGCCGCTCGGCGCCCGGCGCGCGCGACGCCGTGTTCGCCCAGCTCGACGACGCCGGACGCGCGGAACAGGTAGCCCGGAGGCTGACGGACGCCATCCTTCTCGGGGTGCTGGAAGCCGGCGAGCGGCTTCCTAGCGAGGCCGAGCTGGCGCGCCGCTTCGGCGTGGCGCTGGTGACGGCGCGGGAGGGTCTCGGGATGCTCCGGCAGGCCGGGCTCGTCGAGACGCGGCGCGGGCGCGACGGAGGCAGCTTCGTCGTGCACCGCGGAGAGGCCGACGACGCCCTGCTCGCGGCACGGCTGCGCGGGCTCTCGCAGGTCGAGCTGACCGACCTGGCGGTGTACGTGACGACGATCGCCGCCGGGTGCGCCGACCGCGCCGCCGAGCGTTCGACGCCTGCCGACGACGACCGGCTGCGCGCCTGGGTGACGGCGGCGGATTTCTCCGACGCGGCCGAGGCCAGGCGCAACGCCGGCGGTTTCCTCCTGGAGCTCGCCGTGCTCAGCCAGTCCGCGCGGCTCGTGCGTGAGCAGCTGCGGCTGCAGGCGGAGTTCGGCCCGTTGCTGTGGCTCGGCATGCGCGACCCGGCGCTGCGTGCGGCCACCGCATCCGCCGCTCGGGAGGTCGTGGACGCGGTCGCTGCGCGTGAGGCTGCGACCGCTCGGGCACGGGTCAGCGGGCTGCTGGACGAGGTGGCCCGGTGGCTGCTCGCGGCGAAGGCGCGGATCGAGCGCGGAGGGACGATCGATGGCTGAATCGACGACGGAGGCCGCTGTGGAGGCCGTTACCGCTGCCGCGCGCGTCTCGGACCTGTTCGCGCGCATCCACGACACCCTCGGCGGCTGGCGGGAGGCGATCCTCGCCGCGGAGCCGTCGGGTGCGACCTCCCTCGACGATCGGATCGCCGCGCTGGTGCTGCCGGCCCTCGCCGAGGACGACCCGCTGCTCATCGGCGCCGGCTTCGTCGCCGCGCCCGAGCTGGCCGGCGGCTCCGACGTGCGGTTCTGCTGGTGGCTCGGCCCGCTCGACGAGAACCCGGTGTTCGGCGCGACGCGAGCGCCGTCGAAGCTCGACCTCGCCGCGCGCTCGTACTCGGACTACCTGCGCGACTTCCGGTCGCTGGAGTGGTACTGCGTCCCGCAGTCGACCCACCGCACGCACATCACCGGTCCGTACGTCGACCACCTGTGCGCGTGCGACTACATCGTCACGGTGACGTCGCCGGTCGAGTACGACGGGCGGATGCTCGGCGTCGTCGGCGTGGATGTGTACGTCAAGCGCCTCGAGCGGGAGCTGCTCCCGTCGATGCTCGCGAGCGGCCGGCCGCTGGCGCTCGTCAACGAGCAGGGTCGCGTGACGGTGTCGACGGACCCGGCCGTGCTGGTCGGGACGGTCATCCCCGTCGGCTCCGATGCGGAAGAGTGCGCGGGGACGACGTTCCGGCTGGTGGAGACCGGGGGAGTGTGAGCGGGGCCCGGGCGCATCAGCCTGCAAGCGTTGTGCCGCCGGGCTACACTCGCAACGACCGCGCACATGCGCGACCCGGCCGGCGACAGGCCCGGGACCAGACGACCAGGAGGAGCCGACGATGACTGGCGGCTTCATCCGGTACGCGCCGACGGCCGGTCCGTCGCGGTGGCTGCTCGTCGCGGGTCGCCGGTTCGTGGCCGCCGTCGAGAGCACGGTCTCCGACGAGATCGTCGACGCCGTGTACTGGCTGGCGGATTCCGACCTGGCGACCATCGAGTCCGTCGTCGGAGCCTTCCCGCTCGCCGGGCCGGACAGCGTCCGCTCGTTCGCGGTCGCGGAGATCGCCGAGCCCAATGCTGCGGGCGAGGTCACCGTGACGGCGGTGGTGCGTGGGTCGGCGGCCGTCGACGTCTTCTCGGTCGGCGGTGCGCGCCGGTTCTCGTCCGGCGGAGTCCAGCCATGGGTGCTGGCCGAGTTCCGCACGGTGACGGGCCTGGTGCTGCAGGGTGACGACGCACCGACCGGGCCGGTCGCCCGGCTCTCGATCGGCTCGCTGCCGCTGCGCGTCGGCGTCACCGACGGCGAACTCCTGACCTGGACGCTGCAGCCGATCGAGCGCGCCGAGCGCAGCCGAGAGGCCCCGGCCGCAGCCGAGGCGGTGACCGGTCCGGCAGCGGAAGAGACGATCATCCGCTCCCGCAACCAGAGTTCCAGCCTGTTCGGCGGCGCAGGAGCCGGCGCCGGTGACGCCGGTGCGGCGTCCGAGGTCGTGCCGCCCGCGGCGCATCCCGCCCCGCACGAGCTGCCGGGTGCCGTCGACATCGACGAACCCGCGCCGTCCTCGCCCGGCCTTGCTGCGCTCGCCCCGGCTCGCGACACGCCGGTCTCGCCCGCTGGGCCGCTGACGATCCGCACCGACGAGGTGTTCCCGCCGACCGAGCCGGTGGTGCTGCCGCCGCCCCCCGCGACCTTCGCCGCGCGCCTCCCGTCGGGGGACACGATCGCGCTCGACCTGCCCGTCCTGATCGGTCGACGGCCGGCCCCGCAGCGCGTCGACTCCGGCGTGGAGCCGCGTCTCGTCACCGTCCCGTCGCCCACCCAGGAGGTGTCGTCGACGCACGTCCGCATCGAGCAGTCGGGGGACGCGGTCGTCGTCACCGACCTCCGCTCGACGAACGGGACGGTGGTGACGGGTCCCACCGGCGCGCGGCGGCTGCGTCCGGGGGAGTCGTCCGTCGTGCTCGCCGGAGCGAGGGTGGAGATCGGCGACGGTAATATCATCGAGATCACCGCCCGCAGAGACGAAGGACGCGAGTGACCCAGATCGGTCGCAGCAGCAGACGCCACACCGTGGCTGTCCCCGGCGATCCCGACGCCCGCATCAGCCTCTCCTGGGCCGCCCTCAGCGACACCGGATACCGCCGCAGTGTGAACGAGGACAGCCTCCTCGCGCGGTCCCCGATCTTCGCCGTCGCCGACGGGATGGGCGGGCACACGGCAGGAGACTTCGCCAGCACGGCGGTGGTCACGCGTCTCGCCGAGAAGGTGAAGGCCGACTTCGTCGGAGAACTCGCCCTCACCGAGGCCCTCCGCTCGGCGGTGGACGACATGACCCGCGGCGTGGGCCAGACCGACCTCGGGACGGGCACGACGGTCACCGGCATCGCCCTCACCCTGGTCGACGGCAACCCGTACTGGCTGGTGTTCAACATCGGCGACTCCCGCGTCTACAGCTACCGCGACGGGACGCTGGAGCAGCTCACCGTCGACCACTCGATCGTGCAGGAGCTGCTGGACGCCGGCGCCATCACCCCGGCGGAGGCCGAGGTGCACCCGCACAGCAACGTCATCACACGCGCGGTCGGCTTCAACGAGGACCCGGTCCCCGACTACTTCCTTCTGCCGATCGTCGCCGGCTCCCGGCTGCTGGTGTGCTCGGACGGCCTGACGAAGGAGCTCACCGAGCACGGTATCCGCTACTTCCTCGGCGAGGGCTCCTCTCCGCTCGACGCGGCGCAGCAGCTGATGGATGCGGCACTCGGCAACGGCGGGCGCGACAACGTGACCGTCGTGGTCGTCGACGTGCTGGCGACCCCGGAGTCCGGAGCGCACCGCGAAGGCGTCTCCCGCAGGGCCGCTCGCCGCCACTGATTCTGCCCCCCGACTTGGGGGTAATCGAGTTGTCCCCAGTGCGGGTCCGGGCCGGTCGGCGGCGGTATCCGGCTGCCTACAATTGTCAGACGCCTCGCACCGGCGAAGGCGTGATCGACGAACGGGAGGAGCCGATGGCCCGGCGTTTGCCGTCCCAGCCGCCGAACCTCCCCGGTTTCTCCTACGTCCGGGTGCTGGGTTCCGGCGGCTTCGCCGACGTCTTCCTGTACGAGCAGAACATGCCGCGTCGTCAGGTGGCGGTCAAGGTGATGCTCGCCGAAGTGGTCACCAGCCAGGTCAAGCAGATGTTCCAGGCCGAGGCGAACCTGATGGCGCAGCTGAGCACGCATCCCTCGATCCTCACCGTCTATCAGGCCAGCGTCTCCTCCGACGGGCGGCCGTACCTGGTCATGGAGCTCTGCTCCGCGGCGATCGGCCAGCGGTACCGCACCGAGCCCCTGTCGGTGCCGGAGGCGCTCAGCACCGGCGTGCGCATCGCCAGCGCGGTCGAGACCGCCCACCGCGCCGGAGTGTTGCACCGCGACATCAAGCCGTCGAACATCCTGAGCACGGCGTACGGGCACCCGGTGCTGAGCGACTTCGGCATCGCGGCCACGCTGAGCGAGGCCGACGTCACCGAGGCGATCGGCCTCTCCATCCCGTGGTCGGCTCCCGAGGTGCTGCTCGACGAGACGAGCGGGACGATCGCGAGCGAGGTCTGGTCGCTCGGCGCGACCCTGTACTCGCTGCTCGCCGGGCGTTCGCCGTTCGAGGTGCCCGGCAAGGAGAACACGTCCGCCGAGCTCATCCAGCGCATCACCAAGAGCCGGCCGCTTCCCATCGGTCGGGCCGACGTCCCGCCGCGCCTCGAGCAGGTGCTGATGCGCGCGATGTCTCGCCGCCCCTCGCAGCGTCAGCGGAGCGCGCTGGAGTTCATCCGCGAGCTGCAGGCGGTGGAGAGCGAGCTCGGGCTGCCGCAGACGCCCATCGAGGTCGCCATGGACGACTGGGCCCTGGCGACGGCCGGCGATCCGGAGGACCGGACCCGGGTGAAGGGCGTCGTCGCCGTCGATCCGGGCGCGCGCCGCCGCCGACGCCGAGCGGCACCTGCCTCCGCGACGGTGACCCGCGCGCCGACCCGGACCGTCGTCCGCGAGAGCGGGAGCGCGCAGACGCCGCAGCAGGCCGCCCCGTCGAAGACTTCGCGCGCCCTCGTGCTCTCGCTCGTCGCGTGCGCGGTGCTTGTGGTCGTGCTCGCCGTGACGGCCTCGATCGTGCTCGTCCGGGCCGGGGCCAGCGACGACATCCCGACCGTCCGCGACCTCAGCGGCCGGGTGACCGGCAGCACCATCGTGTTCACCTGGACCGACCCAGGGCTCCAGGAGGGCGACACGTACCAGGTCACGGTTGACGACCAGCCGCCCAGCAGCCAGCACGCGACAGAGTTCCGCGTGGATGCGAAGTCCGGTCAGACCGTCTGCGTCACGGTCACGGTGAACCGCGACGGCAAGACCGGGACGCCGAGCGGGCAGAAGTGCGTCGAAGGGACGGGCGGGACGTGACCCGCCTCGGCGCCATCGGCTCGTGGCTCGCTGCGCACAAGTCCATCGCGGCGACAGCCGTGAGCGGCACGGCGGTGGCCGCCCTGGTGACGACGCTCGCCGTCGTCTCGGGCGGCTACAGCGCGCAGCACCTCCGGCTCGATGACGCCTCGGTCTGGGTCGCGAGCGACGCCAAGAAGTCGCTCGGGCGGGCGAACACCGAGATCGACAAGCTCAACTCGGTGGTGGCCGGCACGGGGGAGGCGCTCGACGTCGTCCAGGACGGCACCGACGTGCTCCTGCTCGACCGGGAGGCGAACACGGTCGCGGTGGTCGACCCGGCAACCGCGGAGGCCGGCAAGTCCGTCGCGCTCCCGCCGCGTGCACCGCAGGTGTCGCTCGCCGGCGGCCACGTCGCCCTGTTGTCCCAGACGACCGGCCAGCTGTGGCTCACCGGGGTCGACCAGCTGGAGGACTTCAACTCCGGCTCGGCGGCCACGATCGACCTCGGCGGCCGCGCGGTGTCGGCGATGGACCCGTCCGGCGTGCTGTTCGCGTACCAGCCGGCGACCCGTGCCCTGGTGCGCGTCGCCCTCGACGGCGCCGAGCCGTCCACGACGACCGAGACGCTGCGCACCCGGGGCGATGGAGCGGACGTGTCGCTCACCTCGGTGGGCGGCCACTGGGCGCTCCTCGACCCGTCGGCCCGCACGCTGTCGATGGAGGGCCGGACGGTCAGCCTCGCGTCCCTCCTTCCCGAAGGCGACGATCCGGTGCTGCAGCAGCCGTCGGCCGACGGGGACGCCGTGTTCGTCGCCTCCACCGCCGGACTGATCCGGGTGCCGCTCGACGGCGGATCGGCGAGCCGCGTGCTCGCGCGGCAGTCGGGTGCTCCGGCCGCGCCGGTCGCGGTCGACGGCTGCACCTACGCCGCCTGGAACGACGGGACGGCGTGGCGGTCGTGCTCGGCGAACGGCTCGGGCGAGAGGTCGACGTTGAAGGATGTGCCGTCGGGCGCCGTGCTCGGATTCCGCGTGAACGGCGACCGCGTCGTCCTGAACGACGGCCGCTCCGGCATCTCCTGGGCGGTGCAGAGCGGAAACGCCCGCATCGACAACTGGGACGAGCTGGTGTCGAAGAAGACCACACAGGAGCTCGTCAACCAGACCAAGCAGGATGACGCCCCGCAGTACGAGAAGCAGGAGCAGCCTCCCGTCGCCGTCGCCGACTCCTTCGGCGCCCGGCCGGGACGCGTGACGCCGCTGCCGGTGCTCCTCAACGACTACGACCCCAACGGCGACGTGCTGACGATCGACTCGTTCACCGCGGTGCCGGCGAACCAGGGCACGATCGAGCTCACCAACGCCGATCAGCAGCTCCAGCTCTCGCTCCCCGACACGGCCACCGGGACGATCGCCTTCGACTACACGATCTCCGACGGCCGCGGCGGGACGGCGAGCGCGCACGTGACTGTGGCAGTGCGGACGTCGGCGGAGAACAGCCCGCCGGTGTGCGTGCGCAACGCGAAGGCCGTGGTGCAGTCCGGCGGTCGTGTGTCGGCTCCCGTGCTGGGCGACTGCTACGACCCCGACGGCGACTCCTTCTACCTCGCCGGCGCCTCCGTCCCCGCTCCGGATACCGTGACCTTCACCCCGCAGGGCCAGGTCGCCTACTCCGACCATGGCGACGGCGAGGGAGTGAAGGATGTCGCCCTCACCCTCTCGGACGGGCGCGCGGAGGCCGCCGGCCTGCTCGCCGTGACTGTGCGCGCGCCGGGGCAGGTGCCGATCATCGCGGACCCCTTCGCCGTCGTGGCCTACCAGGGGCAGGAGGTGACGGTCGCGCCGCTCGACCACGTGCGGGGCGGCAACGGCACGGTGCGCCTGAGCACCGTCCCGACCAAGGCGGACGCGACGATCACGCCGGATTACCAGGGCGGCACCTTCCGCTTCGAGTCCGATCAGGCCGGGACGCACAACATCGAGTACTCGGTCACCGACGGCATCGTGACGGCGACGGGGGTCGTCCGGGTCGAGGTGAAGGCGCCGCCCGGGGCGAAGACCGCCCCGATCGCCGTGCCGCACACCGCATTCATCCGCGAGCAGTCGACGCAGGACGTCGATGTCCTCGCCACCGACATCGACCCGTCCGGCGGCGTGCTGCTCGTCACCGGGGTGACGGAGCCGGAGGCCGCGACCGGCGTCCGCGTGCAGGTGCTGCAGCAGCGCACCCTGCGCGTCACGCTGAGCCGACCGCTCGAGGGTCCCGTCGACTTCCACTACCGGCTCAGCAACGGCCTGGCCGACACGGTCGGCACCGTCACCGTCGTGCAGCTGCCGCCGCTGACCGTGCACCAGCCGCCGATCGCTGCCCCCGACAGCGTCTCGGTCCGGGTGAACGACGTGGTCGACATCCCGGTGCTCGCCAACGACGTGCAGCCAGACGGCGACAAGCTGACCCTCGACCCCACGCTGGCGACGCCGCTTCCGAGCGGCGCCGGACTGCTGTTCGCCAGCGGGGACCACCTGCGGTACCTCGCTCCGGCCAAGCCCGGCAACTACACGGCCGCGTACAAGGTCTACGGCGCCGACGGCCAGTGGGCGACGGCCGAGGTGACCATCGCGGTCCGCGAGCGCGACGCCGCCACCAACAACCCGCCTGTGCCCAAGACCGTCACCGCCCGCGTGCTCGCCGGTGACACGGTCCGCATCACCGTCCCGCTCTCCGGGATCGACCCCGACGGCGACTCGGTGCAGTTCATCGGGCAGGAGACGAACCCGCAGAAGGGCGCCGTGATCGCCTCCGGGCCCGATTGGATGGACTTCCAGGCCGGCGACTACGCGGCCGGCACCGACACCTTCACGTACGCGGTGGTCGACGCGCTCGGCGCCCGCGCCACCGGAACGGTCCGGGTCGGCATCGCGGCCCGGGTGGTGGGCGCGCGCAACCCGATCGCGGTCGAGGACGACGTGACGGCCCGGCCGGGCCGGACGCTCTCGGTGCAGGTGCTCGCCAACGACAGCGACCCCGACGGCAGCCCGCTCAGCGTCACGGCGGTAACCTCCCTCGACGGCAAGGCGAAGGCGAAGATCAGCGGCGATGTGGTGACCGTCACCGCGCCCCAGACCGAGGGCGCCTACGGCTTCCTCTACACGATCCAGAACGAGCGCGGGGGAACCAGCCAGGCGTTCCTGCGGCTCACCGTCGACACGAAGGCGCCGCCCGCGCGTCCCGTCGTGTCCGATACGACCCTGGGCCTCTCGGACATCCTCGGCAAGGACCGGGTGGATGTGAACGTGCTGGCCAACGTCTTCTTCGCCGACGGGCCGGTGTCCAGCCTGAAGCTGTCGCTCGTGCCCGGGTACACCAGCGATGCGCAGGTCACCTCGTCGAAGCGCATCCGGATCGCCATCGGGGCGAAGAGTCAGATCGTGCCCTTCCGGGTGGCGAACCCCGAAGACGAGGACGTCGTCGCCTACGGGTTCGTACGGGTGCCCGGCTACAACGACGCCCTGCCCCAGCTGAAGCGGGGTGCGCCCAAGCTGACGGTCGTGAGCGAAAAGACCCTGACCATCCACCTCAACGACTACATCGTGGCCGTTGGCGACCGGAAGGTGCGGCTGACCGATGCGGCGACCGTCCGTGCGACCCACGCGAACGGAGACGACCTGGTTGCCGGGAGCGACACCCTGCAGTTCACGTCATCGCCGCGGTACTTCGGGCCGGCGTCCATCTCGTTCCAGGTGACGGACGGCTCCAGCGCGACCGACCCGGACGGCAACGTCGCCACCATCGTGCTCCCGATCGAGGTGACGCCGCGCGAGAACCAGCCGCCGGTGTTCACGGGTGCGCTGATCGACTTCGAGCCGGGCCAGACGAAGACGATCGATCTGACCAAGGTGACCAAGTACCCGTACGCCAAGGATGTCGGCGAGCTGGTGTACTCCATCCAGGATCCGCGACCCGCCGGAGTCTCGGCGTCGCTGAACGGGCAGAAACTGACCGTGACCGTCGCCGCCGACGCCGAGAAGGGCACACGCCCGTCCCTCTCCATCGGGGTGAAGGATGCCGTGAACGCCGGGCAGGCCGGGCGCATCGACATCTCGGTCGTGCCATCGACGCGTCCGCTCGCGAGCCCGCAACCCGACCGCGTGATCGCGCCGCGCGGACAGGCGTCGACCGTGGATGTGCTGGCCAACGACGGCGCGACCAACCCGTTCCCGGGAAAGCCGCTGCGCGTCGTCGCTGTGCGCGGCCTCGGCGCCGGGCTGCCGGACGGCGTCAGCATCACGCCGAGCGCCGACAACTCGGAGCTCCAGATCACGGTCTCGCAGACCGCGGCGGCCGCCGACACGACGCTGCAGTACGAGGTCGCCGACGCGACCGGCGACCCGGACCGGTATGTCTGGGGCACGGTGACGGTCTCGGTGCAGGACCGCCCCGCCCCCGTGTCGAACGTCCAGGTCGGCGCCATCGCCGACCGCACCCTCACGCTCTCGTGGATCCCCGGCGCCTTCAACAACTCGCCGATCACCGGATTCGAGGTGACGATGGCGTCGGCGTCGACCGGCGCGGTGCTGTCCACCACACCGTGCGCGACGACGACCTGCGCGCTCACGACGCCGGGCAACGGGCCGTCCAACTCCGTCACCCTCAGCGTGCGGGCGAAGAACGCGCTCGGACTCTCCGACCCGACGACGTACGCCGAACCCGTGTGGTCCGATGTGATCCCGAACGCCCCGGCCGCCCTCTCGTCGACGCCGCTCGATCAGGGACTCCGGGTCACCTGGGCGAAGCCGGCCGACGCTCCGGGGGCGAGCCCGATCACCTCGTACGTGGTGTCGGTGGGCGGAGTGACCAAAGCCCTGCAGGTCATGGGCACGGACCCGGTCGGCACCCGCTACGCGCTGAACGTGACCGACCCGGGCATCGCGAACGGTGCGGCGATCGGCTTCACCGTCGCGTCGCGCAACGAGTTCTACCAGGGCCGGACGACGTGGAACCAGAGCCAGGGGAGCGGCGTGCCGGCCGGGGCGCCGACGACGACGGGAACCGCACCCGTCGCCACCCCGAGCACGACCGACGGCACGAGCGCCACGCTCAGCTGGTCGAACGTCTTCGGCGACAACGGCACGGCGATCACCGCCTACTACGTCGCCGTCTTCCAGGGCGGCAATCCCACATCGTGCCGGGTCGACGGCGTCGAGGACGGCCAGCCCACTCTCAGCACCGCTGGCCTCACCCGGGTCCAGGGCGGAAGCACCACCTTCGACGGGCTGAACCCGAACCGCACCTACAACTTCATCGTCTACGCCTACAACGGCCAGGGCTGCACGCCCGCCGCCGTCGTGAGTGCGACCCCGCGCCAGGCGCCGGGCGATGTCAGCCAGATCGCGGTCAACGGACGCGTGCAGGACGGCGACACGGCCGACTTCGCGGTCACCGTCTCGTACCGCGCGGGCGGCGGGTCCAACCCGGTGTTCGACTACCAGCTGGTCAGCGGCGGCGCCGTCGTCGACTCCGGTCAGCTCGCGGGCACTTCCGGAATCCTCACCGGCTCAGGCGGCAACCACTACGGCGTACCGCTCACTGTGCGGATCACCCGCGTCTGCGAGAGCTACACCGACAGCGCGCCCCTCTGCTCCACGCAGAGCGCGCAGCAGGACCTCGGTGTCGCGGTGAGCGTCGCGATCGGCGGAGCGCGGTTCGACCCGGCCAGCCACGTGTTCACCTGGACCAGCTGGCCGACCGGGCAGTACGACGCGGTCACCTACAGCTGCGACGGCACGACCCAGCTGCCCATGCCGGCCGCCGGCGATACCGCATCCTGCACCGCGCCGGCGAACGATCCGACGCCGACCCTGGTCGTCCGGGTGGTCAGCGGGTCCGACACGTACACCCGGCAGTACCCGGGATCGAGTCTGCAATGAGTGGAGGACGCCATACTGATGGGATGTGCCGCTCGCCGCGGCACGCATCCCCTTCCCAGCGGCCCGACCGGCCGCGCCCCGAACCGAAAGAGGCCGGAGCATGACGATGACCCCCGAGCAGGCAACCTGGTTCTCCGGAGTCTTCGATCGTCTCGTCGGGAACATCGACCGGGTGCTGCTGGGAAAGACCCACGTGATCCGGCTGGCCCTGACCGCGCTGTTCAGCGAGGGCCACCTGCTGCTGGAGGACTTCCCGGGCACCGGCAAGACCTCCCTCGCCCGCGCCATCGCCGAGAGCGTGCGCGGGACGACCAACCGCGTCCAGTTCACCCCCGACCTGCTCCCGGGCGACATCACCGGCGTCAACATCTACGACCAGCGGAGCGGCGCCTTCGAGTTCCACCGCGGTCCGGTCTTCGCGAACATCGTGCTCGCCGACGAGATCAACCGCGCCAGCCCGAAGACGCAGTCCGCCCTCTTGGAGGTAATGGAGGAGCAGCAGGTCACCGTCGACGGCGTCCGGCACTCCGTCGGCGCACCGTTCATGGTGATCGCCACCCAGAACCCGATCGAGCAGGCCGGCACGTACCGGCTGCCGGAGGCACAGCTCGACCGCTTCCTGATGAAGGCGTCGATCGGCTACCCGGATCACGAGGCGACCCTGCGCATCCTCGAAGGGTCCGAGCGGCGCGCGCACGAGGTCGTCGTGCCGGAGGTCATCTCCGCCTCCACGGTCGTCGAGATGGCCACGATGGCGCGAGGCGTCCACGTCGACCCGACGATCAACGACTACGTCTCCCGGCTGGTCGAGGCCAGCCGCACGGCCGACGAGATCCGGCTCGGCGTGAGCGTGCGCGGAGCCCTCGCCCTGCTGCGCGCGGCGAAGACCATGGCGGCCGCCTCCGGCAGGTACTACGTCACGCCGGATGACGTGAAGGCCCTCGCCGAGCCCGTGCTCGCCCACCGGCTCGTGCTCGACCCCGAAGCCGAGTTCGAGGGCGTCAGCGCGTCCAGCCTCATCGGCCAGCTGCTCATCGAGACCCCGCCGCCGAGCGATCGGGCCGCCGTGTGACCACCGTCACCCGTTCGCAGACCGAGCTCACCAACGCGCGCGCCCGCATCGTCGGCGAGCGCGATGGTTTCCTGGCCGACGCGATCGTGTGGGTCGTCCGCACGTCGGCGACGGCCGGACGCGCGGTCGCGACCCTCGCCCGGCGGATCAGCGCGGTGGTCACCGCGCTCGGCTGGTCGATGCTGCTGCTGGCTGTTCTCGCGCTGACCGCGGGCTACGTCTTCGGCTGGGTGGAGGCGGTGGTCGCGGGATGGACGGCGTTGGCGCTGCTCGTCGTCGCCTCGGGCTACCTGATCGGCCGCACGGCGTACGACGTCGGGCTCTCGCTTCCGGCGAACCGGGTCGTCGTGGGCGATCGGGCGCCCGGCGAGGTCGCTGTGCGCAACACTCTGCGCCGCGGGCTCCCCGGTGTCCGTGTCGAGGTGCCCGTCGGGCAGGGACTCGCCGAGTTCGCCGCGCCGCCGCTCGCGTCGGGCGAGGAGCACACCGACGTGTTCGTCGTGCCGACCACCCGGCGCGGGATCGTGCCGATCGGCCCGGTGCGAACGGTCCGTGCCGACCCGATCGGGATGCTCCGTCGCGAGGTCGTCTGGGCCGACTCCCTCGACCTGTTCGTGCATCCACGCACCATCGCCATCCCGAGCATGAGCACAGGCTTCGTCCGCGACCTCGAAGGGTCGCCGACCCGCGATCTCACGGCCAGCGACATCGCCTTCCACGCGCTCCGCGAGTACGTCCCCGGGGACGAGCGCCGCTACATACACTGGAAGTCGACCGCCAAGACCGGCAGCTACATGGTGCGCCAGTTCGAGGAGACCCGGCGGAGCCACCTCCTCGTCGCGCTGAGCCTGTCGGCGGCCGACTACGCCACCGAGGAGGAGTTCGAGCTCGCCGTCAGCGTCACCGGTTCGCTCGGCGTCCGCGCCATGCAGGACTCGCGGACCGTCTCGGTCGTCGCCAGCGCGGAGACACCGGACTTCGCGAAGCGGATGGTGTTCAGCGCCCGGCAACTCAGCACGGTCAATCGCGGGCGGCTCCTCGACGACCTGTCCGGGGTGGAGACCGCTGAGTCCGCACTCCGGCTCCCCGAGCTTGCGCAGGTGGCCTCCGACGGCTCCGCAGGCATCTCGATCGCCTTCCTGATCTGCGGTTCCACGCCGACGGCGGCGCAGCTGCGGGCGGCCGCCGGACACTTCCCGCTCGGCGTCGACGTCGTCGCGATCGTCTGCGACGAGGGGGCGGTGCCGTCGATGCGCCGGGTCGCCGACCTCAGCGTGCTCACCATCGGCTACCTGGAGGACCTCCAGCGCAGCCTCGCGAAAAGGCTGGCGCTCTGATGCCCGCCCGCCGCTCCGCCGCCGTCCTGATCGACGTCCTCTTCGCGCTCGTCGCCGTCACACTCGGCGCGTTGTCGTTCTGGCCGGTCTACCAGTCGCCCGAGTTCGTCCTGATGCTGGCCGTGACGCTGCTGGCGGGAGCCGCGGTGGCGGCGCTGGGATGGGCGTTCCGCCTCCCGAGCATCGCCGTCGCCGGACTGATCGCGGTCGTCTACCTGGGGCTCGGCGTCCAGCTCGCGGTCCCGTCCGAGGCGACCGCCGGGGGGCTGCTGCCGACCGGTGCCGGATTCGTCGACCTGGTGCAGGGCACGTGGCTCAGCTGGAAGCAGCTGGTGACCATCAGCATCCCGGTCGGGTCGTATCAGGCGCTGCTGGTTCCCGCGTTCCTGCTGACGCTGGTGGCCACCGTCCTGACCGTCACCATCGCCCTGCGGTCGTCGCGGCCGGAGCTCGCGGCGCTCCCGCCTGCGCTGCTGTTCGTCGCCGGGATCGTGCTCGGATCCTCGGTGTCGTCACTGCCGCTCCCGCTGCTGTTCGCGCTGTTCGTCGTGCTGCTCTCGTGGCTGATCCGTTTCCGGCTGCAGCGGCGCGCCGCATCCATCCGATCGTTGCGCGAGCAGAGCGGGCTGCTGGTCGAGTCGCGGAGCGAGCGGCGATCGACCGCCCTGCTGACCACCGCGGGCGCGACCGTGATGCTCATCACCGCCGCTGCTGCGGGCATCGCGGCGGCGGCGTTCATCCCGCCGGCGGGCGCACGGCAGGTCGCCCGGACTGCGGTGGAGCAGCCGTTCGACCCGCGCGAGTATCCGAGCCCGCTGAGCGGCTTCCGCTCCTACTTCGAGCCCGACCGCGCGGATCAGGCCATGCTGACCGTGACGGGTCTCCCGGCCGACCGACGCCTGCGGATCGCGACCCTCGACACGTACGACGGCGTCACCTATGCGGTCGGGAGCGGTGACGAGACCAGCGCATCCGGCTCGTTCACCCGCGTCCCGTACCGCATCGACCAGGGCGCGACGAAGGGCAAGCGGACGACGACGAGTGTCGTCGTGCGCGACTACCGCGGGCCGTGGCTCCCGGGCAGCGGCCAGCTGGAGCAGGTCCGGTTCAGCGGCGATGACGCGCAACGCCTCGCCGGTGCGTTCTTCTACAACGACGTGACCGGGACGGGAGCGGTGACCACCGCGCTGCGAAGCGGCGACACCTACACCGAGGAGACGGTCGTCAAGCCGCAGCTGACGGCGGACCAGCTCGAGAAGGTCGAGCCGGGGACCGACTCCGTGCCGCGGCCGCGGGTCATCCCCGACGAGCTCGCGTCCGTGCTGCAGAAGTACACCGCCGGGGTCGACGGCGCCGGCGCCAAGCTGGCGGCGGCCCTGCGCGGGCTCGCGCAGGACGGCTACATCAGCCACGGCGTCGGACCGAAGGAGCCGGCAAGCCGGTCGGGGCACGGTGCCGACCGGATCACCGAGCTTCTGACCGACGTGCCCATGCTCGGCGACCAGGAGCAGTACGCGGTCACGGCCGCGCTCATGGCCCGCCAGCTCGGGTTCCCGGCGCGGGTCGTCGTCGGGTTCGTGGCGCCGAAGGACGCGACCGGCTCCAACGTGACCTTCGTGGGATCGGACATCTCCGCCTGGATCGAAGTGCAGACCACCTCCGGCTGGGTGACCGTCGATCCGACCCCGCCGCTCCGCCCCGTCCCGCCGAAGCAGCCCGATCAGCCGACGCAGATCTCCCGGCCGCAGACCAACGTGCAGCCGCCGGTCGACGAGAACCCGCAGCGCAACGACGAACCGCCGCAGGCCCAGGTCGACCCGTCCAACCAGCCGCAGCCGAACCCAGTTCTGGAGACGCTGCTGGCCGTGCTGATGATCGTCGGCTGGACGCTGCTCATCCTCGCGCTGGTCGCGTCGCCGTTCCTCGCGGTGCTCGCGGCCAAGTGGCGACGGAGGGCGCTGCGCCGATCGGCGCCGACGGCGCGCGAGCGCATCGTCGGCGGATGGCGCGAATTCGCCGACGCGGCCGTCGACCACGGCTACGAACCGCCGCCGGCCGCGACGCGTGTGGAGTTCGCGGACACCATCGGCGGATCGCGCGCGAACGCGCTCGCGAAGGTCGCCGACCGGGCGACGTTCAGCGGCGTCGCGCCGACGCCCGCAGAGGCCGAAACGGTCTGGAAGGCGGTCGACGAGCTCCGCTCGCAGCTCGCGAAGCGCGACACGCGCTGGAAGCGGCTGCTGGCTGCCGTCTCGCTGCGATCGCTCGGCTACCGTGGAAGACGGAACGGGAAGGGACGGGAACGATGAACTGTCGGGTGTGCGGAGCGGAGCTGGCCGAAGGCACGCTGTTCTGCCCGCTGTGCGGCAGCTCGGTCACGTCATCTCGGGTGCGCGCGCCCGAGCTCGCCGATCCGCGGCCGTCCGACACGTCGATCATCTCCGACCGCCTCGCCGAGTCGCGGCCGTCGCCCGCTGTCGCCGGACGCTTCCCGGAGGACGTCCTGCTGGATGAGGACGGCCTCCCGCCGACCCAGGCCATGACGATCGTGCCCGTGGAGGAGGCGCCTCCCGCGCACAAGCCGGCCCAACGGGCGTACACGCTCAGCTTCTCGACCGGCGATGTCGTGGAGGTGTCCGGCTCCGGTCTCATCGGCCGCCGCCCGATCACGCAGCCGGGGGAGCACGTCGACCAGCTCGTGGTCGTCTCGGACCCCGGCCGCAGCGTCTCGAAGACCCACCTCGAGTTCGGGCTCGAGGGCGACGAACTGTGGATCTGCGACCGCTACTCCGGCAACGGCACCATCGCGCATCCTCTCGGCGGCGTCGCGCGCCAGTGCGAGGCCGGCCGCCGCTACCGGGTCACCCGCGGCACCCGCGTCGAAATCGGCGACCACTGGTTCGACGTCTCCTGACCCAAGCCAACAGCTCCGGAGTTTTTCACCCCGACACGCGGTCCGCGGCGGGAAAAACTCCGGAGCTGTTGGCGAGGGAACGTACTCTGCGTCAGGCGAGGGCGTCGGCGACGGGGAGGGAGTCGAGGCCGTGCGCCGAGGCGACGCCCTCGTTCGTGACGCGACCGTCGTGGACGTTGAGGCCGAGCGCGAGGGAGGCATCCGCACGCAGCGCATCCTGCCAGCCGCGGTTCGCGATCGCCCGGGCGTAGGGGAGCGTCGCGTTCGTCAGCGCATACGTGGAGGTGTGGGGGACCGCACCCGGCATGTTCGCGACGCAGTAGAACAGCGACTGGTGCACCGTGAACGTCGGGTCCGCGTGCGTGGTCGGGTGCGAGTCCTCGAAGCAGCCGCCCTGGTCGACCGCGATGTCGACGAGCACGCTGCCCGCCTTCATCCGCGACACCATCTCGTTGGTGACGAGCTTCGGCGCCTTCGCACCGGGCACGAGCACCGAGCCGATGACGAGGTCGGAGGCGACGACCGCCTTGTCGATCTCGAAGCTGTTCGACGCGATCGTCTTGATCCGGCCCGCGTAGAGGGCGTCGAGCTCGCGTAGGCGCTGGATGTTGGTGTCGAGCACCGTGACCTCAGCCCCGAGGCCGACGGCGACCGAGATGGCGTTCGTGCCGGCCACGCCTCCGCCGAGGACGGTCACGATGGCCGGGTGCGTGCCCGGGACGCCGGGGACGAGCAGGCCGGGGCCGCCGTTGGGCTTCAGCATGGTGTTTGCGCCCACAATGGGCGCGAGGCGTCCGGCGACCTCGCTCATCGGGGCGAGCAGCGGCAGCGCGCGCGTCGGCAGCTGCACCGTCTCGTAGGCGATGGCGGTGACTCCGCCGTCGATCAGCGCGCGGGTCAGGGCTTCGTCCGCCGCGAGGTGGAGGTACGTGAAGAGCACGAGTCCCGGCCGGAAGTAGCCGTACTCGCTCTCGATCGGCTCCTTGACCTTGAGGATGAGGTCGCCGGCAGCCCAGGTGGCGGCGGCGTCCGGCAGGATGGTCGCGCCGGCTCCGGCGTACAGCTCGTCCGGGATCGACGACCCGACGCCTGCACCGGTCTCGACGAAGACCTCGTGACCGGCGCCGACCAGGTCGTGCACACCGGCGGGCGTGATCGCCACCCGGAACTCGTTGTTCTTGATCTCGCGGGGGATCGCGACCTTCATGGGGCTCCTTCGACACTTCGACGTGGTGGTTCGCTCTCACCATAGCGGGGTTCACGGAGGATTTCGACTGAATTCTGGATGAAGCGGTGCTGATTTCGCGGAGGGATGGCGTTCTCGCAGACGGTTTCCGCAGCGCGGGCGGGCTTGCCGACGGCTCGGAACATCCCGCTGTCGCGGCAGAACACTCCGTCTGCGGTTTCCCGGGCGATTCGACCGATCCGGCACGGATTTCGTAAAGATTGTGTTTCCGAATGGACCATCCGGCCCTTTTCTGATGCGGATCGCGACGGTTGTGTGTCAGGATCGGGTCCACCGCGACGGCACATCGGTGTGCCGCCGAAGCGCCGTCGCCCGTGGTCCGTGTTCGATCCCCCAAGGAGCACTCCAGTGAAACCGAGCAACCTTCCGCAAGACCCGATGATCCGCCAGCTCGTGCAGTCGGCCCGTGCGTCGCAGCTCACGCGACGCGGCCTCCTCGCCGGTGCGGGAGCCGGTGCTGCGGCCCTCGCCCTCGCCGCCTGCTCCACGGGCGGAGCGAGCGGAAAGCCCACCCCGGCCAAGGACGAGTCGGCCACCGACAAGTCGCTCACCTGGGCGAACTGGCAGGCGTACCTCGACCAGGACGACGCGGGCAAGTACCCGACCCTCGAGGCGTTCGAGAAGCAGAGCGGCCTCAAGGTCAAGTACGACGTGGCCGTCGACGACAACAACACGTACTACGCGAAGGTGAAGGACCAGCTCGCCCTCGGCAAGGACATCGGCGCCGACACCGTCTGTCTCACCGACTGGATGATCGCCCGCTGGATCCGTCTCGGCTACGTCCAGTCGTTCGACGAGTCCGCCATCCCGAACAAGAAGAACCTGGTGGCGAACCTCCAGGACGTCGACTTCGACCCCGGACGCAAGAAGTCCCTCCCGTGGCAGAGCGGCTTCGCCGGCATCTGCTGGAACAAGGAGAAGCTCCCCGCCGGCCTCAAGTCGGTGGACGACCTCTGGAAGTCGGACCTCAAGGGCAAGGTCGGCGTGCTCAGCGAGATGCGCGACACGATGGGCCTCATCCTGATGCAGCAGGGCGTCGACATCTCGAAGGACTTCAGCGACGCGGACTTCGAGAAGGGGATCGACACCATCACCAAGCAGGTGAGCAACGGCCAGATCCGCAACATCAAGGGCAACTCGTACCTCAACGACCTCAAATCCGGCGACACTCTCGCCGCGATCTGCTGGTCGGGCGACATCACCCAGCTGAACGCCGAGGCCGGCGACAACTGGCAGTTCGCCATCCCCGAGGCCGGCGGCACCCTGTGGAGCGACAACTTCGTCATTCCGATCGGATCGTCGCAGAAGGCGAACGCCGAGAAGCTGATCGACTACTACTACCAGCCGGAGGTGGCGGCCGAGGTCGCCGCTTGGGTGAACTACATCACCCCGGTCGAGGGGGCCAAGGAAGCGGCCACCAAGATCGACCCGGAGCTCGCCGACAACCAGCTGATCTTCCCCGATGAGGAGACACTGTCGAAGGTGAAGATCTTCCGGTCGCTCACCCCGGCCGAGGAGCAGAAGTACCAGGCAGCGTTCCAGAAAGTGATCCTGGGGGCCTGATGCCGAAGGGAGTTTTCGCCGAGTCCGGCGCCGACCTGCGCCTGGAGGGCATCAAGAAGAGGTTCCCGGGCTTCACCGCCATCGAGGAGCTCGACCTCACCATCCCCGCCGGCTCGTTCTTCGCACTGCTCGGGCCGAGTGGATGCGGCAAGACGACGACCCTGCGCCTGGTCGCCGGGCTGGAGGAGCCGACCGAGGGACGCATCCTCATCGGCGGTCAGGATGTGACCCGCACCAAGCCGTTCCAGCGCCCGGTGAACACGGTGTTCCAGAGCTACGCGCTGTTCCCGCACATGACGATCCTCGAGAACGTCGCATTCGGGCTGCGCCGCCGCCGCATCGGCGACCCGGTCGCGAAGGCGCACGAGGCGCTGCGGCTGGTCGAGCTCGACCACCTGGCGGCCCGTCGCCCCGCGCAGCTCTCCGGCGGCCAGCAGCAGCGCGTCGCCCTCGCCCGCGCTGTCGTGAACCGGCCGGCGCTGCTCCTGCTCGACGAGCCCCTCGGGGCGCTGGACCTGAAGCTCCGCCGCCAGATGCAGCTCGAGCTGAAGTCGATCCAGACCGAGGTCGGTCTGACCTTCGTGCACGTCACGCACGACCAGGAGGAGGCCATGACCATGGCCGACACGGTCGCGGTGATGAACAAGGGCCGCATCGAGCAGATGGGGTCGCCCGAGATCCTGTACGAGCTCCCGGCGACCGTGTTCGTCGCGAACTTCCTCGGCCAGTCCAACCTGTTCGCGGGTCCGGTGCAGGAGTCCGGCGGCGAGACGATCGGCGTCGACGTGGGCGGGGAGCGCATTCAGGTACCCCGGTCGCGGGCGCAGCGCACGAGCGGTTACGTCACGGTCGGCGTCCGCCCGGAGAAGCTGACGCTGCATGAGACGCCGGAGACCATCCCGTCCGGCGCCAACCGCCTCGGGCCCGGCCGCGTCACCGACGTGTCGTTCAGCGGCGTGAGCACGCAGTACCTCGTCGACGTGCCCGGCATCGGGACGATCGTGGTCTTCGCGCAGAACACCACCAGCGGACCCGTCGCCGCCCTCGGCGCCGAGGTCTGGGTGGCGTGGGACGCCGGACACACGTTCGTGCTCGCGGACGAGCCGCCCGCCGACGGCCGGTTCTCGGACGACGCCGACACGCAGGCGATCGCGGCGCAGGCGCGCGAGCGGATGCTGACGGAGCTGGAGGAGGCGTAGATGGCCCTCGCCGCATTCACGGGGGCGCAGCCGACGAAGGACCAGGAGCCCGCTGTGCGCCGCAAGAGCGGTATCGCGCTCGTCCTGCTCCTCCCCGGCGTCCTCTACCTCGTCCTGTTCTTCCTCACGCCGCTGATCTCGCTGATCATCACGTCGTTCCAGGCGCCGGTGGTCGACGGCGACATCGGGCAGTACCAGACGGCGTTCCAGTGGAGCAACTACACCGACTCGCTCGCCGAGTACTGGCCGCAGGTGCTGCGCTCGTTCGTGTACGCGCTGATCGCGACCGCGGCGGCGCTGCTGATCAGCTACCCGCTGGCGTACTTCATCGGCGTGAAGATGCGCGGTCGTCCGGTGGTGCAGAACCTGCTGATGACCCTCGTCATCGCGCCGTTCTTCATCAGCTTCCTGCTGCGGACGCTCGCCTGGAAAGCCATCCTCAGCGACGACGGCTGGATCGCCAGCTCGCTCAAGGCGGTGTCGATCCTGCCCCCGGATGCGCACATCACGGGCACGCCGTTCTCGGTGATCTTCGGTCTGACCTACAACTTCATCCCGTTCATGTGCCTCCCGCTGTACTCGACGCTCGAGCGGCTGGACATCCGGCTGCTCGAGGCGGGACAGGACCTGTACGCGAGCCCGTGGACGACGTTCCGCAAGGTGACGGTGCCGCTGTCGATGCCGGGCATCGTCTCCGGGACGCTGCTCACGTTCATCCCGGCGGCCGGCGACTACATCAACGCATCGCAGGACTTCCTCGGCGCCGCGGACACCTCGATGATCGGAAACGTCATCGAGAGCAACTTCCTGGTGCTGCAGAACTATCCGACAGCGGCGGCGATGTCCGTCGTGCTGATGGCCGTCATCTTGGTGATCGTCGGCGTGTACGTGCGACGGAGTGGAACGGAGGAGCTGCTGTGACCACGATGGCGACACCCACCGACACGAGCACCCCGCCCAGCGCCACCAAGGGCCGCCGACGGTACAAGGGGATCGGGCTCGGCGTCTACGCGTTCCTCGCGCTCGCGTTCCTGCTCATCCCGATCATCTACACCTTTGTGTTCTCGTTCAACGACGCGATCAAGAACAACATCGCGTGGCGCGGATTCACTCTCCGCAACTGGACGAACGTGTGCGACGCGGCCGGGATCTGCGACGCGTTCATGGCGAGCATCATCATCGGCATCATCTCGACCGTGGTCGCGACAGTGCTCGGCACGATGATCGCCATCGCGCTGATGCGCTACCGGTTCCGCTTCCGGTCGCAGACCAGCCTCCTGCTGTTCCTGCCGATGGCGAGCCCGGAGGTCGTGCTCGGTGCCGGACTCGCGGCGCAGTTCCTCAGCCTCGGCGTCAACAAGGGCTTCATGACGATCATCATCGCGCACGTGATGTTCTGCATCAGCTTCGTCGTGGTGACGGTCAAGGCGCGCGTCGCGTCGCTCGACCCGGCGCTGGAGGAGGCGGGGCGCGACCTGTACGGGTCGCCGAACGCCGTGTTCTGGCGGATCACGTTCCCGCTGCTCCTCCCGGGCATCGCGTCGGCGGCGCTGCTGTCGTTCTCGCTCAGCTTCGACGACTTCATCATCACGAACTTCAACGCCGGTGCGGTGACGACGTTCCCGATGTACATCTACATCGCGGCTTCTCGTGGCATCCCGGCCCAGGCGAACGTGATCGCGAGCGCCGTCTTCATCCTGACGATCCTCGTGGTGCTGATCTCGCAGCTGACCGCCGCCGCCCGAGCCAAGCGCCTGGCCCGCCAATAGCCCGCGATCCAAGCCAACAGCTCCTGAGTTTTTCGCCCGTGCACCGGCGTGTCGGGCGGAAAAACTCAGGAGCTGTTGGCGTGGGGTCAGGCGTAGGAGGCGCGGATGGCGCCGACGGGCTCGCCGCGGCCGAGGACGGCGAGGTCGAGCTTCGGAGCGACGCGGTCGACATCGTCGTGCGAGAGGGCGCCGGCGTCGGCGAGCAGACGCAGGGCGACGATGGATGCGGCCCGCAGGCTCCCGTCGAGCACCTTGAGCGTCACGGTCGTCCCGTCGGGCGCGGCCATGACCATGACGCCCTCCGCCCCACCCTTCGCGAAGACGCCGAGCTCGTCGATGACGACGGTGTTCGCGCGTCCCGGCCCGTCGATCGCCCAGCCGTCCGCGAGCACCGCGTTCTTCAGCAGCGCCGCGTTGCGGAACAGGGCGAACGGGGAGCCGTCCGACGCGGTCGCAATGCGCTGGATGCCGCGGGCGAGCGCGAGCGGCGACATGGCGTGCACCGGAGCCCCGCATCCATCGATCCCGGTCGCGACGACCTTCTCTCCGGTGAACCGCTCGACCGTGTCGCGGATGTGCTGCTGGATGGGATGCTGCGGATCGAGGTAGCTCTCGGTCGGCCAACCGTTCACCCGGCACGCGAGCAGCATCGCGGCGTGCTTGCCGGAGCAGTTCATGTACAGCGGGTGCTTGTGCTCCCCGGCGCGGACCAGTTCGTCGCGGGCGGCCGTGTCGAGCGGCCAGTCGGCGGGGCAGCGGAGCGCGTCCTCGGTGAGCTGCGCCTGCGCGAGCAGCTTGCGCACCACGGACAGGTGCGCCGGAGTGCCCGCGTGGCTGGCGGTGGCGAGCACGGCGCTCGCACCCTCCAGTGGAACACCCGCGCCCATGACGGCGACCGCCTGGAACGGCTTCATGCTCGAGCGCGGGAGGACCGGCCTGTCGGGAGCGCCGAGGGTGCGGACGATGTCGCCCTCAGGCCCGAGCACGACCGCCGATCCGGCATGCCGCGACTCGACGAATCCACTGCGCTCGACGACGGCGAGCTCGACGGCCTCAGCGGTGCTGAAGACCGCCGGCGTTCCTGCGTGCGGCTCGGCGCTCACAGCGTGGCGATGGCGTCGTCGATCACCGACACGGCGTCGGCGATGAGCTCGTCCGAGACGGCGAGGCTGGGCAGGAAGCGGAGGACGTTGCCCCAGGTTCCGGCGTTGAGGAACAGGATGCCCTGCTGCGCCGCCGCCTGGACGATCGCGTTGACGGCCTCGGGGTTGGGCTCCTTGGTCGTCTGCGCGGTGCCGGGCTTGACGAGCTCCACGGCGATCATCGCGCCGATGCCGCGGACGTCGCCGATGATGTCGTACTTCTGCTGCAGCTTCTCGAGCGCCGGCTTGAGCGCGTTCTCGATGCGGCGGCCCTCGGCGAGGAGGTCGTTGCGCTCGATGGTCTCGAAGACGGCGACGGCGGCCGCCGCGGCGACGGGGTTGCCGCCGAAGGTTCCGCCGAGCCCGCCCGGCTGCGCGGAGTCCATGATCTCGGCGCGGCCGGTGACGGCGGCGAGCGGCAGACCACCGGCGATGCCCTTCGCGCTGAGGACCAGGTCAGGGACGACGCCGAAGTGCTCGCTGGCGTAGAAGGCGCCGGTGCGCGCCATCCCGCTCTGGATCTCATCGGCGATGAAGACGACGCCGTTGGCGGTGCACCACTCCTGCAGGGCGGCGAGGTAGCCGTCGGCGGGGACGATGAAGCCGCCCTCGCCCTGGATCGGCTCGGCGACGAGGCAGGCCAGGTCGGACGCGCCGACGACCTTCTCGAGATACGCGATCGTCCGCGCGGCCGCCTCGGCGCCGCTGAGACCATCGCGGTAGGGGTACGAGTTCGGCGCGTGGTAAACGTCGCCGGCGAACGGGCCGAAGCCGGTCGCGTACGGCATGGCCTTGTAGTTCATGGCCATCGTGAGGTTGGTGCGGCCGTGGTACGCGTGGTCGAGGACCGCGACGGCGCGACGACCGGTGAACTTGCGCGCGATCTTCACGCCGTTCTCGACGGCCTCGGCGCCGGAGTTGACCAGCACGGTCTTCTTCGCGTGGTCGCCGGGGGTGTGCTCGGCCAGGAGCTCGGCGACGCGCACGTACTCCTCGTACGGCGTGATCGTGAACAGCGTGTGGATGACATCCTGCAGCTGCCCCGCCGCGGCCTCCACGACCGCGGTCTCGGTGTGGCCCACGGTGGTGACCCCGATGCCGGCGCCGAAGTCGACGAACTGGTTGCCGTCCACGTCCACGAGGATGGCGCCGTTGGCGCGCGCGATGTAGATCGGCAGGGCCGAGGAGACGCCGGTCGGCACGACGGCCAGGCGTCGCTCGTGCAGTTCCTGCGACTTGGGGCCGGGTACGGCCGTGACGATGCGGCGTTCTTGTGGAACGGAGAAGACGGGCGCGGGGGTGCTCACGGTGTCAGTCATGGTCATTCGAGTCTAGCGGCGGTGCGAGAATCGAAGCATGAAGCTCGAGCACGCGTACGCGATCGACCTGCAGTGGACCGGCAACCGCGGGACGGGCACCAGCGGCTACAAGGACTACGGGCGCGACCACGTCGTGAGCGCCGAGGGCAAGCTCCCCATCGAGGGCTCGGCCGACCGCGTGTTCTTCGGCGACCGCGACCGCTGGAACCCGGAGGAACTGCTCCTCGCGGCGCTCGCGCAGTGCCACATGCTGAGCTATCTCGCCGAGGCTGCGGGCGCCGGACTCGTCGTCGTGGGCTACACGGACGCCGCGACGGGCACCATGCAGCAGACGGGAAACGGGGGTGGCCACTTCACCGAGGTCACGCTTCACCCGCGGGTGACGATCGCCGACCCCGCTCAGGCCGAGCTGGCCGCGTCCCTGCACCGCCCCGCCTCCGAGAAGTGCTTCATCGCCGCGAGCGTGAACTTCCCCGTCCACCACGTCCCCGAAACCCTCACCCTCGCCTGACTCGCGCCTGACCCGCCCGCCGTCGAGTCCGCAAATTTTGCACACGACACGCGGGTGTGCCGTGCAAAGTTTGCGGACTCGACGGCGGGGTGAGCGGAGCGATGGAAGGGACGGGGAGGGTCAGGCGCGGCCGAAGCGCGGAGCGGCGGAGGGCGCCGGGACGGGAGGGGTCGGCGTGACGGACTGCGGCGGCTCGGCGGCCGCCCAGCGCTGGATCGCGGCGCGCCAGCGCTCGTCGCGCGTGAGCGGCGGCGGCTGGACGACGCCCGAGTCGCGCTGCGCCCGCAGCAGGGCCTCCTCGCGCTGGCGTTCGGCGAGTTCGGCGACGGAGATGGACCAGAAGAACAGCGGATGCATGATAACCACCTATCTGCGTTGACAGGTTACAGGCTACCGTAACCCTCTATTGAGTTACAATGGTTACATGCGTACGAATGCTCCCGAACTCGGAGCCGACCTGCTGGTCGACTTCCTCAACACGCTCGACGTGGAGGACGACATCGACCACCTGGCCGACGACGAGGGCCACCGCCGCTGGGCGTCCGAGCACGGCCTCGAACCGGGGGACCGCGCGACCACCCAGCAGGTTCGGGATGCCCTGCGCGCGATCGTCGACGGAGACGCATCCCATGCGGCACTTCCGGCTCTCGCGCTTCCCGTCGACGCCGCTCCGGGTTCGGTCGGGCTGAGCCCCCGCACCGCGGCGGACGCGGCCGTCGCCAGCGCGCTGGTCCTCAGCATCCAGGGCAAGCTCGGCCGCGTGAAGCTGTGCGGGGGAGAGGACTGCCGCTGGGCGTTCTACGACGCGTCCAGGAACGGCTCGCGGCAGTGGTGCAGCATGGAGGTGTGTGGCAACCGCCAGAAGGCGCGCACGTATCGCTCGAAGGAGCGCGACGGCACCTGACCGTCGCTACAGCCGCTCAGGACGCAGCGCCCGCTTGACCCGCTCGACCGTGTTCGCGGGCGGCGCCTCGTTGTAGGCGTTGGCGAGCTCCTGCCCGGTCAGCTCGTGGATGGCCGCCATGATCGCATCCGTCGCCTGACGTCGTGCCCGCCCCGACTCCGCCGGACCGAAGTGCGACACGTCGATGGGCGTGCCGAAGGTGACGGTGATGCGGTGCGGCTTGGGGAACCGGGCCCCGACCGGCTGCATCTGATCCGTGCCGATCAGCCCGACCGGAACGACGACGGCGCCTGTGGTCAGGGCCAGCCAGCCGATCCCGGTGCGGCCGCGGTACAGCCGGCCGTCGAGCGACCGGGTGCCCTCGGGATAGAGCGCGAACGCCGCACCCGTGTCGATGATCTTGCGGGACTGGTCGAGCGCCTCCTGGGCGGCCGCACCGGCGCCGCGTTTGACGCCGACCGCGCCGATCGCCGTGAAGAAGGCGCGGGAGACCCGTCCCTTCAGCCCGGTGCCCTCGAAGTAGCTGGACTTCGCCAAGAATTGCACGCGCCGTGGAGCCGTCATCGGGATGACGACCGAGTCGATGAACGAGAGATGGTTGCTGGCCAGGATCACCGGTCCCTGCTTGGGGACGTTGCGCTTGCCGATCACGCGCGGCCGGTAGACCAGCTTCAGCAGCGGCGCCATCAGGACGCGGCCGAGGAAGTACAGTGCGCCGGGCCTCTTCACCTCGGCGGCACCATCGTCGGGCTCGTCGATGCTCACCTATCGAGGTTAAGCGCGGTCGTATGCCGATGACGGCATGCGGTCGTGCGCAGACGCTGCGGCATGCCGCTCACGGCTCGAGAGGGTTCTTCTCGGGGCAGCCGAAGCCGGCGGTGTACACCAGGCACGCCTCGACGATGCCGGTGTAGCGCACGGCCAGTGGGCTTCCGAACCACGCCGTGTAGATCCGCGAGAAGTTGAGGTTGCCGTAGGCGGCGCACGCCCCGCCGTCGCCGCCGAACTTCGTCTCCAGCGTCTGCGCGTTCGGCTGGTAGGGCGTGTAGTTGTACAGGTTCGCGGTGGCCTGGTTGAGGATGTTGACGCTGCCGGCGCCGCACGTCGCATCCGGGTGGTACTGGATGCGGTTGCCGCCGACCTTGTACCGCCAGTCGCCGGGGTGAACCGTGTACTCCCGGAACTGCCACGCCGCCCGGTAGACCTGGTTGAAGAACCCGAAGTAGCGGGCGTCGCACTCGGCGGTGTCGGGGCAGGCGTACCCGGTGGCCTTCTGGTAGCCGGATGCGCTGGGTGCCGTGAGCAGCGACTGCTCCTTCTGCAGCAGCACGAGGAGCACGCGGGGGCTGATCGTGCAGGCCTTCGCGACCCGGGCGATGATGCTGCTGGCCCGCTCGTTCGAGCGTGCGGGCATCGCCGTGCACCGGTCCTTCGAGGCCTTCTGCGCGGGCGCATCCATCCGGAAGTCCGCGAGGCACGGCGAGTCGTCCTTCGGGCGGCAAGTGCGGTCGTCGAGGAACGACTGGATCTGCCCGGCCGTCATGGCGTCCGGGTTGTAGAAGCTGTCGTCGCTGATGATGTAGCCCGGATAGAACGGCGTCGGCGGCTCGGCGACCGCGGCCGCCGGCACGAGCGCGAGCGCCGCCGCGGCGGCGGACGCCGCGGCGATCAGACGCAGGCGAGGGAGCCGCAACGCTTGTTCCTAGCGCGAGGTGGAGAGGATGTCGATGACGAAGACGATCGTGTCGGTGCCGGTGATGTCGCCGTTTCCCGCGGCACCGTAGCCGTCGGCGGGCGGGATCACTGCGAGCACCTGGGAGCCGACCTTCTGGCCCTCCAGCGCCTTCGTGAAGCCGGCGATCACTCCCGTGGTCTGGAACGAGGCGGGTTCTCCGCGGCTCCAGCTGGAGTCGAACATCTGGCCGTTGCGCCACAGGACGCCCTTGTACTGCACGGAGACCGTGTCGCCCTTCTGCACAGTCTCTCCGTCGCCCTCCTTGAGCAGGGCGATTTTCGTCTCCTTCGGCGGGTCGGACTTCGGGATGGTGATGCTCGGCTCGCCGGTCTTGGCGTTCAGCTTGACCGTGGGGAGGCCCGGGGTCGGCGCCACGGGCTTGCCGGTCGCGCGCGTGGCGGGCGCGGGCGGGACGCTGCGGACGTCGGTGACGATGACGACCGGGTCCTTCTGCTTGACCCCCAGCTGTTCGTATGCCTGGCCGAAGGCCCCCTCTGCGGTTGTGGTGAGCACCGCGCGGGATCCGACCGGGAGGCATTCAGCCGCCCGCACGAAGCCGGGCAGGAACGCCTTCTCGTCGATTTTGGCGGTCACGGGTGCGCTTGTGCCGTAGCCCTCGGACGGTGCGATCGGCTTGCCCGTCGTGCCGTTGTACGCGGCGAGGCCCAGTCCGACGGTCTGACCGGCCGTGGTCTTCTCGCCCTTCCCGGTGATAACCACGCTGCGCTCGGTGTCTGTGACCTTCAGCGGCGTCGAGAACTCGACCTTCGGGTCCGCCCCGAACTCGCCGCTCACTTTCACCGACTTCGACGTCGCCCCCGACTTCACGTTCTGACAGGTGTTCGCCGCCGGGGTCGCGCTCGAGGTCGGTTCGGACGAGCTGCTGCATGCCGCGAGTCCGGCGACGAGGAGGGCCGCGGTCGCGGACGCGGTCAGGGCCTTGAGAGAGGTACGCACGGTCGTCCATCCTGCCCTATCCGCCTCCGCCGTACCTGACAGCAGGTCATGGGTCCGCTGGATGCGCCACCTACGATGGAGGACATGACCCGCGAATTCTCCGTGCCCCAGTCCCGCCATCTCGTCACCGAGCTGCCCGGCCCGCGGTCGGTCGAACTGCAGCAGCGCCGGGTCGCCGCGGTGAGCCGCGGCGCGGGGACTCTCGCGAACATCTACATGGAGTCCGGCTCCGGCGCGATCCTGGTGGACGTCGACGGCAACCGGCTCATCGACCTCGGTTGCGGCATCGGTGTGACCACGATCGGCCACGCGCATCCCGCCGTCGCCGCTGCCGCGGCCGAGCAGGCCGCGAAGCTCACTCACACGCTCTTCACTGTGACGCCGTACGAGAACTACGTCGCCGTCGCCGAGAAGCTGGCCGAGATCACCCCCGGAGACTTCGAGAAGCACAGCATCCTCGTCAACTCGGGCGCGGAGGCGGTCGAGAACGCCGTGAAGATCGCCCGCAAGTACACGGGCCGTCGCGCCATCGCGACCCTCGACCACGCCTTCCACGGCCGCACCAACCTCACGATGGCGATGACGTACCGCCCCTGGCCGGAGCGCGCGGGGATGGGGCCGTTCCCCGGCGAGATCTACAGCCTCCCGATCAGCTACCCGTTCCGCGACCCCGAGGGGATGACGGGCGAGGAGGCTGCGGAGCGCACGATCGACTACATCCGAACCCACATCGGTGCGACCGAGCTGGCCGCCCTGTTCGTGGAGCCCATCCAGGGCGACGGCGGCATCATCATCCCGGCGCCGGGCTACTTCGCCCGCTTGGCCGAGTTCTGTGCCGAGAACGGCATCGTCTTCGTCGCGGACGAGATCCAGGCCGGCATCGGCCGCACCGGCACGTGGTACTCGATCGAGCACCACGGCGTCGTGCCCGACCTGGTCACCAGCGCCAAAGGCATCGCCGGCGGCTTCCCGCTGGCCGCTGTCACCGGCCGTGCCGAGATCATGGATGCGGTCCAGCCCGGCGGAATCGGCGGCACCTTCGGCGGCAACCCGGTGTCGACCGCTGCGGCCCTCGCGGTGTTCCAGGCGTTCGAGGACGAAGACCTCCTCGGCGAGGCCCGCCGCGTGGAGAAGGCGCTGTTGGCGCGGATCGGCGATTGGGCCGAGCGCTTCCCCGTTGTGGGCGAGGTACGCGGGAAGGGCGCGATGTTCGGCGTCGAGCTCGTCATCCCCGGGACGAAGAAGCCCAACCCGGAGGCCCTGACCTCGGTGCTGGGTCACGCCACCCGCAACGGCGTGATCCCGCTCGACGCGGGCAGCTGGGACAGCGTGCTGCGTCTGCTCCCGTCGGTCGTCATCAGCGAGGAGCTCATCGACGACGCCGCGACGGTTCTCGAGGAGGCGCTCGGCCGCCTCGGCTGAGTTCGCGGGACGTCTCCGCTCGTCTCGACGCCGGGGAGGACATCTGCGCGCCGAGCGCCCACGGAACCTCCGTCCGGTGCATTCGTGCGGAGTGTCGCGCGTCCCATCCTCCCTTTCGCACGCCGTCGGGTGCGGCGACACCCGGCGGCGTCGCCCTCCGGCGGTGGACGAAAAGGGAGGCGGATCGACGCGACACGCCGGTCGCGTGCGAAGAACGGAGGAGTTCGAGCCGTCGCGGCAGCGTGCATCCTCCGTTCGCACGAGCGGTGGAGGGGCGGACGCGCCGCGCGGGCGTCGCGTGCGTACGATGTCCCTCGTGCGCAGAGTCATCATCCTCGGGTCCACCGGTTCGATCGGGACGCAGGCGCTCGACGTCGTCGCGGCCAACCCGGACCGGTTCCGCGTCGTCGGGCTGAGCGCCGGTCGCAACGCTGACGAGCTGGCGGCGCAGGCGGAGCGGTTCGGCGTCGCGGACACCGCCCTGGGCGCCGAGGACTCCGAGCTGCTGGTGCGCTCGGTGGAGGCGGATGTGGTGCTCAACGGCATCACCGGATCCGTCGGGCTCGGGCCGACTCTCGCGGCGCTGGAGGTCGGCGCGATGCTGGCGCTCGCCAACAAGGAGTCGCTGATCGTCGGCGGGGGACTGGTCAAGCGCGCGGCAGCGCCCGGCCAGATCGTCCCGGTCGACTCCGAGCACTCCGCCATCGCGCAGGCGCTGCGCTCCGGCACCCGCGAGGAGGTGCGGCGGCTCGTGCTCACCGCTTCCGGCGGTCCGTTCCGGGGACGGTCGCGCGACTCGCTGCGCGACGTCACTCCGCAGCAGGCGCTCGCGCATCCCACCTGGGACATGGGGCTCGTCGTCACGACGAACTCCTCGACGCTCGTCAACAAGGGACTCGAAGTGATCGAGGCGCACCTGCTGTTCGACGTGCCCTACGACCGGATCGACGTGACGGTGCACCCGCAGTCCGTCATCCACTCGATGGTGGAGTTCGTCGACGGCTCGACGATCGCGCAGGCGTCGCCGCCCGACATGCGCCTCCCCATCTCGCTCGGCCTCGGCTGGCCCGACCGGGTGCCCGACGTCGGCGCGCCGCTCGACTGGACCACGGCGCACACCTGGACGTTCGAGCCGCTCGACGACGACGCCTTCCCCGCCGTGTCGCTGGCGAAGCGTGTCGGACTGCAGGGCGGGACGTATCCCGCTGTGTTCAACGCAGCGAACGAGCAGGCGGTCGCCGCGTTCCACGCCGGCGCGATCGGTTACCTCGACATCCTCAACACGGTGGAGCGGGTCGTCGACGCGCACGTGCGGTCCGGCGAGCTGACGCGCGAGTCCCTCGTCGAGGCGGAGGGATGGGCGCGCCGCAAGGCGGACCAGCTCATCGACCGGAGATAATCGTTCGACCGCACGTCGTCTCCGGGGGGAATCCATGCGCAGGTTGGCCACGCTCATCGTCAGTATCGGCGTCCTGCTGAGCACGGCCGCGTGCGCCGGAGCGCCGGGTTCCGGCTCGGCCGCGACCGGCGGCCCCGCCGCCTCCACCGCAGGTTCGACGGCGCCGACGGTGGAGCCGATCACCGCCATCGTCATCCTTGCCGACGGCGTTCGCTTTCAGGCGGGCGCGACCGTGCGTGAGACGGTCGCCTACGACGCCCCCGCAGACGTGGCCCTCGCCGCGTTCGCCGACGCGCTGGGACCTCAGAGCGGCTTGCAGGAACACGCGGCGACCAATCACACCCCTCCCACGACGGAGCACCAGTTCGGCGAGGGTGTGGCCGTCCTGGAACCGCACTATGTGGCGGGCGTGGAGAACGACCCGATGATCCGGCCTGTGTGGTCTGTCCGCGCGGGTACCGCGGCCATCGGCGAGGTGCGCATCGGCACGGAAGGCGGAATCGCCGTCGGCTCCCCGGTCGAGGACATCCCGGGCTGGAACGACCCCGATCGGATGGGGACGCTGACGACGAGCACGGGCACCCTGGCCGAGCTGCTGGTCGTCGCGGCGCCCGGGTCGCAGCTCGTCCCTTCCGCATCGTCGGGGGCGTACGGTGTGCTCGCCGTCGCAGACCCGTATCCCGGTCCGATCACGACCCTGATCGCGCCCTCGCAGCACGGCGGCGCCTGAGCGGACATAGCGGTCACCGAGGCGCCTCGCGGCCACTTCCAAGGCGCACCCCAGTACCCTGAACCCGTGGATTCCGTGCTCCTGTTCGTGCTGGGCGTCGTCATCATCCTGATCGGCGTCGCTCTGTCGATCGCTCTGCACGAGATCGGCCACCTCGTTCCGGCCAAGCTGTTCGGCGTCAAGGTGACGCAGTACATGATCGGCTTCGGCAAGACGCTGTTCTCGTTCCGCCGCGGCGAGACGGAGTACGGCGTGAAGGCCATCCCGCTCGGCGGCTACATCTCGATGATCGGGATGTTCCCTCCGGGCAAGGAGGGCGGCCGTGGCCGCAATGCGACCACCGGGTTCATGCAGCAGATGGTCCAGGATGCGCGCGTCGCAAGCTCGGAGACCGTCGCCGTCGGCGAGGAGGAGCGCACCTTCTACCGCCTTCCGGTCTGGAAGCGCATCGTCATCATGTTCGGCGGTCCGTTCATGAACCTCGTGATCGGCGTCGTGCTGTTCGGCGTGCTGCTGATGGGGTTCGGCGCGCCGCAGAGTTCGACGACGCTCGCGACCGTCAGCCAGTGCGTGCTGCCCGCCGGGAGCACCGCCAAGACGTGCCCGGATGACGCACCGCAGGGTCCGGCCGCCGCTGCGGGACTCAAGCCCGGCGACACGATCGTCAGCATCGACGGCCAGAAGATCAGCAGCTGGGACCAGTCCACGGCGATCATCCGCGAGTCGGCGGGCCGCACCCTCACCGTCGTGCTCAGCCGCGATGGTGAGGAGCGGACGGTCCAGCTGACGCCGGTCGTGAACAAGGTGGCCAAGACGGATGCGAACGGCGCGGTCGTGAAGGACGCCGCCGGCGGCATCGAGACGCTGACCGTGGGGTTCGTCGGAATCGGGCCGGTGGCGAAGCTCGTGCCACAGCCGATCACGGCCGTGCTCCCGGCGGTCGGAGCGCAGACCGGCGCCGTCTTCAACGTCTTCCTGCACCTGCCGCAGCGCATGGTCGACGTCTGGAATGCCGCCTTCGGCTCCGCCGAGCGTGACCCCAACGGCCCCATCAGCGTGGTCGGGATCGGCCGGGCGGCGGGCGAGCTGACGGCCCTGGACGGCGTCCCCGTGGTCGACAAGGTCTACACGATGATCGGGATGCTGGCGTCGCTGAACATCGCGCTGTTCGTCTTCAACCTGGTGCCGCTGCTGCCGCTCGACGGCGGTCACATCGCCGGAGCGCTCTGGGAGGGCCTGCGGCGCACGTTCGCGAAGATCTTCCGCCGCCGCGATCCCGGACCGGTGGACATGGCGAAGCTCATGCCGCTCACCTTCGCGGTCGTCATCGTGCTCGGCGGGATGAGCGTGCTGCTGATGTACGCGGACATCGTGAAGCCCGTGAACCTCTTCGGCTGACGTCCAGCCGCCTCCCACCGTGCCGCGTAGGATTGAGCCCGTGGCAGCAATCAATCTGGGGATGCCCAAGGTCCCCGAAACCCTCGCACCCCGTCGCAAGTCCCGTCAGATCCGCGTCGGCAAAGTCCTGGTCGGCGGTGACGCCCCGATCAGCGTCCAGTCGATGACCACGACGCCGACGACGAACATCAACGCCACTCTGCAGCAGATCGCCGAGCTCACGGCATCCGGCTGCGACATCGTCCGCGTCGCGGTGCCCAGCCGCGACGACGCCGAGGCGCTGCCGATCATCGCCAAGAAGAGCCAGATCCCGGTCATCGCCGACATCCACTTCCAGCCGAACTACGTCTACGCGGCCATCGACGCCGGATGCGCGGCCGTCCGTGTCAACCCGGGCAACATCCGCAAGTTCGACGACCAGGTGGGCGAGATCGCCCGCCGCGCGAAGGCCGCGGGCGTCTCGCTCCGCATCGGCGTCAACGCCGGGTCGCTCGACCGCCGCCTGCTCGAGAAGTACGGGAAGGCGACCCCCGAGGCCTTGGTCGAGTCGGCCGTCTGGGAGGCGAGCCTGTTCGAGGAGCACGACTTCCACGACTTCAAGATCTCGGTCAAGCACAACGACCCCATCGTCATGGTGAAGGCGTACCGGATGCTCGCAGAGCGCGGCGACTGGCCCCTTCACCTCGGTGTGACCGAGGCCGGCCCCGCGTTCCAGGGCACCATCAAGTCGGCGACCGCGTTCGGCATCCTGCTCGGCGAGGGCATCGGCGACACGATCCGCGTCTCGCTCTCCGCGCCTCCGGCCGAGGAGGTTAAGGTGGGCCTGCAGATCCTGCAGTCGCTCAACCTCCGTGAGCGGAAGCTCGAGATCGTGTCGTGCCCCAGCTGCGGTCGCGCCCAGGTCGACGTCTACTCGCTCGCCGACAGCGTCACCGAGGGCCTGCAGGGCATGAGCGTTCCGCTCCGCGTCGCCGTCATGGGCTGCGTCGTGAACGGTCCGGGCGAGGCCCGCGAGGCCGACCTCGGCGTCGCCAGCGGCAACGGCAAGGGCCAGATCTTCGTCAAGGGCGAGGTCATCAAGACCGTCCCCGAGTCGGAGATCGTCGCCACGCTCATCGCCGAGGCGAACCGCCTCGCCGAGGAGATGGAGGACCGCCCGTCGGGCGAGCCCACCGTGAGCGTCGGCGCGCACTGACCTCCGCGGGCCGGTTGCCCGTCACCCGGCGGGCGTCGCATCCGGCTGCTCAGCACCCGGCTGTGCCGCATCCACCGGCTCGAAGTGGATGCGGCCGCTCGGGATGTCTGCGGCGACCACCCGCAGACGTACGCGGTCACCGGGCTGTACGCCGTCCCAGCGCGGGACGGACGCGGTGACGGCCGGGTCGTCGAGCTGCACCAGCACGGTGCCGTTGCGGACGGCGAGCACGGTGGTGTCGAGCACCGCTCCGATGCGCGAGCTGAGGAGCGCCGCCTCCACGCGATCCACGGCCCCCGCGTCGAGTTGCGCTGCGAGGCGGTTCGATGCGCCCATGATCGACGGCAGCTCGCCGAGCGACGACCGCGCCCAGTCGGGCACCGGCCGCCCCGCACAGAGCGCCTCGCAGACCACGAGCCCCCAGCGGTCGACCAGCCGGCGCAGCGGCGCCGTGACATGGGCGTACGGGGCGGCGATCGCCGACTGCTGCGGGTCGGCCGGTGGCTCGCCGTCGAGCACGACGTAGCCCGCTCCGCGGAACAGAGCCGTCGCGGCCTGAAGGACGGCGGCCGCGTGCGGCTGCGCCCGGTCGAGCGAGCGCAGGTACTCGCCGTACGGCACGTCCTCCGCCCACGGCAGCCCGAGGGCGATCGTCTGGGCGCGGAACGCCGCGAACGCCTCGGGCGACGGCGCGGGCATCATGCGCAGGATGCCGACCCGGCCCTCCAGCATCAGCGCAGCGGCCGCCATCCCGGTCAGCAGCGAGAGCTGGGCGTTCCACTCCTCGACCGGGAGCGTGGCGCGCCGCTGGAGGGTGTAGGCGCCGTCGCGGAAGACGATCTCCTCGTCCGGTGTGTTCAGGCTCGCGCCGCCGCGCTCCCGCTCGCAGGCGATGCGGAGGGGCCCGACCTCGCTGAGCAGCGCCAGCTCCTCCGGTGCCGAGCCGTCGTCGATGGCCGCCTGCGCCTCTTCGTAGCTCCACTGGCGGCGCGACCGGATGCGGGCGCGCGACACGTGCGCCGAGGCCTCGTGTCCGCTCGCATCGAGGGCGATGTCCCAGACGTAGGCGCCGCGCACGACGTCCGGGAGCAGCGACCCGGCGTCCTCGCCGATCGCGGCGGGGTGCAGCGGCACCCGTCCGTCCGGCGCGTACAGGGTCTGACCGCGGCGACGCGCCTCGGCATCCACCTCGCCGTCCGGCCGCACCAGGGCCGGCACGTCGGCGATCGCGTAGAGCACGCGGAAGCCGTCGGCGGTGCGGGCGAGGTGGAGCGCCTGGTCGAGGTCGGTGGATCCGGCCGGATCGATGGTGAGGAACGGCACGTCGGTGAGGTCGGCGTCCGGGAGGGGGTGCGCGGCGGCGACGGATCGTGCTTCGGCCTCGACCGGCGCGGGGAAGCCGTCCGGGAGGCCGAGCTCGTGCCGGAAGGCCGCGAGCGAGGCGGCGAGGGGAGCGGCGGAGGCGGAATCGACGACGCGGGTCCGGCGGTCGGGCATGCCCCCACCGTAGTCTCCACGCGCGTGCGGGCTGTCGCGTGCCCTCTAACATGGAACGGTGCCTACACGCTTGAGCAACTACTTCCTCCGCACCCTCCGAGAAGACCCCTCCGACGCCGAGGTCACCAGCCATCGCCTGCTGGTCCGCGCCGGGTACATCCGCCGCCAGGCGCCGGGAATCTTCGCGTGGCTGCCGCTGGGGTTGCGCGTGAAGGAGAAGATCGAGCGGATCATCCGCGAGGAGATGGCGGCCGCCGGGGCGCACGAGGTGCACTTCCCCGCGCTGCTGCCCCGTGAGCCCTACGAGGCCACCGGCCGCTGGGAGGAGTACGGCGACGGCATCTTCCGGCTCAAAGACCGGAAGGACGCCGACTACCTGCTGGCTCCGACCCACGAAGAGGTCTTCACGCTGCTGGTGAAGGACCTCTACTCGTCCTACAAGGACCTCCCGCTCACGATCTTCCAGATCCAGGACAAGTACCGCGACGAGGCACGTCCGCGGGCCGGCCTCCTGCGCGGGCGCGAGTTCACGATGAAGGACGCCTACTCGTTCGACTACACCGACGCGGGCCTCGACACGAGCTACATGGCGCAGCGCGACGCCTACGAGCGCATCTTCACGCGGCTCGGGCTCTCGTACGTCATCGTCCAGGCGGATGCCGGGGCGATGGGCGGCTCACGGTCGGAGGAGTTCCTGCACCCGACCGTCGTCGGAGAAGACACGTTCGTGCGCTCGCCCGGCGGCTACGCGGCGAATGTCGAGGCGTTCACCACGCTCGCGCCGCCCACGCGTTCGTACGAGAAGCTGACGCCGCAGGAGGTGCTGGACACCCCCGGGACGCCGACCATCCAGTCGCTGGTCGAGCTCGCCAACGAGAAGCACCCGCGGCCCGACGGCCGTTCGTGGACGGCCGCTGACACCCTGAAGAACGTCGTGCTCGCGCTGACGCACCTCGACGGCACGCGCGACCTGGTGGTCGTCGGACTCCCCGGCGACCGCGAGGTCGACATGAAGCGCGCGGAGGTGGCTTTCGCGCCCGCCGAGGTCGAGGCCGCGACGGACGAGGACTTCGCCAAGCACCCCGGCCTCGTGAAGGGGTACATCGGACCCTGGTCGGCCGACGGCCCTGTTCTGGGTGAGGAGTCCGCGACAGGGATCCGCTACGTCGTCGATCCGCGCGTGGTCGACGGCTCCGGCTGGATCACGGGCGCGAACATCGAGGGCAAGCACGTCTTCGGTCTGGTCGCCGGCCGCGACTTCGGCTGGGACGGCGTCGTCGAGGCCGCCGAGGTCAAGGCGGGCGATCCCGCACCGGACGGATCCGGGCCGGTCGAGCTCGCCCGCGGCATGGAGATCGGCCACGTCTTCCAGCTCGGCCGCAAATACGCGGATGCCCTCGGGCTCAAGGTGCTCGACGAGAACGGCAAGCTCGTCACGGTCACCATGGGCTCCTACGGCATCGGCGTGACGCGCATCCTCGCGATCATCGCGGAGGAGAACAACGACGACCGCGGTCTCGTCTGGCCGGAGTCGGTCTCGCCGTTCGACGTGCACGTCGTGGCGGCCGGACGTGAGCAGGTCGCCTACGACGTGGCGGAGGAGGTCGTCGCCCAGCTGGAGGACGCCCGCCTCGACGTGCTGTACGACGACCGGCCCAAGGTCTCGCCCGGTGTGAAGTTCGGCGACGCCGAGCTGATCGGCATCCCGCGCGTCCTCGTCGTCGGCCGCGGCGCCGCCGAGGGCCAGGTCGAGCTGTGGGACCGCCGCAACGGCGACCGCCGGACGTTGTCCATCGCGGAGGCCGTGGCGGAGCTCACGGCGTAGCCGGCGTGGAGCTCAGCCGGTCGACGCGTCGTCGCCGGCGATCTCCACGTGGATGCGGCGGAGATCCTCCACCAGGGAGCCGATGAGCACCCAGTGCCGCGGGTCGGGGGTCGCGACCGTGAGGGGAGCGGTGAGCACCGGGATGCCGGCCGTCTCCGTCCCCGGCTCGACGACGGGCTCGTCCGGGTCGCGCGCCAGCAGCCGGAGGTCGTGGGCCGCGCGATCGAGCTCGTCGGCGATCGCGCGGATGGTCGGCTCGACGGCGAGGCTGTCGTCGTAGTGGTCGTGGTAGGCGCGCGTCATGCCGAGCGTCCGGTTGATCAACGGCCGCAGCCTGTCGAAGAGCTCCTGGTCGTGCTGCAGGAAGACGCGGTGCTTCCGCTGCCGCGGGTTCAGCGACAGGCTCTCGTCGGCCGCGGTCAACGCCGCCTGCGCCTTGGTCTCCATCGGGCGGAGCAGCCGCGCCTCGATGAGCAGCGCATCCAGCTCGCCGCGGGTGTGCCTGGTGGTCAGCGCGTTCGCAAGCCGGTCGAGCGTCGAAGCGGTCTCGCGACCCAGGGCGATCACGGCCTGACGCGCGGGCGCCGTCAGCACCGGCGGCACGATCGCGACGTTGACGACGACGCCGATGACGGCGCCGATCACGGTCTCCACGATCCGGGCGAGCGCGTACTCCGGGTCCGAGGCGCCGATCGCGAGCACCAGCATCGCCGTGATCGGCACCTGGTTCGCCGTCCCCGGCGTCAGGCGCAGCGCCCAGGCCAGGAGGACCGACACCACGACCGCGAGCAGCACGATCCAGCTGTTCGTCCCGAAGGCCAGACCGATCAGGTAGGCGATCACGACGCCGACGATCACCCCGATGGAGCGCTCGATGGCGCGCCCGACGGACTGGTTGACGCTCGGCTGCACGACCAGCAGCGCGGCTATGGTCGCGAAGATCGGCAGCTCGCCGTGCACGAAGATGCTCGCCACCGCCCAGGCGAGGATCATGGCGACGGCGGTCTTCACCACCTGCAGGAACGGCGCGCGGGTCGAGGTGCGGATGGTGGCGGGAATCGCGATCCCCGCCGGGAGCCGGCTTCCGGATGATCTGGTGCGTGCCACCCCTCAACGCTACCCGGCGGCGTACGACGCGTACGCGCGTGCAGACCGCTGGAGCTGGGCCTCGCGGGCGGCGCTCAGCGCGGCGAACGGCAGAGGAGTGACACGGCCGCCTTCCCGACGCCAGGTCCCGACGACCCGGCCTCCGGCCACGATGATCGGCTGGAAGATGCCGTTGTTGCCCGGCACGATCAGCTCCCAGTGCTCGTCGTCGAGGATAGGCGAGCGGTCCTGATAGCCGAGCAGGTACTCGTCGAAGCCGGGCAGCAGGTGCACGGCATCCTTCTCGCCTCGGGTCGGGGGAGTGGACGCTGCGCGGTCGGCCAGCTCGGCGGTCAGCAGGTACTCCACCCCGTCGACCTCAAGGGTCGTCAGGGCATCCCCCAGCACCGCACGCGCGGTCTTGGCGCCCGCGACCGTCCCCTTCGTCCACCACACGAAGTCCTTCACCGTCGCCGGACCGTGGCCCTGCAGGTAGCGGAGGAGGAACTGCGCGATGGCTTCGTCGGGTTCGAGCGCCCGAGGTGCCGGCGCCCATTCGTCGAGCAGCACCAGCGCCTGCGTCGGGTTGCCGTTGCCTGCGCGGACGACGGGACCCCAGCACAGCAGCCCGGTCTGGGCGAGGTAGTAGATCAGGTGGTAGCCGCGCTGGCCCGTGGTCGCGATGCCCGCCTCCTCCCACAGCTGCATCACCTCGGCTCGGCCGATGCTCCTGCCGCCCGTCAACGCGCCGGTGACGACGTCGGCCGCTCGGGCGAAGTCGGCTGCGGTCAGGTCGAGCTGCTGCTGACGCCGCGCGAGACCGGCCACGATGCGGTCCATGGTGACCGAGAGCATCCAGCGCAGGTCCTCCGGCGGGAGGAAGTGCAGTGTTCCGCGCATGGGCCACGAACGGATGACGCTGCCGGCATCGAGCGCGGCCAGCACGTCACTCTGGGTCGCGCCGGTGGTCCGGAGCGCGAGCGCCCAGCAGCCCGCGGCGAAGTCCTGACCTTGGAGGGCCAGCATTCGCCGTGCGACGGAGGTCACGTCCGGCTCGCGCGGACCGTCGATCGCCTGGGCGAGCCGGCGGAGGCGGAGCAGGTCGGAGCGGCTGGCAGGCATGGCAGTCAGCTTGCCAGGGACCGCCGACGCGCGCATCCCGAGCGGGGCGTCTCGGGCGAGCCGGCCGGCCCGGGACGGTTAACGCAGGAGGCCGAGCTCGGTCAGCTGCTCGCTGAGACCGGCGCCGTCCGGGGAGTACACCCAGGGCGTGCCGGACAGCTCCGCGTGCTTGTCTGCCTTGGAACGGCCACCGGCGAGCACCGCCTCGCCGCTGGAGAGCTGCCGGATGGCGACCGCGGCGACGTTCTCCGGATGCTCGGTCGTGAAGTCGCCGTAGAGGTCCTCGTCGTGCTGGCCGTCGTCGCCGATGAGCAGCCACTTGAGCCCCGGGAACTCCTCGGCCAGGCGGTCGAGGCTCGTCCGCTTGTGCTCGCGACCGCTGCGGAACCAGCGGTCGTGCGTCGGGCCCCAGTCCGTCAGGAGCAGCGGACCGGCGGGGAAGAGGTTGCGGTTCAGGAACCGGGTGAGGGTCGGCGCGACGTTCCAGGCTCCCGTCGAAAGGTAGATGACGGGCGCGCCCGGGTGGGATGCGGAGAGCCGCTCCAGGAGGACCGCCATGCCCGGCGTGGGAACGCGCGCGTGCTCATCCAGCACGAAGGTGTTCCAGGCCGCGAGCAGCGGGCGGGGGAGTGCCGTCACCATCACCGTGTCGTCGACGTCGGAGATGATGCCGAAGGTCGCCTTCGGGTCGACGATGAACACCGGGGCCTCGAACACGCGCGCCGACTCGGAGGTCGAGAGTTTGATCGTGTGCCAGCCCGGTGCGAGCTGTACGGGGACCACCGTGTCGATGACCCCGCCGCGATCGGTGACGACCTCGTGCCGGTCGCCCTCGATCTCGACCGTCACCGTCGTCTCCGCCAGGGGGACGCTGATGAACGACCGCCAGCCGCGGACCGACTCCTCGCGCTTGCGGTGCAGCCGCTCGGCGCGGCTTCCGGGCCGCGGGTCTTTGGCGAGGACGACGCGGCCGAGGATGCGCACCCAGCTGGGCGAGCCGTAGCCGGTGTACGGGACGACGGTCGCGAGGAATCCGCGTTTGCGGGCGCGCCGAGCACGGAACTCGTGGAACGCGTCCTCGATGCGCGCGGCACGGTGCATGATCGGCTCGACCGCGGCGCCGCGACGGGCGACGGAGTCGCCGGAGACGTGCTCGGGGCGCGATTCGGGGGAGGGCATCTGAGTCATTTTCTCATGGAGTGAACGTGCACACGAATGCATCCCCCAGATCTGGGGGACATTTCTGCGGCGCGTCGAAGGGTATTCCCCAGCGGAAGTGAGGTTTCCCCGAATATGATCCCGGTAGTGCGACGGTGATCCCGTCGCCGGGCTGGGGACCCGCACCACCACCTTGTTCGAGAGAAAGAAGGAGCCGCCCTCGTGCCCATCAACGATCTGGTCGCCGGTCAGAACACCGTCGGAGCGCCGCTCGTGCGCACGGAACCGATCCAGGAGCGCAGCGCAGCGCGCATCGACGCCCTCCTGGACGCCGCCGCCGAAGTGGTCGACGAGATCGGCTTCGATCGGCTCACCACTGCGATGGTGGCCGAACGCGCCGGCGCGTCCATCGGGACCGTGTACCGCTATTTCCCTGACCGCATCGTCCTGCTGCAGGCGCTGCGCGACCGCGCCCTGCTCCGCTACCGCCGCTCCGTCGTCGAGGCGATCGACGCGCAGTCGCCCGAGCACTGGTGGAACGCCGTGGAGTGCGCCATCGACGCCTTCGTCGACATGTTCCGCACCGAGAGCGGCTTCCGCATCATCCGCTTCTCGGGAGCCGAGCGCGCGGGCGCAGGCGAGGAGGACGTCGCCCAGGACACCGGCTTCGCCAACCAGTTCGCGCAGATCCTCGCCGACGAGTACGGGCTGCCGGCCGGAGAAGACCTGGCGTTCCGCCTGCAGGTCGTCGTCGAGATCATGGACTCCCTGATCACGCGCGCTTTCGTGGAAGATCCGAACGGCGATGAGCGCTACATCGCCGAGGCGAGGACGGTCGCACGCGAGTACCTGGAGCGCCGGTTCGGCCCCGAGTCCTGACTCCGTAGCGGTTCCGCCGGATTCCCGTCCGGTGGGAATGTCGGTGGTCGGTGGCAAGTTGCCATCCACACGGGCGCGCGTTCCGAACAAGGAACGAGCGCGCCGGACGGCCGTGACACCGACAGAAGGGGGGCCGGCAGTGCGACCGACCCTGAATGCCACAATTCGACGCATTCCATTGCGTAATCGGCCAGACGCTGTTTGGCTGGGTGAGATGGCCGCACCAGCTTACGCATCCCGCGACACCGATATCGCAGCGACCCCGGCGACGGGAGCCCGCTCGTGATCGAGTTCCGTGATGTCACGAAGCGCTTCCCGGACGGGACGCTGGCCGTCGACGACTTCTCCCTGGTGATCCCGTCGCGCAAGATCACCGTCCTCGTCGGTTCGTCCGGCAGCGGTAAGACGACGATCCTCCGTATGATCAACCGGATGGTCGATCCGACCTCCGGGCAGATCGAGATCGACGGCGAGGATGTGCTCTCGCTCAAGCCCGTCGCCCTGCGTCGCTCGATCGGCTACGTGATGCAGAACTCGGGGCTGCTGCCGCACCGCAAGGTCGTCGACAACATCGCCACCGTCCCGCTGCTCAAGGGCGTGAAGAAGAAGGATGCGCGGGAGCGTGCACTCGAGCTGATGGACACCGTAGGGCTCGAGCGTTCGCTCGCCGATCGGTACCCGAGCCAGTTGTCGGGCGGCCAGCAGCAGCGTGTGGGCGTCGCCCGCGGCCTCGCGGTCGACCCGAACATCCTGCTGATGGACGAGCCGTTCGGCGCCGTCGACCCGATCGTCCGCGACGATCTGCAGAACGAGCTGCTCCGCTTGCAGCGCGATCTCGACAAGACGGTCGTGTTCGTCACCCACGACATCGACGAGGCCTTCAAGCTCGGCGACCAGGTCGTCATCTTCCGGAAGGGCGGCATCGTCGCGCAGAAGGGGACGCCCGCCGAAATCCTGGCCGACCCGGCCGACGAATTCGTCGCGTCCTTCGTCGGCGCCGACCGCGGACGCCGGGCACTCCACGTCGAGGAGACAGCGACCGGTTCGGTGCTCGTCGACAGCGACGGCCGTGCAGCGGGCGTCCTCTCCGGCTCGCCGCGTGGCGCAGCCGTTCCCTCCGAGGCAAAGGCCGCGACCGTCTCGGTCGCGGGTGCTCCGGCGCAGGGTGAGGACGCGTCGTGAGCTTCTTGTGGTCGAATCTCGGCCAGGTCTGGAATCTCACGGTCACCCACGTGTGGCTCGCCGCTCTCCCGATCGTCATCGGGTTCGTGGTGTCGCTGCCCATCGGCTGGGTCGCGAACCGCTATCGGTGGAGCCGCGGCGTGCTGCTGACGATCGGCGGCATCCTCTACACGATCCCGTCGCTACCGCTGTTCTTCGCGATGCCGGCGCTGATCGGAACCCAGATCCTGTCGCCGCTCAACGTCGTGGTGGCGTTGAGCATCTACGCGCTCGCGCTGATGGTCCGCACGACGGCCGACGCGCTGGGCTCCGTGCCCGGTGACGTGCTGCAGTCGGCGACCGCCGTCGGGTTCTCGGCCTGGCGACGCTTCTGGTCCGTCGAACTCCCGCTGGCCGGACCGGTACTGCTCGCGGGCCTCCGGGTGGTGTCGGTCAGCACGGTCAGCCTCGTGAGCGTCGGAGCGCTTCTCGGCGTCCCGAACCTCGGCTACCTGTTCACCGACGGCCTCAACCGGTCGTACACCGAGGAGGTCCTGGTCGGCATCATCCTGATCATGGTCGTGGCGCTCGTCTTCGACCTGATCCTCGTGGGACTCGGGCGCCTGCTGCTGCCCTGGACGAGATCCGACCGGAGGGCCGCCCGGCTCAGCCGGCGCGCGGCGATGAAGGCGGTGACCGGCGCATGACCGACATCCTCGCCGCCTTCGGGTGGATCGGCGACCCGGCCAACTGGGCCGGACCGAGCGGCATTCCCGCGCGCCTGGGCGAGCACATCGTCTACTCGCTGCTCACGCTCCTGCTCGCGGCGATCATCGCCCTGCCGATCGGGTTCGCCATCGGTCACTCCGGCCGCTTCCGCGGGCTCGCGGTGGGCGTGTCGGGTGCGCTTCGTGCGCTTCCGACGCTGGGCCTGGTCATCTACCTGGCGCTGCTGACGACCAACCTGACCATCGTCCCCCCGCTGATCGCGCTGACGATCCTCGCGATCCCGCCGATCCTGGCCGGCGCGTACTCCGGCCTCGAATCGGTCGACCGCGCCCCCATCGACGCCGCGCGCGCGATCGGGATGACCGGCTGGCAGGTGTTCACGAAGGTCGAGCTCCCGCTGTCCCTGCCGCTCGTGATCGGCGGCATCCGCTCCGGCGGACTGCAGGTGATCGCCACCTGGACCGTCGCGGCGATCCTGCCGGTCGGCGGCCTCGGCCGATTCCTGTTCGACGGCATCGCGGTGCAGAACTATCCGGAGATCCTGGGCGGCTCCATCATCGTGGTCGCCCTCGCCCTCGTCTCGGACGGCCTGTTCGCCATCGTCCAGCGTCTCGTCGTGCCCCGCGGCGTCACCGCCGGTCGCGTCCGCGACAGCGCCGAAGGGGGCCGCTCCACCGCCCGCCCGGTGCCGGAAGGCGCCCCCACGACCTGAACCCGTCCTGTCCCACCCAGCACACCAGCCTCCCGACCGGGAGCACCCAAGAGAAGAGAAGATCATGTTCGCATCGAAGAAGAGCCGCCTCGCGGCCGGCGTGCTCGCCGCCGGGGCGCTGCTCGCCCTCAGCGCCTGCTCGTCCGGTGGCGGCGCGTTCAGCAGCGACTCCGCCTCGTCCTCCAGCGACACCGTCACGGTCGGCTCGGCCGCGTTCGGCGAGTCCGAGATCCTCATGCAGATCTACGGCCAGGCGCTCGAGGCCAACGGCGTCAAGGTCGCGTACAAGCCGAGCATCGGCCAGCGCGACGTCTACCTGAAGGCGCTGCAGGACGGCTCCATCGACCTCATCCCCGAGTACAGCGGCAACCTGCTCCAGTTCTACGACAAGAACAGCACCGCGACCTCGAGCGACGACGTCTACGCCGGCCTCAACGACGCCCTGCCGAAGGGCTTCGAGGTGCTCGACCAGTCGGAGGCCCAGGACGCCGACTCGTACAACGTCACCAAGGAGTTCTCCGAGAAGTGGGACGTGAAGAGCCTTGACGACCTCAAGAAGGTCACCGACCCGCTCACCGTCGGCGCCAACCCGGAGTTCCAGACCCGCCCCTACGGCATCCCGGGGCTGAAGTCGGCGTACGGCGTCACCGCGACGCTCAAGCCGATCAGCGACTCCGGCGGACCGCTGACCGTCGCCGCGCTCAAGAACGGTGACGTCCAGCTGGCCGACATCTACACGACGACGCCGGCCATCAAGGACAACGGATTCGTCACCCTGAAGGACCCGAAGAACCTGATCGCCGCACAGAACATCGTGCCGCTGATCAACAGCAAGAAGGCGTCCGACAAGGTCAAGGACGTGCTGAACAAGGTGTCGAAGGAACTCACCACCGAGGACCTCATCGACATGAACGGCGAGAACCAGGGGTCGAGCAAGACCCAGCCGGATGCCGTCGCCAAGAAGTGGCTCCAGGACCACCCGATCAAGTAACGGTTCGGTCGGCTCCATCAAGCGGCGGCTCGGGTTCCCGGGCCGCCGCTTCCATGTGTCGGCTCTCGCGCTTGCCGAGCACCTTCTTGACCACGAACACCGCGACGATGAACAGCGCGATGACGCCGACGAAGGCGTAGCCCGCCCAGTGCAGCTCCCGCGACAGCTCGCGGTAGCCGCCCGCGGCGGCCGAGCCGACGCTCACGTAGGCGAACGCCCAGAGCACGCAAGCGGGGGCCGTCCAGGCCATGAAGGTCCGGTAGCGCATCGGGCTCATCCCCACCGTGAGCGGTATGAGCGAGTGCAGCACCGGGAGGAACCGCGACAGGAATACGGCGATCCCGCCGCGGCGCGCCAGGTACGCTTCGGCGCGGTCGAAGTTGCGGGTGCCGACGCGGTTGCCGAGCCGGCTGGTGCGGATGCGCGGGCCGAACCAGCGACCGAGCGCGAATCCCAGCGATTCGCCGCAGAGCGCACCGACGATGACGACGGCGACCAGCGCGACGTACTCGACCGGGTTCGCCACGCCGGTGCTGGCGACCAGCACGATCGTGTCGCCCGGGACGATGAGCCCGATCAGAATGGATGTCTCGAGCAGGATGCCGAACCCGGCCAGCAGCGTCCGGAGCACCGGGTCGACGCTCTGTACGAGGTCGAGCACCCAGGTCAGCGCGTCGTTCATGTCGTCCCTCCGGGCAGCGGCATAGCGGAAGCGTAGCGGCGCGGCCTGACCCGTTGCTGGATCGAGCGGATGCGCTCAGCTGACGAGCACGACCACCGGCGGCACGACGACGAGCAGCACCGTCGCCACCACCACGGTCGCGCGCAGCACGGGCCCGACGGTCCGGCGGCCGTCGGCAAGGCGCTCCTCGCGGGCGACGAGGGCGGCCCGCCGCTGCTCCGGCGTCCGGCGGTCCTTCGGGGCGCCGAGCACGGCGCCCGCCTGCCCCGTCTCGTCGACGAGCCGGATCGCCCCCGCGAGCACGCGGTCTCCCGCCTCATGGCGAGCGGTGTCGTCGGCGAGCATCTCCAGGAGCAGCGCGACGGCGTCCTGCGCCCGGGTGGCGATGGGGAACCAGGGGAGGGCGCGCTTCCAGGAGCGGAACGCATCCAGCAGCAGGTGGTGCTTCTGCCGCAGGTGCGCGCGCTCGTGGGCGACCACCGCATCCAGCTGGTCGGGGGAGAGCAGCGCGATCATGCCCTCGGAGAGCACGGTGACGCTGCGCGCACCCGGCAGGCAGTACGCGGCGGGCGCCGGATGGTCGATCACCCGGGTGGTCGGGGCGTCCGGCAGGGGAGAGGAGAGCAGCCGCAGCAGCTCCATGTGCCGGTGGCGCTGGTTGCGGCTGCGCACCGCGGTGAGTGCGAGGTTCAGCAGGAGGTGGGCTGTCAGCAGCACGGCCGCGCTCAGCAGGAACGCGTTGAGGAGGCTGGCGTCCGGCGGCAGCGGTCCGTGGAACAGCGAGGAGGCCGCTCCACCGATGCGCGACCACAGGTTGTCGCCGAACGGCTGCAGCCCCGCCAGGAGCAGCGAGCCGATCATCGAGATGCCTCCCGCGAGGGCGACCGACTGCCAGAGGGCGACGGCCAGCACGGGGGCGGCGGAGGGCCACTTGGCGCGCGCGAGCAGCAGCGGCACGGGCCACGCGAGCGCTATGGCGAGCGCGCCCAGGAAGATCGCGCCGGTGAGCCCGGCGGCGGGGTCGCTGCTCACACGCTGCGGGCGTCGAGCAGGCGGCGCAGCACCTCGGCTTCGGACTCGTCGACCGAGCCGACGAAGTAGGCGAGCGCCTCGGTGCGGTCGGAGGACGACTCCAGCACTTCGCGCATCAGATCGGCGACGTGACCGGCTCGCGTCAGGGCCGCGTAGTACAGGTGCGGTCGGGCGTCGCGGTCGCGGGCGACGAATCCTTTGGCCTCGAGGCGGGAGAGGACGGTGAGGATCGTCGTGAGCGCCGGTGCCTTGCCGGTCTCGCGGGCCGCCGCTAGCTTGTCGCGTAGCTCGCCCGCGGTGATGGGGGCGTCGCCGTCCCACAGGGCGTCCATGACGGCCCGTTCGAGTTCTCCGAGATTGGCCACGAATCCAGAGTAGCGCGATCAGGCTGAGAATGTTCTACAGTTCGTAGAAGTTCTGTTCTACAATGTGTAGAAGAAGAGGCGAAGGGAACTCACGTGAACGAACTGCTGGACCCGCTCCTGCTATCCCGGTGGCAGTTCGGGCTCACCACGATCTACCATTTCCTGTTCGTGCCGCTGACGATCGGCCTGGTCACCTGCACCGCGATCTTCCAGACGGCCTGGTACCGCACGGGGAAGCCGCACTACCTCCAGCTGACCCACTTCTTCGGCAAGATCTTCCTCATCAACTTCGCGATGGGCGTGGTGACCGGCATCGTGCAGGAGTTCCAGTTCGGCATGAACTGGTCGGACTACTCCCGCTTCGTCGGCGACATCTTCGGTGCGCCGCTCGCCCTGGAGGGGCTGCTCGCGTTCTTCCTGGAGGCGACGTTCATCGGGCTGTGGATCTTCGGATGGGACCGCCTCCCGAAAGGGCTGCACCTGGCGACCATCTGGATCGTGTCGGTGGGCAGCATCCTCTCGGCGTACTTCATCCTCGCCGCGAACGCCTTCATGCAGAACCCGGTCGGCTACCACCTGAACGCCGCCAAGGGCCGGGCGGAGCTCACGGATCTCTGGGCCGTGCTCACGAACAAGGTCGCCCTCGCCGCCTTCCCGCACACGATCTTCGGCTGCTTCATGGTCTCGGCCGGCCTTATCATCGCCGTCGCCGCGTGGCACCTCTCGCGCAACAACCACCTCGAGACGATGCGGCCCGCGCTGAAGTTCGGCCTCTGGCTGATGGTCGGCGCGGGGATCGGCACGGTCTTGAGCGGCGACCAGCTCGGTCTCGCGATGGTCGAGACGCAGCCGATGAAGATGGCCGCGGCGGAGGCGCTCTACAAGACCTCGACCGGAGCGGACGCCTCCTTCTCGATCTTCACCCTCGGCACCCCGGACGGCGTCCACGAACTGTTCTCGATCCGCGTGCCGTACCTGCTGTCGTTCCTGTCGACGCACAGCCTGAACGGCACCGTCGAGGGTATCAACGACCTGCAGGCGCAGTACACGCAGCTCTACGGCCCCGGCGACTACACGCCGACCATCTGGATCACCTACTGGGCGTTCCGCTGGATGATCGGGCTCGGGATGCTCCACGTCGCCATCGCCGTCGTCGGCCTCTGGCTGACCCGGAAGGGCCGCACACCCACCCGCGCCTGGCAGTGGAAGATCGCGATCTGGGCCATGCCGCTCTCGCTGCTGGCGATGATCGTCGGCTGGGTCTTCACCGAGATGGGGCGGCAGCCGTGGATCGTGTTCAGCCTCATGAAGACGGCCGACGGCGTCTCGCCCGGCACGACCGGACTCGAGGTGCTGATCTCGCTCGTCGCCTTCACCGCCATCTACGGCACCCTCGCGGTCGTCGAGTTCAAGCTCATCAAGCGCGCCGCCCAGAAGGGGCCCGAGGCGATCGAGAAGCACCTCGACGACGCCGGCGAGCCCATCCCCGTCGCCACGGTCTACTAGGAGGAGCACGACAATGGATCTCGCAGTTCTCTGGTTCGGCATCGTCGCCTTCTTCTTCGTGGGCTACTTCGTGCTCGACGGCTTCGACTTCGGGGTGGGGATGGCGCTGCCGTTCCTCGGCCGCGACGACGTCGACCGCCGCGTGATGATCAACACCATCGGCCCGGTCTGGGACCTCAACGAGACGTGGGTGATCGTCGGAGGCGCCGCGCTGTTCGCGGCCTTCCCCGAGTGGTACGCGACGCTCTTCAGCGGCTTCTACCTGGCGCTGCTGCTCATCCTGCTCGCCCTGATCGTGCGCGGCGTGTCGTTCGAGTACCGGCACCAGCGCTCCGGCGCCCGGTGGAAGAAGTGGTTCGACGGCATGATCATCGTCGGCTCCGCAGTTCCCGCGTTCCTCTGGGGCGTCGCGTTCGCGAACATCGTGCAGGGCGTCGCGCTCAACGCCAATCACGACTACACGGGGACGCTGTTCGACCTCCTGAACGGCTACGCCATCGTCGGCGGCCTGACGACCCTGCTGCTGTTCTTCACCCACGGCGTCGTCTTCATCTCGCTGAAGACGGATGGCGACCTCCGCGTCCGGGCACGGCGGCTCGCCGCGCGCTCGGGGGCCGTGGCCATCGTGGTCGCCGCGGTGTTCCTCGGCTGGACGGCCATCTCGCACTTCTCGCCGGTGTTCCTCGCGCTCGCGATCTTCGCCGCGGTGGCGCTGATCGCCTCCTGGATCGCCAACCTACGCGGGGCCGAGGGATGGTCGTTCGGGTTCATGGCGGCCACGATCGCCCTCGCCGTCGTGTCGTTGTTCGCTGCGCTGTTCCCCGACGTGATGCCCTCGTCGCCGAACCCGGAGAACAGCCTCACCATCGCGAACGCGTCGAGCTCGCAGACCACGTTGACGATCATGACGTGGGTCGCGGCGATCTTCCTCCCGCTGATCCTCGTCTACCAGGGCTTCACCTATTGGATCTTCCGCAAGCGGGTGACGCGGGACCACATCCCGCAGGAGGCTCCCGAGCCCGGCGGTGCGGACGACGCCCAGCAGCCCGTGACGGCCTGACGTGCGCCCGCTCGACCCCCGCCTCCTGCGGTACGCCTCGGCGACCCGCGGCACCCTCGCCGCGGGAGCCGGGCTCGCGGTGCTGCAGACCGCATCCATCATCGCCTTCGCCTGGCTGCTGACGGATGTCGTGGTGCGCGCGATCGCGGGGGAGCCGCTCGCCAGCTTGAGCCCGACCATCGGCCTGCTGGGTCTCGTCGTGGTCGTGCGCGCGGGTCTGCTGTGGGCGGTCGAGTCGGTGTCGTCCCGCGGCGGAGCGCGCGTCGTCGGGCAGCTGCGGGAGCGCCTGGTCGCGGCGGTCGGACGGCTCGGCCCGGGATGGGTCGCCCGCCGGAGCACCGCCGACGTCACGCTCGTCGCCGGTCACGGCATGGATGCGCTGGACGGCTATTTCGCGAAGTACCTGCCGCAGCTTATCGGCACCGCCATCGCGACGCCGCTCCTGGTGCTGACGATCGGCTGGCGCGACCTCACCAGCGGAATCATCCTCGTGATCACGCTCCCGCTCATCCCGGTGTTCATGGTGCTGGTCGGCTGGGCGACCCAGACGGCGCAGAAACGGCAGTGGCGGGCGCTCTCCACCCTGTCGAGCGGGTTCCTGGATGTGGTCGCCGGGCTCTCGACGCTGAAGCTGTTCGGGCGGCAGCACCGCCAGGAGGCGCGGATCCGCCAGGTGAGCGAGCAGTACCGCGTTCACACCATGCGGGTGCTGCGCATGTCGTTCCTCTCCGGATTCGTGCTGGAACTGGCCGCGAGCCTGTCGGTGGCGGTGATCGCGGTGACAATAGGCCTACGCCTGCTGGGCGGCTCGCTCGACCTCTCGGTGGGACTGTTCGTGCTGCTGCTGGCGCCCGAGGCGTTCCTCCCGTTGCGCAATGTGGGCGCGAGCTACCACGCGGCAGCGGAGGGCATCGAGGCCGCGTCGAACGCGTTCGAGGTGATCGAGGCGGCGGAGGGCCTGGACGTCGTGACGCCGGATGCGGATGTCGCCGCAGGGACGGGACTGGTGTTCGAGGATGTACGGATCGCATACGACGGACGGACGGTCGTCGACGGCTTCAGTGCTGCGGTGCCGCCGGGGACGTTCGCGGTGCTCCGGGGGCCGAGCGGGGCCGGCAAGTCGAGCCTGGTGAGCGCGGTGCTGGGCTTCACTGCGTTCGAGGGCCGCATCCACGCGGGCGGCCGGACCGATGCGGTTGGGCGGCGCGAGGCGGTCGCGTGGGCCGGCCAGCGGCCGGGGCTGCTCGCCGGCAGCATTGCGTCGAACGTCGCACTGGGCGACGAGGGCTCCGCACTCGACAGGGACGCGCGCGTCGCCGAGGCGTTGTGGGATGCCGCGGCCATCGAGCTCGACCCGACGCTGGCGCTCGGCCCCGGCGGCTCGGGGCTGTCTGGCGGCCAGGCCCAGCGCGTCGCCGTCGCGCGGGCGCTGTACCGCCTGCGGTCGCGTCGGTGCCCTGTGCTGATCCTGGACGAGCCGACCTCGGCGCTCGACGCGGAGACGGAGTCCCGCCTGCTGCGTGCGGTGCGGCGTGCGGCGGACGACGGCGCAGCGGTGCTCGTGGTGAGCCACCGGCCGGCCGTGGCGGAGGCGGCGGATGTCGTGCTCACGCTGCCTGTGCGCGACGCGTCGGACGGTGTCGCGAGGAGCACGCAGTCCGAGGAGAGCGAGGTGTCCGGTGTCCGGTGAGACGATGGCGCGAGAGTCGCGCATCCAGGGTGCCGCGGACCCCGTCGAGGTGCGCCGCATCCTTCGCCTGGCCATTCCCTCCCCGGGCCGGCTGTGGGCCGCCATCGGGTTCGGGTTCCTGAGCGGCGGGAGCGCCGTCGCACTGCTGGGCGTCTCGGCGTGGTTGATCACGCGGGCGTCGGAGCAGCCCGCCCTGATGTACCTCTCGGCGGCCGTCGTCGGCGTCCGGGCGTTCGCCCTCGGGCGCGCGTTCTTCCGTTACCTGGAGCGGCTGGCCGGACATGACGCGGCTTTCCGGCAGCTCGGGACGGTGCGCTCGCGCCTGTACGCACGACTGGAGCCGCTTGCGCCGGACGGACTGCGAGGGGTGCGCTCGGGCGACCTGCTGGCGCGGCTGGCGGACGACGTGGACGAGCTCCAGAACCTCGCGCTGCGCGTCATCCAACCGCTGGTGAGTGCGGGTCTGGTCGCGGTCGGCAGCATCGTCGCCGCGTTCCTGATCCTCCCGGCGGCGGGCGTCGCGCTGCTGATCACGCTGGCGGTCGCAGTGGTCGCGGGGATGCTGGTGAACCGGTGGGTGGCGGGGACCGCCGAACGTCGCATCGCGCCGCTCCGGGCCGACCTCAACGACGCTCTGCACGACCTGGTCGCGAACCTCGACGTCCTGACCGCCTACGGTGCGCTTCCCGCGGCCCAGGAGCGCGTGCGCGCGGCCGGGGAGCGGCTGACGGCCGCGTCGCGCACGCGGGCGGTGGGTCTCGGCCTGACCGCGGGCGTGGTGTCGCTCCTCGCGGGCGCGGCGACCGTCCTCGCGCTCTCGGGCGGCATCCCCGCGGTGATCGACGGCTCGCTCGACGCACCGGGACTCGCCGTCGTGGCGCTGCTCCCGCTCGCGGTGTTCGAGGTCTTCGGCACCGTCCCGCTGGCGTTCGGCGCCTGGCGGCGAGTGCGGGCGAGCGCGGAGCGGATCGCGTCGGCGGCCCCGATCGAGGTGCCGGACGGCATCCCGGTGGATGCGCCGGACGCCCGTGCGCTCGACGTGAACCGCGCCGGTGGGGCCCCGGAGGTGCTGCTCGACGGTGTGTCGGCGCACTGGCCGGACGACGATCACGACGCGCTGCGCGAGCTCGACCTGCGGCTGCGGCCGGGGGAGCGCGTGCTGCTCACCGGCCCGACCGGTGCAGGCAAGACGGCACTCGCCCACGTCCTCACGCGCCTGATCGACCACACCGGCGACTTCTCCATCGACGGCGTCCCGGCTCGCGACCTGCGCCAGGACGACGTGCGGCGCGTGATCGGGCTGGTCGAGCAGCGTCCCTACCTGTTCGACTCCGACCTGCGCCAGAACCTGCTGTTCGCACGCGACACGGCGACGGATGACGAACTGCTGGATGCGCTCGACCGGGTGGGACTGCGCGACTGGGCTCTCGCCCGCGGCGGACTGTCCGAGCCTGTCGGCGAGCGCGGTGCCCTGGTGTCGGGCGGTCAGGCCCAGCGGATCGCGCTCGCCCGCGTGCTCCTCGCCGACTTCCCGGTGCTCGTGGTCGACGAGCCCACCGCGAACGTCGACAGCGCGGTCGCCGATGCGATCGTCCGGGATGTGCTGCGGACCGCGGCGGAGGACGGCCGGACGGTGCTCCTCATCTCGCACACGGACGTTCCGACCGAGCTGGTGGATCGGGTGGTGCGGCTGGAGGACGGCGCGCTGGTCGGGTAGCGGGGTCGTTGCCGGGCCGAGCGGATCAGGGCAGCGGTCGCGCCAGCGCGGCGAACCGCGCGCGCCAGGCGTCGGTCCGCGCGGGATCCTGCGCGAGAGCCGGCCCGCCCACCCATGCGGTGACGGCGCGGATGCCGTGCAGCGCGTTCACGGCCCACAGCACCGCGCCCTCCAACTCCGACGGCCGGACGGCCACATCCTCGACCGGGACGCTGAGCGCAGCGGCCACACCCCGTACCGTGCGCGCGGCGACGCTGTCGACCCGAGGGAGCGAGAAGGGCGGCGCGAACAGTGCATCACCGCGCCACCAGAGCAGCGCGGTCGTCGTGCCGTCCGACACGCGGCCGTGGTCGAGGATGATCGCCTCCTGCGCCCCTCGGCGCTGCACCCGCTGACGGAGCGCGCTGAGCCGATCGAGGTCCGGCCCCTTCAGGTGCGGAACGACACGCGGGTCGGCGGCGGCGGTCGCGACCACCAGTTCGGAGGTGAGTTCCGGTGCCGTCCGCAGCCGGAAGCGCAGGCGCAGGGCGTCCCGCGCGCGCACGAGCTCCAGCCGCGGAAACCAGTCGCCCTCGCGCGGCAGCGAGCCGATCGCGGCATCCCAGAAGGCGTCCACCTCGGCGCGGTCGGCGAGGCCCTGCTCGCGCACGGTCTCGGCGAACCGGGTGCGGTGCAGCCCGAGCGCCAGCACGCGGCCGTCGCGGACCAGGAACGAGTCGGCGCCGAGCAGCTCGGTCTCCGTCACCTCGCAGTCGTCGCGCACGCGGAGCTCACCGCCCGCCCAGTCGGCGAGGGAGCTGACCGGTCCGGTGCTGTGCGTGTCCACTCGCCTAGGCTAGTCCGGTGCTCACCCCGCTCCGCGTGCAGCCGCTCGACACCTGGGTCGACCCGGCCGACGCGTTCGCGACGCTGTTCGGCGGCGCGGACGGTGTGGACGCGGTCTGGCTCGACAGCGGGCCCGAGGCCCTCAGCGGGCGGTCCTACATCGGGACGGGCCGTGTGCGGATGACCGCGTCCGTCGCCGACGGCACGGTCACCGTCGACGGCGTGACGCAGCCAGGGGACGTGCTGGATGCCCTGGGCGCCGACCTGGGGCTGTGGCACGGCGAGCAGGCCGAGCGCCTCGCCGCTCCGATCGGCTGGTGGGGGCGTCTCGGCTACGAGGCCGGTGCGTCGGCAGCCGGTGCGCCGGTCGCGGTGCCGGAGCACGGCCGCACGACCGACGCATCCCTTCTGTTCGTCGACCGTGTTGTCGTCTTCGACCACGCCGACCGGAAGATCGAGATCGTCGCCCCGGACGACGCCGACGGAACGGCCTGGATCGACGCGACCGTGCGCGCGCTGGCGACCGCCGCCGGTGCCACTGACGCCTACCTGGCCGCGCATCCCATCCCGCCGGCCGTCGCTCACTGGCGCCACGACGACGACGCCTATCTCGCCGCGATCGAGGCGTGTCAGGAGGCGATCAGGGCGGGCGATGCCTACCAGCTCTGCCTCACCAACCGCATCACGGCGAGCAGCGCGGCCGACCCGCTCGCCGTGCACCTGCGCCTCCGGCGGGCGAGCCCGGCGCCGTTCGGCGGCTTCGTCCGGATCGGCGAGGAGACGCTCGTCAGCTCGTCGCCGGAGGAGTTCCTCCGCGTCGACGCCGGCCGCGTCCGCACGCGCCCGATCAAGGGCACGCGCCCGCGCGGAGCCACCGTCGCCGCCGATGTCGAACTGCGCGCGGAGCTGGAGGCGAGCGAGAAGGAACGCGCCGAGAACGTGATGATCGTCGACCTGATGCGCAACGACCTCGGGCGGGTGTGCGAGGTCGGCTCCGTCGAGGTCAGCCACCTGCTGGCGGTGGAGAGCTACGCACAGGTCCACCAGCTGGTCTCGACGGTCGAGGGCCGGCTCCGCCCCGGGCTCGGCGCGGTGGATGCGGTGGGCGCGTGCTTCCCGGCCGGCTCGATGACCGGGGCGCCCAAGCTGAGCGCCATGCGCATCCTGAACCGGTTGGAGGGCGGCCCGCGCGGGGCGTTCGCCGGGTGCTTCGGCTATCTGGGCGTGGACGGCAGCGCGCATCTCGCGATGGTGATCCGCAGCATCCACTTCAGCGGCGAGGGCGTCGTGATCGGCGCGGGAGGCGGCATCACCGCGCTCTCGGTCCCCGCGGAGGAGCTGGCGGAGGTGCGCGTGAAGGCGGCCGCGCTGCTGGCGGCGGCCGGACTCAGTGGCGGGAGCACGCCCACGGCGAACTGAGGGCGCGCTGGGAACGGACTGTACGTCGCCGACGTTTAGTAGTCTGGAGTACCGGGCGCGCGCCGCCCGTCCTCTTCCGTGCCGCCAGAAATCCCGACGCGGCACGACGGAACCGAGATTGAGAGTCACGTGGCACACGAGCACGACGCAGCCGGCACCACGGCAGCGAGCACCCCCCAGCAGACCGGTCGCGCCCACGACGAGCGCGCCGCCTACGATTTCGCCGCCATCCAGGACAAGTGGCTCCCGGTCTGGGAAGAACTGCGGCCGTTCGCGACCGACGACCCCGCCGACAGCCGCCCGCGCAAGTACATCCTCGACATGTTCCCCTACCCGTCTGGCGACCTGCACATGGGTCACGCTGAGGCGTACGCCCTGGGCGACGTGATCGCGCGCTACTGGCGCCAGCAGGGCTTCAACGTGCTGCACCCCATCGGCTGGGACTCGTTCGGCCTGCCCGCCGAGAACGCCGCCATCAAGCGCGGCCTCGACCCGGCCGGCTGGACCAACGACAACATCGCCCAGCAGAAGGCGAGCATGCGCCGCTACGCGCCCAGCTTCGACTGGGACCGCGTGCTGCAGACCTCCGACCCGGCGTACTACCGCTGGAACCAGTGGCTGTTCCTGAAGCTGTACGAGAAGGGCCTGGCGTACCGCAAGGCGAGCCAGGTCAACTGGTGCCCGTTCGACCAGACGGTTCTGGCGAACGAGCAGGTCGTCGGCGGTCGCTGTGAGCGGTGCGACAACCTGGTCACCAAGAAGAAGCTGACCCAGTGGTACTTCCGGATCACGGACTACGCCGACCGCCTGCTGGACGACCTGAACCAGCTGGAGGGCGCCTGGCCGTCCAAGGTCATCTCGATGCAGCGCAACTGGATCGGGCGCTCCACGGGCGCGGACGTCACGTTCCGCATCGAGGGCCGTGACGAGCCGGTGACCGTCTACACGACGCGTCCGGACACGCTGTACGGCGTGACCTTCATGGTGGTCGCACCCGACTCCGACCTGGCCACCGAGCTGGTCGAGGGCGCGCGCCCAGAGGTGCGCAAGCGCTTCGACGACTATTTGGAGGTCGTGCGCGGCACCACCGAGATGGACCGCCTGAGCACGGAGCGCGAGAAGACCGGCGTGTTCCTGGAGCGTCACGCGATCAACCCGCTGACCGGGGAGCGCATCCCGATCTGGGCCGCCGACTACGTGCTGAGCGACTACGGTCACGGCGCGATCATGGCCGTGCCCGCGCACGACCAGCGCGACCTCGACTTCGCGCGCGCCTTCGATCTGCCCGTGCGGGTGGTGGTCGACACGACGCAGCCGGTCACCGGTGCCATCCCGGTCATCCACACGGACCCGGAGACCGGGGAGCCGATCCTGCCCGAGGAGGCAGCGCTCGAGAACCCGTCCGAGACGGGCGTCGCGCTGACCGGGGAGGGACGCCTGATCAACTCCGGGCCGTTCGACGGGCTGAGCAAGTCCAACGCGATCCGTCGCGTGACCGAGGCACTGCAGGCGTCGAACCTGGGCGCACCGGCGAAGAACTTCCGCCTGCGCGACTGGCTGATCTCGCGACAGCGCTACTGGGGCACGCCCATCCCGATCATCCACTGCGAGCAGTGCGGCGAGGTGCCGGTGCCCGAGTCGGAGCTGCCCGTGCTGCTGCCTCCGGCCGAGGGTCTCGACCTGCAGCCGAAGGGCACCAGCCCGCTGGGCGGGGCGACCGACTGGGTCAACGTCTCCTGCCCGAACTGCGGTGGACCGGCCACGCGCGACACGGACACGATGGACACATTCGTGGACAGCTCCTGGTACTTCCTGCGCTTCCTGTCGGCGAACGACGACACCCAGGCGTTCGACCCGCGCGAGGCGGAGAAGTGGGCGCCGGTCGACCAGTACGTCGGCGGCGTGACCCACGCCATCCTGCACCTGCTGTACGCCCGGTTCATCACGAAGGTGCTGTTCGACCTGGGCTACATCAGCTTCACGGAGCCGTTCACGGCGCTGCTGAACCAGGGCCTGGTGCTGATGGACGGGTCGGCGATGTCGAAGTCGCGCGGCAACCTGGTGAAGCTGTCCGAGCAGCTGGACGAGCACGGCGTGGATGCGGTGCGCCTGACGATGGCGTTCGCCGGCCCGCCGGAGGACGACATCGACTGGGCGGACGTCTCGCCGTCGGGGAGCGCGAAGTTCCTGGCACGCGCCTGGCGGATCGCCGACGATGTCACCAGCGCGCCCGATGTGGTCTGGAAGACGGGCGACCCGGCGCTGCGCCGCGTCACCCACCGGTTCCTGGCCGACGCACCAGGACTGGTCGAGTCGTTCAAGTTCAACGTGGTCGTCGCCCGCCTGATGGAGCTGGTCAACGCAACGCGCAAGGCGATCGACTCCGGTCCGGGCGCGGGAGACGCCGCCGTCCGCGAGGCCGCCGAGGTCATCGCGATGGCGCTGAACCTGTTCTCCCCGTACACCGCGGAGGACATGTGGGCGAAGCTCGGCTACGAGCCGTCCGTGGCGCTGGCGCAGTGGCGCAAGCCCGACCCGACCCTGCTCATCGAGGAGGCGGTGACCGCCGTCGTGCAGGTGGACGGCAAGGTGCGCGATCGCCTGGAGGTGTCGCCGAAGATCGCGTCCGACGAGCTCGAGGCCCTGGCCCGCGGCTCCGAGGCGGTGGTGCGCTCGGTCGGCGACCGCGAGATCGTCAACGTGATCGTGCGCGCACCGCGACTGGTCAACATCGCGACGAAGCCGCGCGGCTGAGCGCATCGCCCGCTTGAGTGCAGCGCCCGCCTGAGCGGGCACGTCGTCGGGAGCGCCGGGTTGTTCACAGCCCGGCGCTTCTGCCGTCTCTCCACGGATGCGGTGGTAATCGGGTTCCGCGCCTGCGGTGCTTCGTAGCGTGAGGGCATGCGACACCGTGCCGAGCCCTCAGCCGTCGGTTTCGGCGTGCCTGAGCGGTCCGGTTCGGAGCCGGTTCCGGACGTCCGTGCCGAGGGCTCGGAGCTCACGGATACGGCCATTGGTCCCGCTTCGCGGCGGGTTCGTATCGGTGTGGGCGCGGCGATCGTGCTGGCGATCGTCGCGGCGGTCGTTGCCGTGCTGCTGTCGTCCACGGCGCAGCAGGGGACGTCGGTCGACCTCGGTGCGACGGACCCGCCGTCCGCCGGCGCGAGCGGCGGAGCGTCCTCCGGCACGCCTGCCGGCGGCGGCCGGCTGCTCCTGCACGTCACCGGTGCGGTGCGGGAGCCGGGCCTCGTCGACCTCCCGGCGGGGTCCCGGGTGGTGGATGCGGTCGCCGCCGCCGGGGGAGCGGCGGACGATGCCGACATCGCCGCGGTCAACCTCGCGCGGCCCGTCGCCGACGGAGAGCAGTTGGTGGTGCCGCGGATCGGTGACCCGCCTCCGGTGGGTGGGCCGGCGTCCAGTGGGTCGTCCGCCGGGACCGGCGGAGCAGGAGGCGCGACGGGCGCGCCGGTGAATCTCAACACGGCGACGCCGACGGAGTTGGAGACGCTGCCGAGGATCGGCCCGACGCTCGCTCAGCGGATCGTCGACTGGCGAGCAGCCAACGGTCGGTTCGGCGCCGTCACCGACCTCCTGAAGGTCTCCGGCATCGGTCAGAAGCTCTTCGACGGCCTCATGGATCGGGTCGTCGTCTGATGCCCGACCTGCGTCTCGCGCTGCCCGCCTGCGCGCTCTGGATCGCCGCCGCCGCGCTGATCGGCGTGCCGGACGCCGCGTGGGCTGTTGCGGCGGCGTGCGGCGCGGGTGCCGGAGCCACCCTGGCGTGGTGCGTGGGCGCGGCGGTGCTCCGTCGCCGCGGACCGGCGATGCGGGCGTCACGTCCGGTATTGCCGGTCGTCGCAGTCGTGCTCGTCGCTGTCGCAGTCGGGTCCGTTGCGGTCGCGGTGCAGGCGGCGGCCCGCGAGTCACAGGGACTCGAAGCTGCGGTGGAACGATCAGAGACCGTCTCCCTCCTCGTGCGTGTCGAGCGGTCACCACAACGGATCGCCCCGGGATTCGACGGTGGCGCACGCTGGAGCCTGCGTGGCCGGACCGAGGGCGACGCGCGGTCCGTTCCGGTCTCTGTGCTGTTCGGCGCGAGCGAGCAGGATGCCCGCGCGTGCGCGTTCGGAGCCGTCGTCCGCATCCACGGCACCGTCCAGCGGGACGAGCCGGGCGAGCCGACGACCTACACGGTCAGCGCTCGGGACGACGTGACCGTGGCCGCTGGACCGCCGCCGTGGCTCGGCTGGGCGGCGTCCGCACGCGAGACGTTCGCGCGAGCCGCGGCGACCACTCCGGGAGACGGTGGCGCGCTGCTCCCCGGGCTCGCGATCGGTGATGAGACCGCTGTGTCGGTCGACCTCGAAGAGGCGATGAAGGCGGCATCGCTCAGCCACCTCACGGCGGTCTCCGGGGCGAACTGCGCTCTCGTGATCGCCCTGGTGTTCGGACTCGCGCGTCTGGCGGGACTCGGACGCCGCTCGCGCATCCTGACCGCCGCCGCAGCCCTGGCGGCCTTCGTGGCGCTGGTCGGGCCGGGGGCGAGTGTCATCCGGGCGGCCGTCATGGCGGCGGTGCTGCTGGTCGGACTTGCGCGCGGGCGGCCCGCGGACGGCGTTCCGGCCCTGGTTCTCGCGATGATCGTGCTGCTGGTGCACGATCCCTGGCTGGCGCGTGATTACGGTTTCGTGCTGTCGGTGCTCGCCACAGCCGGGCTGCTCGTCCTCGCGGGACCGCTGAGCCGGCTCCTCAGCCGGTGGATGCCGCGGTCGCTGGCGATAGCCGTGGCCGTTCCCACGGCCGCCCAGCTCGCCTGCCAGCCGGTGCTGCTCCTGCTCGCACCGACCCTGCCGCTGTACGGCGTTCCCGCGAACCTGCTCGCCGAGCCGGCCGCACCGGTGGCCACGATGCTCGGCTGCATCGCGTGCGCGCTGCTTCCGCTGGCGCCTGGGCTCGGTCAGGCGGTGGTCTGGGTGGCGTGGCTGCCGTCGGCCTGGATCGCCCAGGTCGCGGTGTTCACGAGCCGGCTGCCTGGCGTCGCGGCGCCGTGGGCGCCCGGGCTGGTGGGCGTCCTGTTGAGTGCGGCCGTCCTCGTCGCGGTCGCCGTGATCGTCCTCGGGCGGAACTCTTCGCGGGTCGTCTCGATCGTCGCCATCGTCGCCCTGTGCGGGGGAGCGGTCGTCTACCTCGCGACGCTGGGCGGCGGGCTGGTCGGGCGCGCGCTGGCGCTTCCGCCCGATTGGCAGCTGGCCGCATGCGACGTCGGGCAGGGAGACGCCCTGCTGATCCGCGACGGCGGCGCCGTCGCCATGATCGACGTCGGGCGGGAGCCGGAGCCCGCGGCGGCCTGCCTCGGCCGCCTGGGCATCGACCGGATCGACCTCCTCGTGCTGAGCCACTTCGACGCCGACCATGTCGGCGGGCTGTCCGCTGTAGCCGGTCGCGTCGAGCACGCGCTCGTCCAGCGCCCGGTGCGCGATGCCGACGAGCGCACGCTCGCGATCCTCCGGGCCGCCGGAGTGCCGACTGAACGAGGCCACGCAGGGCTGTCGGGACGGCTGGGAAGTGTCAGCTGGCGAGTGCTCTGGCCGCCGGCGCAGCCCACGGGCGCCCAGGAGGACACGGGGAATGCGGGCAGCATCACGCTGGAGACCGACGGTCGAGGCCTCCGTGCGCTGTTCCTGGGCGACGTGGGCGAGGAAGCCCAGAATGCACTCGTCGCCGCCGGCGAGGCGCGCCCGGTGGATGTCGTGAAGGTCGCCCATCACGGGTCCGCCGATCAGAGTGCGGACCTGTACGGTCGGCTGCACGCCAGGCTCGGGCTGGTGTCGGTGGGCGTGCGCAACGGCTACGGGCATCCGACGGCGTCGGCGCTCCGGATGCTGGCGGACAGCGGAACGGCCGTCGGTCGCACCGACGAGCAGGGGATGCTTCTGGTCTCGCCGTCGCCGCCGGGCGGCACCGGTCCGACGGTGCGGCTCTGGAGCGAGCGCACGCCGGACAGCACTGACAGTGGCCGCCCGTATCCTGGATACGGACGAGGAGGAATGTGGCCACCCGAAGCAGCAGCAGAACCGGTGCCGGCAAGACGCGCGCCGCCGCGAGCGCGATCCCGCAGCTTCCCTGGAACCAGGTGCGCGCCGCGCCGATCGTGCTCGTCACCGGGTCCGAGGGATTCCTCGCCGACCGGGCCGTCCGCACGCTCCGCGACGCGCTCAAGGCCGAAGATCCCAGCCTCGAGATCAGCGACCTCCACGCGGGCGACTACGCCCCCGGCGAGCTGCTCACGCTCGCGAGCCCCTCCTTGTTCGGCGAGCCGCGACTGATCCGCGTGGAGGCCGTCGAGAAGCTCAACGACGCCTTCCTGTCGGACATGCTCGCCTACCTCGAAGAGCCGGCCGACGGCACCGTGGTGACCCTCCGCCACGGTGGAGGCGTCCGAGGCAAGAAGCTGCTCGACGCGATCCGCTCGGGCACCGGCGGCGGAATCGAGATCGTCTGCACAGAACTTAAGAAGGACGCCGAGAAGTACGACTTCGCCCAGGCCGAGTTCGCAGCGGCCGGTCGCAAGGTGACCCCGGGCGCGCTGCGGGCGATCACATCGGCGTTCTCCGACGACCTCGCCGAACTGGCCGCCGCCTGCCAGCAGCTGCTGTCCGACTCGTCCGAGCAGATCACCGAGGCCACCGTCGACAAGTACTACGGCGGTCGGGTCGAGACGAACGCCTTCCAGGTCGCGGATGCCGCGATCGCCGGCCGTCACGGTGAGGCTCTCGTCACCATGCGGCACGCACTGGCGTCAGGTGCCGACCCCGTCCCGATGGTGGCCGCTTTCGCCAGCAAGATCCGGACGATGGCCAAGATCTCCGGCGCGCGCGGCGGCTCCGGTCAACTGGCGCAGCAGTTCGGCCTGGCGCCGTGGCAGGTCGACCGCGCACGACGCGATCTGGCGGGCTGGACGGAGGAGGGGCTCGGTCGCTGCATCGAACTGCTCGCCGAGACCGATGCCAACGTCAAGGGCGGCGGCCGCGACCCGGTGTTCGCGCTCGAGCGGATGATCCGCGTCATCAGCGCGCGCGGTCGCGGCTGACAACACGGTCGCGCACGTCTGAGGCTCGGGCGCGCCCTTCACGGACGCGCCTGAGCCACGGTCGCGCGGGCCAGAAACGCAGAGAGCCCCCGCCCGGACCGAAGTCCAGGAGGGGGCTCTCTCGCGGCGCGGGACAGGTCCCGCTGGCGGTCGTCGCTTAGAGCGCGGCGACCTGCTTGGCGATGGCCGACTTGCGGTTCGCCGCCTGGTTCTTGTGGATGACGCCCTTGCTGGCCGCCTTGTCGATCTTCTTGGCGGCGACGCGCAGCGCCGCGGTCGCCTTCTCCTTGTCGCCCGACGTGACGGCCTCACGGGTGGCGCGGATGGCGGTCTTGAGCTCGCTCTTGACGGCCTTGTTGCGCTCCTGAGCCTTCTTGTTGGTGCGGTTGCGCTTGATCTGCGACTTGATGTTTGCCACGAATGGTCACTTTCGTTCTGGATGAGTTAGGGATGTGCCGCTCAGCGGAGAGGGCGCCTTGCGGCGTTTCGTGCGGACACATCCACACGCAAGCCAACAAACAACATTACCAGCGCAGACCGCCCAGCGGCAAAACGGTGCGGATCGAGGTCAGACGCGAGCGGGCGCGTACGACCCGACGAGCAGCTCCTCGAGCAGGCTCGGACCGTTCGGCTCCCAGCCCAGGTCGATGCGCGGACGGGTTCCGCGCGCCTGCTGGTCGAGCAGCAGCGCGTCCGCGAGCGCCTCGCCCAGGCGGCCGCGCGACTCGTCGACCGACTCGGCGGCGACCCCGCCGGCGATTCCGGCTGCCTGCGCGGCGGCCTCCCCGAGCTCCCGGACGGTCGGGTTCTGCCCGCCCGCTCCGATGTACGTGGCACCGGCCGCGCCCCGCTCGAGCGCGAGCACGTAGAGGGCGGCGAGGTCGTCGACGTGCACCGTGGCCCAGTGCTGCGATCCATCGCCGATGAGCCGGAGCGCGGGCACCGTGCCGGAGCCGCGGGGCGCATCCACGATGACGTTGGCGAGGCCCTTGCCGTGGCCGTAGACGATCGACGGGACGACGAGGGTGGCCCGCACGCCCTCGGCCTCGCGGACGAGCTTCTCGGCCGATGCGCGCCACGCCGTGAGCGCCGGCGGCTGCGCGGGCGACTCCTCGGTGATGTCGTCGTTGTCGCCGTACGTCCAGATCCCTCCGGTGTGCACGAACGGCTTGCCGGTGCCGGCGAGCCCGGCGAGGACGGCCGGCACGAGCACCGCGTCGACGTCCTTCGACGACGCCAGGTGGATCACGCCGTCGCTCTCGCGCGCCGCACCCTCCACGAGCGCGGCGTCGGCCGCATCGCCGACGAGGGGAGTCGCGCCCGCCGCGCGAACGGCTTCCGCCTTCTGGTCGTCGCGGACCAGCGCGGTGACGCTGTGGCCCTCGTCGAGGAGCCGGGGGAGGACAGAGGATCCGATGAAGCCGGTCGCGCCGGTGAGCAGGATGTTCATATCGTCCACAACACGACCGTCCCGCGAACATTCCCCAGGTCCGCTGTCCGGGGGTGCCCGGCGCAGGGGCGCGCGTAGGCTCGTTCCATGACCACCTCCAGCATCGCCATCGTCAACGGTTACGTCGTCCCCGTCTCCCAGGAGCCGATCGAGAACGGCGTCGTCCTCGTCAAGGACGGGGTCATCGAAGCGGTCGGAAGCGCCGACGACGTGTCTGTGCCGAAGGGTGCGACGGTGGTGGATGCGGCGGGAAAATGGGTTCTGCCCGGGTTCATCGAGTCGCACGGACACGTGGGCATCCATGAGGAGGCGAACGGCCCCGCGGGTGACGACACCAACGAGATGACCACACCGAACACCGCAGCAGTTCGCGCCATCGACGCCATCAACATCGACGATGAGGGCTTCCGGGACGCGCTGTCCGGTGGCGTGACCTCGGTGGTCGTGAAGCCCGGTTCCGGCAACCCGATCGGCGGTCAGACCGTCGCGATCAAGACCTGGGGCGGCCGGATCATCGACGAGCAGGTCATCCACGAGGCGGTGAGCGTGAAGTCGGCGCTCGGCGAGAACCCGAAGCGCGTATACGGTGCGAAGAACACGACCCCGAGCACCCGTCTCGGGGTCGCGATGATCATTCGCGAGGCGTTCATCGCCGCTCAGAACTACCGGGTGCAGCGCGAGAACGCCGAGCTCGAGGGCAAGCCGTTCGAGCGAGACCTGGCCAAGGAGACCCTGGCGCGCGTGCTGGACGGCGAGCTCGCCTGGGATCAGCACACCCACCGCCACGACGACATCGCCACGGCGCTGCGCCTCGCCGACGAGTTCGGCTACCGCCTGGTGGTCAACCACGGCACAGAGGCGCACAAGATCGCCGACGTGCTGGCCGAGCGCGACATCCCGGTCATCTTCGGTCCGATGTTCACCTCGCGATCCAAGGTCGAGCTGCGCGACCGGGCGATCGCCAACCTGGCGACCCTGGCCCAGGCGGGAGTCCGCGTCGCGATCACCACGGACCACCCGGTCGTCCCGATCAACTTCCTCGTCTATCAGGCGGCCCTCGCGGTCAAGGACGGCCTGCCGCGCCAGACGGCTCTCGAGGCGCTGACGGTCAACCCGGCCGCTTTCCTCCGCCTCGACGACCGCGTCGGCTCGCTCACGCCGGGTCTCGACGGCGACGTCGTCGTCTGGTCGGGCGACCCGCTCGACGTGAACTCGCGCGCCGAGCGCGTGTACATCAGCGGCGCCGAGGTCTACCGGTTCGAAGACGGCCGCGGTCACGTGGTGGAGCGCTCCGAGCGCTTCGCCTGAGCAGCCGGCCTGCCTGGCGTCCGGTCGTCGGTGCGTCCGGTGGCCGGACGTTCATGGGAGAATGGCCGGACGATGTCACCACGAGCTCTTCAGGCCCTCGAGCCCGCCGCGACCGACCCGGCCTCCATCCGCAATTTCTGCATCATCGCGCACATCGACCACGGCAAGTCGACCCTGGCCGACCGGATGCTGCAGATCACCGGCGTGGTGTCCGACCGGGATATGCGCGCCCAGTACCTCGACCGCATGGACATCGAGCGTGAGCGCGGCATCACGATCAAGAGCCAGGCCGTGCGCATGCCGTGGCAGGTCGACGGCGACACGTTCGCGCTCAACATGATCGACACCCCGGGCCACGTCGACTTCACCTACGAGGTCTCCCGGTCCCTCGCCGCGTGCGAGGGCGCCATCCTGCTCGTCGACGCCGCCCAGGGCATCGAGGCGCAGACCCTCGCGAACCTCTACCTGGCGCTGGAGAACGACCTCACCATCGTCCCCGTGCTCAACAAGATCGACCTGCCCGCGGCCGACCCGGACAAGTACGCCCAGGAGCTGGCGAGCCTCATCGGCGGGAAGCCGGAGGACGTGCTCCGCGTCTCCGGCAAGACCGGGATGGGCGTCGAGGCCCTCCTCGACCGCGTCGTCGCCGAGATCCCGGCCCCGGTGGGCAACGCCGACGCCCCGGCCCGCGCGATGATCTTCGACTCCGTCTACGACAGCTACCGCGGCGTCGTGACCTACGTCCGCATGGTCGACGGCAAGCTGCAGCCGCGCGAGCGCATCCAGATGATGTCCACCCGCGCCACCCACGAGATCCTCGAGATCGGCGTGTCCGCCCCGGAGCCCACCCCGTCGAAGGGTCTCGGCGTCGGCGAGGTCGGCTACCTGATCACCGGTGTGAAGGACGTCCGCCAGTCGAAGGTCGGCGACACGATCACGACCGCGGCGAAGCCCGCCACCGATGCGCTCCCCGGCTACACCGAGCCGAAGCCCATGGTGTTCTCGGGCCTCTACCCGATCGACGGCAGCGACTACCCGGAGCTGCGCGAGGCCCTCGACAAGCTGAAGCTGTCGGATGCCGCACTCGTCTATGAGCCCGAGACCTCTGTCGCGCTCGGTTTCGGCTTCCGCTGCGGCTTCCTCGGCCTCCTGCACCTGGAGATCATCACCGAGCGGCTGTCGCGCGAGTTCGGCCTCGACCTCATCACCACCGCCCCGAGCGTGATCTACGAGGTCACGACCGAGGACAAGAAGACCGTCACCGTGACCAACCCGAGCGAGTTCCCGGGCGGCAAGATCGAGAAGGTCGAGGAGCCTGTCGTCAAGGCGGCCATCCTCGCGCCGAAGGACTACGTCGGCGTCATCATGGAGCTCTGCCAGAGCCGCCGCGGCTCCCTGCTCGGCATGGAGTACCTCGGTGAGGACCGCGTCGAGATCCGCTACACGATGCCCCTCGGCGAGATCGTCTTCGACTTCTTCGACCAGCTGAAGTCGAAGACCGCCGGCTACGCCTCCCTCGACTACGAGCCGTTCGGCGAGCAGGAGTCCGACCTCGTCAAGGTCGACATCCTGCTGCAGGGCGAGACGGTGGATGCCTTCAGCGCCATCGTGCACCGCGACAAGGCCTACGCCTACGGCACGATGATGGCGTCCCGTCTGCGCGAGCTCATCCCGCGCCAGCAGTTCGAGGTCCCCATCCAGGCCGCCATCGGCGCCCGCATCATCGCGCGCGAGAACATCCGCGCGATGCGCAAGGATGTTCTGGCCAAGTGCTACGGCGGTGACATCACCCGCAAGCGCAAGCTCCTCGAGAAGCAGAAGGAGGGCAAGAAGCGCATGAAGATGGTGGGTCGCGTCGAGGTCCCCCAGGAGGCCTTCATCGCGGCGCTCTCCGGCGACACGGAGAAGAAGGACAAGAAGTAGCTTTCGTCACCGGCCGGCCTGCGAACCCCCGTTTCGCGAACCCGCTCGACATGGCGGATGATGAATATATGCGCCGCTCGACGTTCACCGACCAACCCGTCACGTACGGGGCGGTCGGCGGCACCCAGGCGGCCGATCTGCTGTACTACCCGCCGAAGGGCTACAAGCCGCTGGAGCGCAGCATCCGGCTGGGCAGCGGGGACGAGCGGTTCGAGACCGCGGCGACCGCGCTCATGGCGTGGGGCGTGCAGAAGGGCAGCGGCATCCAGGTGACGGATGTGCGCGAGGGCACCGGCGTGCAGTACGAGGGCGTCGAGTTCGGCCCGGACGGCACGCCCGTCCGCATGCGCGAGAACCGTCCGGAGGAGGACGTGTTCGCCGACGACGGCACCCCGTTCGTCCGCAACGGCATGACTGCCGTGCTCAAAATCCCGTTCGGCCCGTTCCGCGTGTCCGCTCCGATCCGCGTCGTCTACGTCGTCGACGAGCCTCACCGGCGCGGGTTCGCCTACGGGACGCTGCACGGGCATCCCGAGAGCGGCGAAGAGCTGTTCCTGGTCGAACAGCGCGACGACGGCACGGTCTGGTTCGTGCTCCGCGCGCTGTCGCGGCCCTCCAACGCGTTCTACCGTCTGGTCGCGCCGGTGCTGGCGATGGTCCAGCGCCGCTACACGGCGAAGTACCTGCGCGCGCTCCACCCCGTCCGGTCCGCCTGATGCCGAGCGTCCTCCCGATCGGCGACCCCGCGCCGGCCGACGGCCTGCTGCCCGCGAGCGCCGCCGACGGTGCGCACGAACGCGACTTCGGCGTCTACCTTCACGTGCCGTTCTGCCGCGTGCGGTGCGGCTACTGCGATTTCAACACGTACACGGCGACCGAGCTCCGCGGCGTCTCGCAGTCGGACTACGCGGGTCATGCAGTGCGTGAGGTCGGATTCGCCGCCGATGCCCTGCGCGCGAGCGGCGTGTCCGACCGCACGGTGTCGACGGTGTTCTTCGGCGGCGGGACGCCGACGTTGCTTCCGCCCGGCGACCTCGCCGCGATGCTCGGCGCCGTGCGAGACGCGTGGGGTCTCGCCGACGGCGCCGAGGTCACCACCGAGGCGAATCCGGACTCCGTGGATGCGGACGACCTGCAGCGACTCGCCGACGCCGGGTTCACCCGGGTGTCGTTCGGGATGCAGTCCGCCGTCCCGCATGTGCTGGAGACGCTGGAGCGCACGCACGACCCTGCTCGCATCCCGCTGGTGGTCGGCTGGGCGCGTGAAGCCGGCCTGCAGGTCAGTCTCGACCTGATCTACGGGACGCCGGGGGAGTCGCTCGACGACTGGTCGCGCAGCCTCGACACCGCCCTCGCCTGTGAGCCGGACCACCTGTCCGCCTACGCGCTGATCGTCGAGCAGGGCACCAAGCTGGCTCGACAGATCCGCTCCGGGCAGGTGCCGGAGCCCGACGACGACCTCGAAGCCGACATGTACGAGCTGGCGGACACGCGCCTCTCCGACGCCGGCTACGAGTGGTACGAGGTCAGCAATTGGGCGACCGACGCATCCCACCGGTCCCGCCACAATCTCGCCTACTGGCTCGGCCACGACTGGTGGGGCATCGGACCGGGGGCGCACAGCCACGTCGGCGGCGTCCGCTGGTGGAACGTGAAGCACCCCGCGGCCTACGCACAGCGCGTGCTGGCGGGGGAGTCGCCCGCAGCGGGCCGGGAGACGCTCGACGCCGAGACCCGGCGGGTGGAGCGGGTGCTGCTGCTCTCGCGCATCCGCGACGGGCTGCGCACGGCCGAACTGGGAGAGGCGGGCCGGCACGAGGTGCCCGGTCTGATCGCCGACGGTCTGGTGGACGGAAGAGCCGCCCTCCGCGGATCGATCGTTCTGACCCTGCGGGGGCGGCTCCTGGCCGACGCGGTGGTGCGGCGGCTGCTGGCGGACGAGGCCGCCTGAGAGATGCGTCGCGTCTAGCTGACGAACCGGATGGCGATCGGGTACGTGTAGTACTCGCCCTGGTTGGCCTTCACGGCCGCGATGATGCTGAACACGATGTTGAGCACCCAGGCGGCGAGGATCACGAAGATCCCGATGAAGACGATCGAGAGCAGACCGCCGACGACGTACGCGATGAAGATGGTGATCTGGAAGTTCAGCGCGGTGGCGGTGTGGGCGCGGACGAACGGCCCGCGGTCCTTCAGCACCAGGTAGCCGATGAGCGCGGGGATCCAGTTGAACAGGATGCCGCCGATCTGGACGAGCGTCGCCCAGAGCTTCTCATCGGCGGGGCTGAGCTGCTGCGCGCCGCCTCCGTAAGGCTGCTGTGGTGGCGGCGGCGGGGGTGTCGCGGACATGGCGCGGTTCTCCTCAAGAGCTGGGGATGGACGTGTTCGGCCCCCAGCCTAGGGCGCGGGAGCGCAGGCTGAAAAGAGCCTGAACGCGCCGACGCCCGGCTGGGGGCCGAGTGCTGCGTGACGGGAGCTACTTGATGAAGCGGAAGTTCACCGGGTAGCGGTAGGTGCCTCCGCTGTTCACGCGGACGAAGCCGAGGATCGAGAACACCAGGTTGACGATGTACAGCGCCCACGGGATGAGCAGGCCGAAGAGCAGGTAGCCGATCCCGTAGGTGAAGCTGCCGATGATCACGCCGATGATCTGCGAGGCCACCCAGGCGATGATCCACGTGATCTGCCAGTTGAGGGCCTCCTTGGCCTCCTGGTTGGTGAGGCGGCCGCGGTCCTTGAACACGAGCCAGATGATCAGCGACGGGAGGATCCAGAGGATGCCGCCGAGATGGGCGAATGCGGCCCACTGCTTGTCCTGCGCGGCGTCGAGCGGGGCGGCGGGTGCGGCGGCGTACGGCTGCTGCCCGGCGGGCTGGCCGTACGGCTGCTGGGGAGGGACGTTGGAGTAGGGCTGCTGGGGCGGAACGCCGCCGGGCTGCTGCGGGGGGACCCCACCCGCAGGGTCGGTCGGCTGGTTCGGGTCGGTCATTCGGCGGAACCCTTTCGTGATCGGCTGCGACGGTGCGTCGAACCGGTGAGCATACGGTACTGCGGCCGTGTCACAGGCAGCAATCATCCGCGCCGCGTTTCGACGCGGTAGGATTGGCACTCAGGAAGAGCGAGTGCTAAACGGTCGACGGGAGGCGGAGATGGTCTCGGAACGCAGCCTCGAAGTGTTGCGCGTCATCGTCCAGGACTACGTGGCGTCGCGCGAGCCGGTCGGTTCGAAGAGCATCGTCGAGCGCCACTCCTTCGGAGTGTCCGCCGCGACGATCCGCAACGACATGGCGCTGCTGGAGGAAGAGGAGCTGATCGCGGCCCCGCACACGTCCTCCGGGCGCGTCCCCACCGACAAGGGCTACCGGCTGTTCGTCGATCACCTGGCGGAGATGCGTCCGCTCACCTCGGCCCAGCGCACCGCGATCGAGACGTTCCTCGGCCAGTCGGTCGACCTCGATGATGTGCTTTCGCGCACCGTCCGGCTGCTCTCCCAGCTGACCAACCAGGTCGCGCTGGTGCAGTATCCGTCGGTCGCGCGCTCCCGTATCCGCCACATCGAGCTGGTCGCTCTTGCCTCGCACCGCCTGCTGAGCGTGCTCATCACCGATTCCGGCGCCGTCGAGCAGCGCGTGATCGAGCTTCCCGCCGATCTGAGCGATGAGGATGTGGCCGAGATCCGCGGCGCGATCAACGGCGCGGCGGCGGGCCTGACCCTGGCGGAGGCCGCCACCCGGCTGCGCGAACTGCCCGACGCTCTCACCGAGCGCACGCGCGCCCTGGTAGAGCCCGTGGCGAGCGCACTCCTCGACCAGATCGCGGCCAACCGGCAGGAGAAGCTGGTCATGGCAGGCGCGGCGAACCTGGTGCGCACCGAGCTCGACTTCCCCGGAACCATCACCCCGGTCCTCGAGGCGATCGAGGAGCAGGTCGTCCTGCTCCGGCTGTTCGACGAGATGGCCACCGACCAGCACGGCGTCGCCGTCAGCATCGGCCGCGAGAACGCCGGCTTCGGGCTGACGGAAGCATCCGTGCTCTCCAGCGGTTACAGTGCGGCGGGATCGGATGTGGCCCGCGTCGGGCTCCTCGGACCGCTCCGCATGGACTACTCGGGCAACATGGCCGCCGTCCGCGCGGTCGCCCGCTACCTCTCCCGGCTGCTCGGCGACCAGTAGGCCGCACCAGCATCCGGCGATCACCACACGCGACGAAAGAAGAAGGAACAGCCCCACGTGGCCGACCACTACGAAGTCCTCGGCGTCGAGCGCGACGCCAGCCCCGACGAGATCAAGAAGGCGTACCGCCGGCTGGCGCGCGAGCTCCACCCGGACGTCAACCCCAGCGCCGAGGCGCAGGAGCGCTTCAAGCTCGTCACGCACGCCTACGACGTGCTCAGCGATCCGCAGCAGCGCCAGCAGTACGACCTGGGCGGCTCCGGCGGCTTCGGCGGAGGTGCAGGCGGCGCCGACTTCGCCGGCTTCAGCGACATCTTCGAGACGTTCTTCGGCGGAGGCGGCGGGGCGACCCGCGGACCGCGGTCCCGTCGGGAGCGCGGACAGGACGCCCTGCTGCGGGTCGAGGTCGACCTCGACGAGGTCATCTTCGGCACGCACCGCGACCTGGAGGTCGACACGGCGGTGGTCTGCGAGACCTGCAACGGCTCGTGCTGCCAGCCGGGCACGCAGCCGGTGACCTGCGACATCTGTCACGGCACCGGCAGCATCCAGCGCTCCGTCCGCTCGCTGCTCGGCAACGTGATGACGTCGAGCCCCTGCGGCACCTGCCGCGGCTACGGCACCGTCATCGCGACGCCGTGTGTGACCTGCCAGGGTCAGGGCCGCGTGCGCGCCCGCCGCACCGTGCCGGTCGACATCCCCGCGGGCGTCGACACGGGGCTGCGCCTGCAGATGCCGGGCAGCGGCGAGGCCGGCCCCGCCGGCGGCCCCAACGGCGACCTCTACCTCGAGATCAAGGTCAAGCACCACGACGTGTTCAGCCGCGACGGTGACGACCTGCTCTGCACGCTGGAGCTGTCGATGACGGATGCGATCCTCGGCACGACCGCGACCGTGAAGGCGCTTGACGGCGACATCCGGCTCGAGCTCAAGGCCGGGACGCAGTCCGCCGACATCATCACGGTCAAGGACCGCGGCATCACGCACCTCCGCGGCACCGGCCGCGGCGACCTCCGGGTCGGCATCCAGGTGGTCACTCCGACGAAGCTGGACCACAAGGAGAAGGACCTGATCAAGAAGTTCGCCGCAGCCCACAAGGGTCCGGAGCCGTCGCTGGCCCGTTTCCAGCAGGGGCTGTTCGCGAAGCTGCGCGACCGGTTCCTCAACCTCTAGCGGGCTATGGCGTCCCTCTACCTGCGCGAAGACCTCGACGACGTCGAGGTCGGCTCCCGGCTGTCGCTGACCGGCTCCGAGGCGAAGCACGCCGCGACCGTGAACCGCACGCGCCCGGGGGAGTCGGTGCTCATCGGCAACGGGCGGGGGCTCGTCGCGTCGGGCGAGGTGCTGGTCTCGACGAACACCGAGCTGACGATCGACGTCGAGTCGGTGTCGCGCGTCGAGCGCGGGGCCCCGACGATCACGCTGGTGCAGGCGCTCGCCAAGGGCGACCGGGATGAGCTCGCGATCCAGGCCGCGACGGAGTTGGGTGTGGATGCGGTGGTGCCGTGGGCGGCATCCCGCTCGGTGTCGCGCTGGGAGGGTGCGAAGGTCGCGAAGGGCCGGGAGCGCTGGGCGACGATCGTGCGGGAGGCGGCCAAGCAGTCCATCCGCGCCTGGACGCCCCAGGTCGGCGAGCTGGCGACGACCAAGCAGATCGCCGCGCTGGCGGCTTCGGCGCGGGTGCTCGTCCTCGAGCCGGATGCGACCGAGCCGCTGACCGCCGTCGAGCCCGACGGCCGCGACCTGGTCCTCGTTGTCGGTCCGGAGGGCGGGATCGCGCCGCAGGAACTCTCCGCTTTCCGCGACGCGGGCGCCGAACTCGTGCGCCTGGGCGACACGGTGCTCCGCACCTCCACGGCCGGCCCCGCCGCCCTCGCCGTCCTCAACGCCTCCCTCCACCGCTGGTGACGCGCCCCTCACCCTCACCCGCCACCGTCGAGTCCGCAAACTTTGCACGCTCTGAGAGGGTTTCGTGTACAAAGTTCGCGGACTCGACGGTGGGCGGACGGCCGGCGGGAGCGACTCGGCCGAGCGTCGGAGGGGGCGAATAGGATAGGGGTATGGCAGAGACGGAGCGTTCGATCTTCTCCCGCATCATCGCGGGCGAGATCCCGGCCGACGTGGTGTACGACTCGGAGCGCCTGATCGCGTTCCGCGACATCGCCCCGAAGGCGCCCGTGCACCTCCTCGTCGTGCCTAAGACGGAGCAGTACCGCAATGTCGCCGAGCTCGCTGACGGCGATCCGGAGCTGCTGGCCGAACTGGTCGCGACGGCGAAGCGCCTCGCCGACGAGCTCGGCGACGGCGATTTCCGTCTGGTCTTCAACACGGGCGAGCGCGCGGGTCAGACCGTGTTCCACGTCCACGCACACGTATTGAGCGCACCGGGTGACGGCCCGGGCCTCGAGGAAGGAAGCCTTGCCCTCTAGCGAATCCACCGCCTCCGGAGCGACTCCGGGCGACGGCGCCGAGGTGCGCCTGAGCGTCGACGGCGTGCAGATGGTCCGCCTTCTCGGACCCCAGGATCGCCTGCTCACCACGCTGGAACGGCAGTATCCGCTCGTCAGCGTCCACGTGCGCGGCAACGAGATCGCCCTGAGCGGCGACGCCGGCCAGGTGGCCGAGGCGCAACGGCTCGTGGAGGAGCTGCTCCAGATGGTGCGGAACGGGCAAGACCTGTCGCCCGCCGAGGTGACGAGCTCCGCCCGGATGCTCGGCACCGACCTCAACCTGAGCCCGTCGGACGTGCTCGGCCAGGCCATCCTCACGGCGCGCGGCAAGAGCATCCGCCCGAAGACGCTCGGTCAGAGCCAGTACGTCGACGCGATCGACCACAACACGATCGTCTTCGGCATCGGCCCCGCCGGAACCGGCAAGACGTACCTCGCGATGGCGAAGGCCGTCCAGGCGCTGCAGCGTAAAGAGGTCAACCGGATCATTCTGACGCGTCCGGCGGTCGAGGCGGGCGAGCGGCTCGGCTACCTGCCCGGCACGCTGACCGACAAGATCGACCCGTACCTGCGCCCGCTGTACGACGCGCTCAACGAGATGATGGATCCGGAGCTCGTCCCGAAGCTGCTGGCGGCCGGGACCATCGAGGTCGCCCCGCTCGCCTACATGCGCGGCCGCACCCTCAACGACTCCTTCATCGTGCTCGACGAGGCCCAGAACACCACGCCCGAGCAGATGAAGATGTTCCTGACCCGTCTCGGCTTCAACTCCAAGATGGTCGTCACCGGCGACATCACCCAGATCGACCTGCCGAACTCGGCCAGCGGCCTGCGGCTCGTCACTCGCGTGCTCAACGACATCGACGACATCCACTTCGCGCGGCTGACGAGCGAAGACGTCGTTCGACACAGCCTGGTCGGGCGCATCGTCGACGCCTACACCGAATACGACGCGCGCCAGCAGGCGCGGCACTACGAGCGCGAGCAGGCAGCCGAGTTCGCCAATCGCGCCGAGCGCCGCTCCGGCGGACCGCGCGACCACCTCCCGAAGCGACGATAGGGCCGCAGTGAGCATCGAGATCAACAACGAGTCGACCATCGAGGTCGACGAGGCCGCCCTGCAGCGCCTCGCCGGCTACGCCTTCGACATCCTGCACGTGCACCCCGACGCGGAGCTCGCGATCGTGCTTGTCGACGAGGCCGCCATGGAGCAGCTGCACGTGCAGTGGATGGACGAGCCGGGCCCGACCGATGTCCTCAGCTTCCCGATGGACGAGCTGCGCCCGGGAACCGAGGAGGAGCCGTCGCCCGCGGGTCTGCTCGGCGACGTCGTGCTGTGCCCGCAGGTCGCCCAGGTGCAGGCGGAGACGGCCGGCCACTCGCTGATGGATGAACTGTTGCTGCTCACCACGCACGGCATCCTGCACCTGCTCGGCTTCGATCACGCGGAGCCGGCCGAGGAGCGCGAGATGTTCGCCATCCAGCGCGACATCCTCGTCGGCTTCTCGCGCTACGACCGACAGCGGTAGGGGGCGGGATGCTGCAGGCGCTGTTCTTCATCGTCGCGTTCCTGCTGGTGGCTTTCGGCGGTCTGATGGCCGCCGTCGACTCGGCCCTCGCGGTGCAGTCGCGCGCCGACATCGCCGATCTCGCCGAGACCTCCCGGGCGAAGAAGTCGCTGCGCGCGATCGCGGAGGACCCGGGCGCCTACTTCAACGCCATCAGCTTCACCCGCATCATCGCGGAGACGACAGCGGCGGTCCTGGTCACCCTCGCCTTCGAGCAGATCTTCGAGCAGTGGTGGGTCTCGTTGATCCTGGCCGCGCTCATCATGACGGCGGTGTCGTTCGTTCTCGTCGGCGTCAGTCCGCGCAGTGTCGGCCGGGCCAACTCCACGCTGCTGCTCCGCCTCACCGCGCCGATCGTGCGCTTCGTGCGTGTCGTGCTCGGCCCCATCCCGGGCGGACTGGTCGCCCTCGGCAATCGCGTCACGCCGTCACGCGCTCGTTCGGCGCCGGTGACGAGCGAGGAGCAGCTGCTGTCGATCGTCGACGAGGCGACCGAGTTCGATGTGCTCGAGGAGGACGACCGCGAGCTCATCCACTCGATCTTCGAGTTCAACGCGACCGTGGTGCGCGAGGTGATGATCCCGCGCACGGACATGATCACCGTCGACTCCACCGCCGGTCTCGGCACGGCCATGGGGCTGTTCTTCAGCACCGGCGTCTCGCGCATGCCCGTCATCGACGGCGGCGACCCGGACGAGGTGGTGGGCATCCTCTACCTGAGGGATGCGGCGAAGCTGAGCTTCGAGCGTCCCCTCGGCGCGGACGAGCTCACCGTGCGCGACCTGGCCCGCCCCGCCCTGTTCGTGCCGGAGTCGCAGAAGGCCGACGCCCTGCTCGCCCAGATGCAGCGCGAGTCCAACCACCTCGCGATGGTCGTCGACGAGTACGGCGGCATCGCCGGACTGGTCACCCTCGAAGACCTCATCGAGGAGCTGGTCGGCGACATCTCGGACGAATACGACCACGAGGTCGCGCTGATCCAGGCGATCGGGGAGGGCCGCTACCGCATCGCGACCCGGCTGCCGATCGACGACCTGGCCGAGCTGTTCGACACCGAGATCGAGGAGGAGGACGTCGACAGTGTCGGCGGTCTCGTCACGAAGGCGCTCGGGCGTCTGCCCGAGGTCGGCTCGGCGGTCACGGTGCACGGGCTGCGCTTCACGGTCGACCGTATCGAGGGCCGGCACAAGCACGTCGCGACGGTCATCGTCGAGCGGGATGCCGCCCTGCTTCCGGAGGCGGACGGCGAGACCGCCGGCTCGCGCGACTCCCGCGACTCCCGCGACGACGACCGCCGCGCGGCACGGCATGACCGGCACGGCGACACGCGACACGGCGACAACCGCCACGGTGACCTCGGCGATTCCCGCCGCGACACCAGACACACCCAGGAGAGCAGATCGTGACCGACTACCACGCCGGATTCGTCTCGTTCGTCGGCCGCCCCAATGTGGGCAAGTCGACGCTGACCAATGCCCTCGTCGGCGAGAAGGTCGCCATCACGAGCTCGAAGCCGCAGACCACCCGGCGCGCGATCCGCGGGATCGTCCACCAGAAGGACGGCCAGCTCATCCTGGTCGACACCCCGGGCATCCACCGGCCGCGCACGCTGCTCGGAGAGCGGCTCAACACGCTCGTCCAGTCGACCCTCGGCGATGTCGACGTGATCGGCTTCTGCGTCCCCGCCGACGAGAAGATCGGCCCGGGCGACCGGTTCATCAACGAGCAGCTGGACGAGTACCCGCGCGCCAAGAAGGTTGCGATTGTGACCAAGGTGGATGCGGCGGCCAAGACGCAGGTGGCCGAGCAGCTGCTCGCGGTGTCGGCGCTGCGCGAGTGGGAGGCGATCATCCCGGTGTCGGCGGTCAGCCGCATCCAGCTCGACACCCTGACGTCGGAGCTCATGAAGCTGCTTCCGGAGTCGTCGGCGCCGCTCTACCCGGACGAGGCCATCACCGACGAGGGACTCGAGGACCGCATCTCCGAGTACATCCGCGAGGCCGTCCTGGAGGGTGTCGAGGACGAGCTGCCGCACTCGCTGGCGGTGACGATCGACGACATCATCGAGCGCGACGACAAGGACCTCGTCGAGGTCTACGCCAACCTCTTCGTCGAGCGCGACAGCCAGAAGGCGATCGTGATCGGCAAGGGCGGCAGCCGCATCCGCGACGTCGGCGCCACGGCCCGTGTGCCGATCGAGAGGCTGCTCGGGCGCCACGTGTTCCTGTCGATCCGGGTGAAGGTCGCGAAGGACTGGCAGCGTGACCCGAAGCAGCTGGGGCGGCTCGGGTTCTAGGCGGAGGAGGCCGTACATCCCGAGGATGATTCCGGCCGCTGGATGCGCTGCGGCGCACACCCGGACCGTACGGTAGAAGCATGCCCGACCGCCGCAGACTGCTGAGCGCGCTCGCTCCGCACCGCTGGGTGCTGGAGCCGGCGCTGGCCGTCGTGCTGTTCGCGGCGTGGCTGGTGACCGGTCTGCCGTACGACCTGGCGGCGGGCCTCGCACTCGTGTTCTACTGCGCCGCGGTCGCGCTGTCCCGCATCCTGCCCGGCGTCGCGCTCGGCCTCGTGTGGGTCGCCGTCCTGCTGGAGCTGACCGAGCAGGAGTCGCTGGACGGCGCCTTCCGGGTGATCTCGGCGGTCGCGGTCGTCGCGTCGCTGGTCGGCGTCGCCGCGCACGGCGGGCGGGTGCTCCGCTGGCTGGACTTCTCGTCGGCGATCATGCTCGCCCCGGCCGTCGCCTACCTGTTCACGGTGCGCGGCGACCTGAAGTTCCCGCAGTTCGGTCCGGTGATCGGCGGGTATTACACCAGCCAGGGCATCGGTTTCCTGCTGATGAGCCTGCTGCTGGCGGTGATCTTCGTCGCCGCCTGGCTGCTCGGCTTCCTGGTGGCGCGGCAGCGCGCGGCCAATGTGACCGCCTCCGGCTCGCGCGGCCCGTCCGTCCTGGTCTGGCTGGCGTCCAACGGCGGGATCGAGTCCGGCGAGGACGACCCGTCGCGTCCGGAGCTCGTCCGGCGGCTCACCCGGACGCAGCTGACCACCGACGTCGCCGGCGCCATAGCGCTGGCCGTGTTCTCCCTGCTCATCGCCGGAGCCGACCGGTCGGCGTTCCTGGTGACGATCGTGTTCGCGGTCGCGGTGGCCCTGCGCCGGATGTCGCCCGCCGTCGCCCTCTCGCTCGCGTGGTTGGCGGCGGTGCTGCAGATGACCACCGGGCACAGCATCCTGGTCAGCAATCTCGCCGTGCTCATCGTGCTGTACGCGACCGCCGCCTATGGCGACCGGATCGTCCGCGCCGCCGGCCTCATCTCGGCCGGGATCGGGGCGCTGGTCGCCGCCCTGTACCTGACCGTGACGGCGGCGGTCGCGCAGGGCTACTACGACCTCCTGTCGAGCGCGATCGCGAGCGTCGCGCTGCAGTTCGCGTTCCTGTTCGTCGTGAGCGTCACGGTTCTCGGCCTGTCGTGGGTGCTCGGCCTGCTCATGCGCACTTGGCGCAACGCACGGGTCGCCCGACGAGCCCGGGCGGAGGCCGAACTCGACCGCAATCGGGCGGTCGAGGACGTCGTGGTCGAGCAGGAGCGCACCCGCATCGCCCGGGATATGCACGACGTTGTCGCCCACTCGCTCGCGGTCGTCATCGCCCAGGCGGACGGAGCGCGATACGCCCGGCGCACCGACCCCGACGCGGTGGATGAGGCGCTCGCGACCATCGCATCCACCGCCCGGTCGGCGCTCGGCGACGTGCGCGTGCTGCTCGCCGAGCTGCGGCAGTCGCATCCCGCCGACTCCGCACGCGAACCGGGTGCGCACGACGGGCCGCAGCCGTCGCTGGCCGACCTCGATCAGACGGTCGAGCACATCCGCTCGGCCGGTCTGGCGGTCGAACTGGAACGGCAGGGGAGCGTCGCGGCTCTTGGCTCGGCGCAGCAGCTCGCCGCCTTCCGCATCGTGCAGGAGGCTCTGACCAACGCACTGCGCCACGGCGACACCAGCCGCCCCGCGAGCGTGGTGCTCGCGGAGGCGCCGGCCGAACGCGGACCAGGAATCGTCATCACCGTGAGGAACACCATGAGAGACACGACCCTCGAACCGACCACGACCGGCTCCGTGCCGCGCATCGGCCACGGGCTGCCCGGGATGCGCGAGCGCGCGTCCCTCGCCGGCGGATATCTCACGGCAGGGCCGATGAGCGGGGAGTTCGTGGTCACCGCCTTCCTCCCGGGAGCGGTCGCGTGAGCGGCGCCACGGTCGAGGCGGTGCCCATCCGGGTGCTGCTCGTCGACGACCAGCCGCTGTTCCGCGCGGGCGTGCGGATGCTGCTCAGCTCGCAGGACGACCTGGAGTTCGCGGGGGAGGCCGGCAACGGGCAGGAGGGTGTGCGCCTGGCGGCGGAGACGCGTCCGGACGTCGTGCTGATGGATATCCGGATGCCCGTGATGGACGGCATCGCGGCTACGAGCGCGATCATCGCGGATGCCGAGCGCGCTGGACGCACCGCGCCACGGATCGTGGTGCTGACGACATTCGATCTGGACGAGGCGGCCGCTCGCGCGATCCGCGGCGGCGCGAGCGGGTTCGTACTGAAGGATGCGGAGCCCGAGTTCCTGCTGGCCGCCATCCGCACAGTGCACGCGGGCAGTGCGGTCATCGCGGCCGGGGCGACGCGCGAGCTGTTCGAGTACTTCTCGTCCGCGCAGCCGGTGCGGCCGGAGCCGCCGGAGTTCGCCTCCCTCACCTCCCGCGAGCGGGAGATCTTCGTGCTCGCCGCCCGTGGCCTGAGCAACGCGGAGATCGCGGGGTCGGAGTTCCTCAGCGAGGCGACCGTGAAGACGCACATCTCGCGCATCCTCGCGAAGCTGGGGCTGCGCGACCGCGTGCAGATGGTCGTCTACGCGTTCGAGCACGGCCTGACCGCCGCCGAGTAGCCGCGGCTTCCGTCGGTGAGAACGCCGCGAATCTCTGACGGGCCGCGGTGGGGATGGAGTTTCAGGGCGGGTTCGCCCCGATCTCCGACGGAAGTCTCGGTCGGAGATGGCCGGGCTTCCGTCGGTAGAAGTGCCGCAAATCTCCGACGGGCCGCGGTGGGGATGGAGTTTCGGGCGGTACAGCCCGTATCTCCGACGGAAGGCCCCGGTCGGGGATGGGCGGGCTTGCGTCGGTAGGAGTGCCGCAAATGTCCGACGGACCGCGGTCAGGATGGAGTTTCAGGGCGGGTTCGCCCGGATCTCCGACGGAAGCGGACGGCAAACCGGCAGCGCGGACACGCCGGCCGGTGCCATCCCGCGTCATCCTCAGGGAGGACACAGGATCGCCCCACCGCCCGATTCGGCCGCAGGGGCCGCCTTCCTAGCGTTGAGGGCATGGAGCTGACTCTCACAGAAACGGTGGCGCGCGTCGAAGCGGCCACGAAGACCTACGGCACCGGCGCGGGCCGGGTGAACGCGCTGGACGGCGTCACGCTGGGCATCCCGGCGGGCCGGTTCACGGCCGTCATGGGCCCGAGCGGATCGGGCAAGTCGACCCTGATGCACGTCATGGCGGGGCTCGACTCGGTGACCGGGGGTCGCGTGTTCCTCGGCGACACCGAGATCACCGCGATGGGGGATGCGGAGCTCACGCTGCTGCGCCGCCGCCGCATCGGCTTCGTGTTCCAGTCGTTCAACCTGGTGCCGACGCTCGACGTGCGCGGCAACATCCTGCTCCCGTTCGAGCTGGACGGCCGCCGGCCGACCCGCAAGCAGAACGAGTGGATCGACCACCTCGTCGACACGCTCGGCCTCGGCGGCCGCCTGACCCACCGGCCGCACGAGCTCTCCGGCGGACAGCAGCAGCGCGCCGCGATCGTGCGTGCGCTCGCCACGCGCCCCGACCTCGTCTTCGCGGACGAGCCGACCGGCAACCTCGACTCCCGTACCGGCCGCGAGGTGCTCGGCGTGCTGCAGGAGGCGGCGCGCACGTTCGGCCAGAGCATCGCCATGGTGACCCACGACCCGGTGGCGGCGAGCTACGCCGACCACATCGTCTTCCTCGCCGACGGGCGGGTCGCCGCCGAGCGGCCGCAGTCGTCGGCCGAGGAGATCTCGTCGTTCATGCTCGGGATGGAGGCGCGCGCGTGAGCCGCCCCTTCTCGGCCTTCCGAGCGAACGCGCGCGACCACCGCGCCGGCATCCTCGTCGCGGCCCTCAGCGCGGCCTTCGGCGTCGCCCTGGTCGGAGGGGTGGATGTGATGGCCGCGTTCATCGCCGGATCATCGATGGGGGAGCGCGCCAGTGTCCAGCTCGCTCTCGGGATCGTCGCCGGCATCTTCTTCGTCGTCGCCGTCTACGTCGGCGCGATCGTCACGACCAACACTTTCGCCACCGTCATCGCGGGCCGCACGCGCACGATCGCGCTGCTGCGGCTGATCGGCTCCAGCGCACGGACGCAGCGTCGTTCCGTCGCCGGCGAGGGTCTGGCGGTCGGTCTGATCGGGGCCGCGGTCGGGGGAGCCGCTGCCGCGGCGCTCTCGCTCCTCGCCGTCCGGCTTCTGATGATGGCGGGCGTCCTCCCGGAGGCGCAGTATCCCGTCTTGAGCCTGCTGATGGTTCCGCCGGCGGTCATCGTCGTCCTCACCACCTGGCTCGCGTCCTGGGTGGGCAGCCGACGCGTGCTCACGGTGACGCCGGTGCAGGCGCTGGGCGCTGCGCAGGAGCGCCCCGCCGCCGCGGTGCGTAGCCGCGGTCGGCTGGCGGTATCGCTCGTCCTGATCCTGTCGGGCGCGGCGCTGCTGGTCTTCGGGCTCCTCCTCGGCACCGGCGTGTTCGTGCGCGTCAGCGCGACTCTCGCCCAGCTGTCGTCCTACGGCGTGCTCGTCGCGCTGCCGGGCGGGATCCTCTCGTTCACCGGGATCGTGCTGGCCGCGCCGTTCTTCCTCCCCTCCGTGCTGCGGGCGGTCGGCCTGCTGTTCGGCCGGGGAGCCGCGGGCCGTCTGGCCGCGGCCAATGCCGTGCGCAACCCGGAGCGCAGCTCCCGCACCGCGATCGGCCTGGTCATCGGGGTCACGCTGATCACGATGTTCGTGGTGGCGGCATCCACCTGGCAGGCGCTGATCCGGGATGCCGAGGCGCGCGAGCCGGGAATGTACGAAGGCAGCGACGGCATCATCGGGGTCACGATGGCGGTGTTCACGGTGCTCGTCGGGTTCTCGGCGATGATCGCGGCATGCGGTGTCGTCAACACGCTGTCGCTCAGCGTGCTGCAGCGGAGCCGCGAGCTCGGACTCCTGCGCGCGCTCGGCTTCACGGCCGGGCAGGTGCGGAGGATGGTCCTCGCCGAGAGCGCTCAGCTGACCGTCGCCTCTGTGCTGACTGGGCTTGCGCTGGGGACGCTCTACGGCTGGATCGGCGCGCAGTCGCTGCTCGGGATGATCCCCGGCGGAGGCGTCCTCGCCCCCGTCCTTCCCTGGCCGTTCCTGGGCGCGATCGTCCTGGGCGCCGCCGTTCTCGCCGTCGTCGCCGCCCTCGCGCCGACCCGCAGGGCCACGCGTGTCTCGCCCGTTGCGGCCCTCGCCGTGGAGTGACGGACTCTGGATGTTGGCTGAACTCTCACGGAGCTTCAGCTATCGATGAACTGAGGCCGGAATAATGAGGCGTCCGCCCCGTCCCGTCCACCGGGTCGCCCGCGAGAGGATCCATCCCTGAACTGGCTGAACACGCTGAGGATCGACAAGCCGCCGTTCCTCATCACGCTGGATGTCGTGGCCGCGATCCTCGCGCTCTACCTGCTCGTGCGTCCCACCTGGCGCCGGACCCTCGCCGGCCTGATCGCCGCCCTCGCCGGCGGTCTGGTCGGCTGGTTCGTGGTCTGGCTGGTGACCGACGTCTTCGACGTGTTCGGCGTCGCCCTGACCCCGGTGACCACCCTCTGGACGGCCCTCGGCTTCGGCGGTGTCAGCCTGGCGGTGGCGAACCTGTTCCGCTCCCGCTGGTGGCGGAAGGTCGTGGCGATCGTGAGCATCCCGGTGTTCCTGGCGGCGGCGTTCTGCGGCATCAACGCCGACTTCGGCGCCTACCGCAACCTGAACGACGTGCTCGGCGTGGTGCCCTACGGGGCGCTCCAGCTGCACTCCGAGCGCGGGGAGGTCGTGGCCGGCACCGACTGGAAGGCGACGACGACGCCGGTGGTCGCGGCGGAGCTCCCGGCGAAGGGCGAGGTCGGCACCGTCCGCATCCCGGCCACGCAGTCCCGGTTCCCGGCGCGCGAGGCTGTCGTCTACCTCCCGCCGGTCGCGCTGACGGCGAATCCTCCCGCGCTTCCGGTGATGTACGCGCTCTCGGGTCAGCCGGGGGCGCCGGCCGACATGTTCACCGCCGGGGGAGTCGCCACGGCGATGGATGCGTTCGCTGCTCAGCACGACGGCTACGCTCCCATCGTGGTCGCCGCCGACCAGCTGGGCGGCCCCGGGCGCAACCCGATGTGCGTCGATTCCCGCGATTACGGCGACTCGGCGACGTATCTGTTGACGGATGTGCGGAATTGGGTGCGTTCTCACCTGCGAGTGAGCAGCGACCCGGCAGGATGGAGCGTGTTCGGCTACTCGCAGGGGGCGACCTGCGCTGTGCAGTTCGCGAGCGGGCGGCCGGACCTGTTCGGCTCCGCGCTCGCGTCGTCGAGCGAACTCGGGCCGACGTTGGGGGATGAGGAGCTGACCATCAGCACGGGATTCGGCGGGTCCAAGCAGGCCTACGACAAGGCGCAGCCGGCCGCGATGATGAAGGCGAACGCGCCGTACCGCGACTCGGTGATGGTGTTCGGGGCCGGCGCCGACGACGCGAAGTACTCCGGTTTCGCCCGCACGCTGTTCGCCGACGCCGAGCGTGCCGGCATCCACGCAGAGCTGCTCAGCTCGCCCGGCACCGCGCACGACTGGAAGACCGTGCGCTACGTGCTCGCGCACGGCTTCCCGACGATCGCGCGGCAGTTGGGGCTCGGGTCGTGAAACCGGCCGCTCTCGCGCAGCGGACCGGGCGGCTCATCGCGAGCCACCCGTTCACGACCGGGGTGACGCTGCTCATCCTGGTGCTCGCGCTCATCACCGGGCCGATCCGCGGGCCGCACCGGCCGCTCCGCGGATGGCTGGGCGCGGGCGCCGTCCAGCTGCTGGACGGGCACTGGTGGTCGCCGTTCACGGCCGTGCTCTTCACCGACGATCTGCTCGAACTGATCGTCGTGCTGGTCCTCACCGTCGTGCTGGTGGGCGCCTCCGAACGCCTGATGGGCACCTGGCGCACCGCGCTGGCGTTCTTCGGCACGGCCGTCGTCGGCATCGTCGTGGGCGCTGTCATCCAGGTGGCGGCGAACGACATCGGCGAGCTCTGGGCGCGGAATGTCCACGGGCTGCTCGTGCTCGACGCGTTCACCGCGATCGGCGGCACGATCATGACGGCGAGCGCCTTCGCCGGAACGCTCTGGCGGCGCCGCATCCGCGTGATCACGCTGCTCGTCGCGATCATGTACCTGCTGTACTCGGGCCTGCCGTCCGACTTCTACCGGCTGCTCGCCGTGCTGACCGGACTGGCACTCGGTCCGCTGCTGCGGCAGGCGAAGGTGTCGGGCGGATGGCTGCGCAGCTCGCACCACGAGGTCCGGGTGCTGCTCGCCTCGGCGCTGACCATCACCGCCGTCGGCCCGGTCATCGGACTCCTCGGCTCGACGCGGTACGGCCTGCTCTCGCCGGTCGGCCTGCTGTTCAGCAACGAGGCGCCGAGCGCGACCTCGGTCATCCAGCGCTGCCAGGCGTTCGCCGTGACGCGCGACTGCTTCCGCGAGCTGACGCTGGAGCGGATCAACGGCCTCGGCCCGGTGCTCCTCTCGGTGCTCCCGCTGCTCCTGCTCCTCGTCGCTGCCTACGGGCTCCTGCGGGGGCGACGGTTCGCGGTGTGGCTGGCTGTGGCCGTGAACGGGCTGCTGGCGCTGCTCTCGGCGCTGTACTACGGCATCCTTCCGATCGCATCCGCCCGGCCGTCGGTCTCTCCGCGGTACTGGGAGGTCACCTTCATCCTCGCGCTGTCGACGCTCGTGCCGCTGGCGATGGCCATCCTGCTCGTCGTGTTCCGGCGTCACTTCACCGTCATGCCGTCGGCCAAGGCGGTGCGGAGGTACGTCTACCTGGTGCTCGGGACCGGGGTCGGACTCGTGGCGGTCTACGTGCTCGTCGGCTGGTTGCAGCGCGACACCGGCTTCACGCGCCCCATCGACGTCGGCGACCTGTTCGCGGATGTGCTCGAGCGGTTCGTGCCGGTCAGCTTCCTGCGGCGTGAGCCCCTGCAGTACCTGCCGACAACGCCGCTTGCGACGATCGTTTACCACAACATCGGAACGGTGTTCTGGCTCGTCGCGATCATCGGCGCGATCCCGCCGATGCTGGGCCGCGGGCTGCGGCGCCGCGGGAACACGGAGGATGCGCACGTGCGCGAGCTGCTGCACCGCGGCGGCGGCGACGCGATCTCCTTCATGGCGACCTGGCCGGGCAACTCGTACTGGTTCGACCCGATCGGCGGCGGCGCGATCGCCTACCGCGTGGAGGGGCGCGTCGCGCTGACGACCGGCGGACCGTTCGGGGCGCTCGGTCCGCACGACGGAGCCATCCAGGGGTTCGCCCGGTTCTGCGACGACAACGGCTGGATCCCGGTGTTCTACAGCGTGGAGGCGCGGTACACGTCGCTGTTCGAGCGTCTCGGCTGGTCGACCATGACCGTGGCGGAGGAGACCGTCATCCGTCCGCAGCTGTGGGCGACGACGGGCAAGAAGTGGCAGGACGTCCGCTCGTCGATCAACCGAGCGCAGCGCGCCGGCATCCGCTCGGAGTGGACGACGTATGCCGCCCTCCCGCTCACCTCGGCAGTGCAGTTGTCCGACATCTCGGAGCAGTGGGTCGCCGAGAAGGACCTCCCGGAGATGGGCTTCACCCTCGGCGGCCTCGACGAGCTCCGCGACCCCGAAGTGCGCCTGATGCTGGCGGTGGACGAGGACGGTCGGATCGAGGCCGTCACCAGCTGGCTGCCGACCTACCGCGCCGGGATCGTCGTCGGCTGGACGCTCGACTTCATGCGGCGGCGCCCCGACAGCATCAACGGCGTCATGGAGTTCCTCATCGCCGAGGCCGCGACCCGGATGAAGGACGACGGCATCGAGTTCATGTCGCTCTCCGCCGCGCCGCTCGCCCACACGGCGGCGGCCCAGGAGGGCGGCAAGGACACTATGGACCGCCTGCTCGGCTACCTCAGCTCGTCGCTCGAGCCGGTGTACGGATTCCGCTCGCTGCTCAAGTTCAAGCAGAAGTTCCAGCCGGAGCTGCACCCGCTGATCATGGCCTACCCGGACCCCGTCGCCCTGCCCGCGATCGGCATCGCGCTGGTCCGCGCGTACCTGCCTGGGCTGTCCATGCGGCAGGCGGCGACGTTCGTGCGGGGGCGCGGCTGACGCCGAGGTGGTACTCTCGGTGCTGTGTACGGTCTGCTCCTCCTTAGCTGCCGCGACGAGTCCTAGTTCTGGGCCTCACTCGTCGCGGAGTTCGTCGTCGGCTCTCCACACCACACGAGCAGAGGATTCCTGAAGACCATGAAGAACACACAGGCGCCGAGCGCCATGCCGATCCACCGTTACCGGCCGTTCCACGAGCAGATCCGCGTCGACCTGCCGGACCGCACCTGGCCGTCCAAGCACATCACCCAGGCGCCCCGTTGGTGCGCCGTCGACCTGCGTGACGGCAACCAGGCGCTCATCGACCCGATGAGCCCCGAGCGCAAGCGCATCATGTTCGACCTGCTGGTGCGTTTGGGCTACAAGGAGATCGAGGTCGGCTTCCCGTCCGCGAGCCAGACCGACTTCGACTTCGTGCGCAGCCTGATCGAAGAGGGCGCCATCCCGGATGACGTCACGATCCAGGTGCTGACCCAGTCGCGCGAGCACCTGATCAAGCGCACGTACGAGTCGCTGGTCGGGGCCAAGCAGGCGATCGTGCACCTCTACAACTCGACCAGCATCCTGCAGCGAGACGTCGTGTTCCGCACCGACCAGCAGGGCATCGTCGACATCGCGCTGAACGGTGCGCGGCTGTGCCGGAAGTTCGAAGAACTGGTCCCCGGCACGACGATCTACTACGAGTACTCGCCCGAGAGCTACACCGGCACCGAGCTGGAGTTCGCGGCCGACATCTGCAACCAGGTGCTCGAGGTGTTCGAGCCCACGCCGGAGCGGAAGGTCATCATCAACCTGCCCGCGACGGTCGAGATGGCGACGCCCAACGTCTACGCCGACTCCATCGAGTGGATGTCGCGGCACCTGAACCACCGCGAGAACGTCATCCTGTCGCTGCACCCGCACAACGACCGCGGGACCGCCGTCGCCGCCGCCGAACTCGGCTACATGGCCGGGGCCGACCGCATCGAGGGCTGCCTGTTCGGCAACGGCGAGCGCACCGGCAACGTCGACCTGGTCACGCTGGGCGTCAACCTGTTCACGCAGGGCATCGACCCGCAGATCGACTTCAGCGACATCGATCAGATCAAGCGGACCGTCGAGCACTGCAACCAGCTGCCCGTCGGCGAGCGCAGCCCGTGGGGCGGCGACCTGGTGTTCACCGCCTTCAGCGGCTCGCACCAGGACGCCATCAAGAAGGGCTTCGAGGCCATGGAGGCCGAGGCCGAGCGCACCGGCGTCCCGGTCGACGACCTGGTCTGGGCGGTTCCCTACCTGCCGGTCGACCCGAAGGACCTGGGCCGCAGCTACGAGGCGGTCATCCGCGTCAACTCGCAGTCGGGCAAGGGCGGCGTCGCCTACCTGTTGAAGACGGACCACTCGCTCGACCTGCCGCGCAAGCTGCAGATCGAGTTCTCCGGGGTTGTGCAGGCCAAGACGGACGCCGAGGGCGGCGAGGTCACCAGCGACCAGATCTGGGCCGTCTTCCAGGACGAGTACCTGCCGGCTCCAGCCTCCGACCCGGACGCCAAGTGGGGCCGCTTCGAGCTGGGGAGCACCACCACCTCCAACGAGACGGGCGAGCACGTCGTGCTCACGGTGACGCTGCGCGACGGGGACGCCGTCTCGAAGGCCACCGGTGAGGGCAACGGTCCGATCGCGGCGTTCTTCGACATCCTGCACCAGCACGGGGTGGACGCCCACCTCTACGACTACTCGCAGCACACGCTGTCGGCGAGCGAGTCGGCCCTGGCGGCGGCGTACGTCGAGGTGGATGTGGACGGCCAGCGCCGCTGGGGCGTCGGCATCGACGCGGACACCACGACCGCGTCGTTCAAGGCTGTCGTGTCGGCGGTGAACCGGGCCGTGCGCTCCGCTGCCGGCCAGTCGGCGCAGGAGCTCGTCTCGGCCTGACGTAGCGCGCGTGCGGAGCCCGACATTCGTGCCGAATGTCGGGCTCCGTTGCGTGCGGGGTGGGCGAGATTTGCGCCAAATCTCGTGAAAGCGCCCGCCATTCCCGCGATTTGCGCAAAATCTCGGCTCCGCTGGGTCTCGGGGGCGGCGTGATTCGTGCCGAATGTGCGGTATCGCCGCGGCATTCCGCACATTCGGCACGAATGTGCGCGGGGTTACTCGGGCTTGTCGATGCGGTAGCGGGGGATCGCGCCGGTGTCGGTGCGCTCGGCGGTGCGGGCGGCGCTGGGCGCGCGTGTGAAGCGCGGCCACCGCGGACGGGGGATGCGGCCCAGCTCCCGCTGCTCCGGCAGGCTCCACCCGAACCGCACGGCGAGAAGCCGGATGACGAGGGTCACCACCACGCAGACAACCGCCGCGACCGTCAAAGGCACCCCGAAGTCGAGCATGACGACGAGGACGATCGTTCCGGCGCCGGCCGCGACCGCGTAGAGCGAGCCGACATGCATGAGCGCGATCGGCAGGTTCAGCAGCACGTCGCGCAGGATCGATCCGCCGACCGCGGCGACCACCCCGACGAACACCGCGGGAACCTCGGGCAGCCCGAGCGCGAGCGCCTTGCTCGCCCCGATCGCACCGAACAGTCCGATTGTCAGCGCGTCGAGGAAGGTGATGACCGGGTCGAGACGGCGGAACAGCCGGATCAGCAGCATCCCGAGCAGTGCGGCGACGACGGTGATCGGCAGGTACCAGTTCGACTGCAGGGCGACCGGCGTGACGTTGAGCAGGAGGTCGCGGAGGAGTCCGCCGCCGACACCCGTTGCGACGCCGATGATCGCGACGCCGAGCAGGTCGAGCCGCCGGTCGCGGAAGCCGGACGCGAACATGGCGCCCTGGAGGCTGCCGACGCCGACAGCGATGAGGTCGCCCCACAGCGGGATCGACAGGGCGCCGATGTCGACGGGGGTCGTGCTCACCCACCATGTGTATCACGCGCGCCCCGCCGCATCCCGCATCCGCCGCACTGTCAGCCGGGCGCGCGATACTGGAGTGTGCCTGTCTACCGTGATGAAGCCGTCGTGCTCCGAACCCACAAGCTGGGCGAGGCCGACCGCATCGTCACGATGCTGAGCAGGCAGCACGGCAAGATCCGCGCGGTCGCCAAGGGCGTGCGGCGGACGGCCTCCCGGTTCGGGTCGCGGCTCGAGCCGTTCATGGTCGCCGACGTCCAGCTCTACGAGGGCCGCAGCCTCGACGTGATCACGCAGGCCGAGACCCTCGGTGCGTACGGTGCGCTCATCGCCGACGACTACGCCAGCTACACGGCCGCCAACGCGATGGTCGAGACGGCCGACCGGCTGACCGATGCCGAGCCGTCCATCCAGCAATACCTCCTGCTCGTCGGTGCGTTGCGCTCCCTGTCGAGGCGGGAGCACGGCGCCGGCCTCACCCTCGACTCGTACCTGCTGCGTGCGCTGTCGCTGGCGGGATGGGCGCCCAGCTTCCAGGACTGCTCGCGCTGCGGCGCACCCGGGCCGCACACGTCCGTCGTAGTGCAGCTCGGCGGTGTCGTCTGCGCTGACTGCGCCCCGCAGGGCGCCCCCAAGGTCGACGCCGACACGATCGCCCTGCTCGGGGCGCTGCTGTCCGGCGACTGGGAGGCGGCCGAGGCCGCACCAGACGGCACGCGGAACCGCGCGAACGGCGTGGTGGCGGCGTACACCCAGTGGCATCTCGAGCGCGGGTTGCGCTCGCTCCAGCACGTTCAGCACGACCAGAAGGCGAGTGGATGAGTCCGAAGCCCTACACGCACAAGGATGCGGTCGAGTACCGCCCGCTCGACTGGACCGGCGTGTATCCGCCCGCGTTCCCGGCGGGGAGCGTCCCGTCGCACGTGGCGATCGTCATGGACGGCAACGGCCGGTGGGCGAACCGCCGGGGGCTGACCCGCATCGAGGGGCATCGGGCGGGGGAGGCCGCGCTTCTCGACGTGGTGGCGGGCGCCATCCAAGCCGGGGTCAAGCACCTCAGCGTGTACGCGTTCTCGACCGAGAACTGGAAGCGGTCGCCGGACGAGGTGCGCTTCCTCATGGGGTTCAACCGGGACGTCCTGCACCGGCGCCGCGACCAGCTCAACGAGTGGGGCGTGCGGGTGCGTTGGGCGGGCCGGAAGCCGCGCCTGTGGTCGTCGGTCATCAAGGAGCTGCAGTACGCCGAGCAGCTCACGGCCGGGAACGACGTGCTGACGCTGACGATGTGCGTCAACTACGGCGGCCGGACGGAGATCGCCGACGCCGTGCGGTCGATCGCCGACGACGTCGCGGCGGGACGGCTGCGCCCGTCCGCGGTGAGCGAGAAGACCATCCAGCGTCACCTCTACCTGCCGGACATGCCGGACGTCGACCTGTTCGTGCGCAGCTCGGGGGAGCAGCGCACCAGCAACTTCCTGCTCTGGCAGAGCGCGTACGCCGAGATGGTGTTCCTCGACACGCTGTGGCCGGACTTCAGCCGCACCGACCTGTGGGATGCGGTGGAGCTGTACCTGCGCCGCAACCGGCGGTTCGGCGGTGCGGTAGACGCGCCGACGGCTGAGGCGGCATCCACCTCGGAATAGACCGCGGCGCGCCTCGCGTTGCCTCTGACGTGAGCGAACCCATCAAGATCGACATCTGGTCCGACATCGCGTGCCCGTGGTGCTACATCGGCAAGCGCAAGTTCGAGGCGGGCAGCGGCCTGTTCGCCGGGGCGGGCGACGGACGCGGGGTCGAGGTCGAGTACCACTCCTTCGAGCTGTCCCCGGACACCCCCGTCGACTTCGACGGCAGCGAGGTCGACTTCCTGGCCGGCCACAAGGGCCTCCCGGCCGAGCAGGTGCAGCAGATGCTGGAGCGCGTGACCGGGATCGCCTCGTCTGTCGGGCTCGACTACGACTTCGACCACCTCAAGCACACCAACACCGTCAAGGCGCACGAGCTTCTGCACTTCGCCAAGGCGAACGGCAAGCAGCTGGAGCTGGCGGAGCGCCTGTTCCGCGCCTACTTCATGGAAGGTCGACATGTCGGCCGGGTCGAGGACCTCGCGGATCTCGCGGCCGAGGTGGGGCTCGACCGAGATGCGGCGCTCCAGGCGCTCGAATCGGAGCAGTACCTCCAGGACGTGCGCGCCGACCAGGCGACCGCCGGAGAATACGGCATCAACGGCGTCCCGTTCTTCGTCATCGACGGCAAGTACGGCGTCTCGGGTGCGCAGGACGCGCAGACCTTCGCGCAGGTGCTGGAGCAGGTCTGGTCGGAGCGCGCGGCGGTGACCGCGTGAGCGGCGCGGAGCCGGCCGCGGCTGCGCCGGCGCCGTCCGCGCCGGTCGTGCCGCTCGTCCAACTCGGCGCCGCCGCTGCCGTCTGCGACGGCGACACCTGCACCTTCTAGCGAACGAGTTGACGCACGCCGTCGCGTTCCGTGACGCGGCGGCGTGTCGCGTCAACTCAACGCCAGTGCCAGACGGACACGTCGAACCGCCTCGTGGGCGTCGCTGACCATGTGTGTGCGGTTGAGGCGGACGACCTCCCAGCCCATGGTCCGGATGCGCCACAAGCGATCGACGTCGATGTAATACTGGCGCGCGTCCGTTCTGTGCTGATCACCGTCGTACTCGACCACGACTTTCGCGGCTGGATAGGCCAGGTCGCCATGTGCGACCACCTCGCCATCGGGACCGACGATCAGATAGTTCACCGCCGGTTCCGGGAGTCCGGCGCGCACCAGAGCGAGGCGAAGCACTGACTCCATCGGGGAGTCGGTGCGGGCCCGGACGCGCGCGAGTGCGGACCTAAGGGAACGTACGCCGGGCCGTCGCGGACTGGACGCGACGGCGGCGGCCAGTTGCTCCACTGTCGCGATCGGCTCCTTGCGACGGATGAGGGCGTCCCCGCAGACGACCAGGTCATCTTCAGCAAGCGTGGTGGCGAGTTGACACCAGGCCTCGACCGCGGACACGACCCGTAGTCCATGGAGTGTCGTGGTCACATCGTCGGCGATCCATCGTCTGATGGCCGTGGATTCCACGGTGACGCGGTGCCCGTCCCGGCGCCCGGGTGGAGACATGCAGGGCCTCGTCAGGTTCCGCCTCCCGTCCGACGGGAAGCCCGTGGAGGCGCGCGGCGGTGATGTGACTGAACAGCATCCCCTCAGCCATCGCGGGGTGGAATGCCCGGCAACGCTCGACGAGGTCCTGCGCGGGACCGGTGCCCCGGACGCCGTGGTGGGGGCGCGTCAGATCCCCGCGCCGCAGGCGAGAGCGTGAGACACCGTGCAGCAGCGCCTCTCTCGTCGTGAAGTGGGGTCCCATCCTGAGCGGTTCCATCGCCACAGGCTGCCAGTCATGTCTGCTGCCTGCCCGCCGTTATCCACAGCTCGCACTTGAGTTGACGCAACACGCCGTTGGGCGGGTGGCGGCGACGGCGTGTTGTGTCAACTCGATGGCGGGCCGGGGAGCGGCGCGCTACTCGGGGTCGGTGATGTCGGCGACGGTCGCGTCGAAGGCGGTGATGAGCGCGTCCGCGTCGACGAACAGGGAGTAGCCGTGCTCGCCGGCGCCCATCGACACGCGGCGGCCGGGGATGGTGGCGTCGGCGACGACCGGCCAGGCGGTGGTGCTGCCGAAGGGCGTGATCGTGCCGCGCTCGTAGCCGGTGGCGGCGAACGCGACCGACGCATCCGGGAGCTGCAGCTTGTTGACCTGCAGCACCGAGCGGAGCTTCGGCCAGGCGATCTTGCGGCCGCCGGGCACGAGGGCGAAGACGAACGTGTCGTCGCTCCGCTTGACCACCAGCGTCTTGACGATGTCGCCGGGCTGGATGCCGAGCAGCGAAGCGGCCTCCTCGAGGCTCCGCGCGGCGGGACGCTCCACGATTTCGACCTCGATGCCGCGGGCCTCCGCGTCGGCGGCGACGCGCTCCCGACCGGTGCTCACAGGTGCGCCAACAGGGGAGTTGTCCACGGATTCCGGGCTCTCGGCCATAGCTCAGCACGCTTTCTGGGAGAATCGAGTGAGATGTCTACCACTGCCACCCTAAGCCACGCGCCTCAGCTGACCATCGGTCCGCTGGGGCTCGACGTGCCGGTCGTCCTCGCACCGATGGCCGGGATCACCAACACCGCGTTCCGGCGGCTCTGCCGCGAGTTCGGCGCCGGTCTCTACGTCAGCGAGATGATCACGTCCCGCGCCCTCGTCGAACGCACGCCCGAGTCGCTGCGCCTCATCACGCACCACGAGTCGGAGACGCCGCGTTCCATCCAGCTCTACGGGGTCGACCCCGTCACCGTGCGCGAGGCGGTGACGATGCTCGTCGCCGAAGACCGCGCCGACCACATCGACCTCAACTTCGGGTGCCCGGTGCCGAAGGTCACGCGCAAGGGCGGGGGAGCGGCGCTTCCGTGGAAGCTCGGGCTGTTCCGTGAGATCGTCGAAGGCGCCGTGCAGGCGGCCGGCGACATCCCGCTCACGATCAAGATGCGCAAGGGCATCGACGGCGACCACTTGACCTACCTCGAGGCCGGGCGCATCGCCGAGGGCGCCGGTGTCGCCTCGATGGCGTTGCACGCACGCACGGCGGCGGAGTTCTACTCGGGTCACGCCGACTGGTCGGCCATCGCCAAGCTGAAGGAGACGGTGACCTCGACTCCCGTGCTCGGCAACGGCGACATCTGGTCGGCCGCCGACGCGATCCGGATGGTGGAGGAGACCGGCTGCGACGGCGTCGTGGTCGGCCGCGGCTGCCTCGGGCGGCCCTGGCTGTTCGGCGACCTGGCCGCCGCCTTCCGCGCGCGGGCGGGCGAGATCTCGGCAGCAGAGGCGGAGGCCGCTCAGGCGCATCCGACGCTCGGGCAGGTGGCGCAGACGTTCCGCCGCCACGCGGAGCTGCTGGTCGAGTTCTTCGACAGCGAGGAGCGCGGCTGCCGCGACATCCGCAAGCATGTGGCCTGGTACTTCAAGGGCTACCCGGTCGGCGGCGACCTGCGCGCGAGCCTCGCGACCGTCGACACGCTCGAGCACCTCGACGAGCTGCTCGCCACGCTCGACCCCGACCAGGAGTACCCGGGCGAGGCGGCGGAGGGTCAGCGCGGTCGTGCCGGCTCGCCGAAGCGGCCGGCGCTGCCGGACCGCTGGCTCGAGAGCCGGGATCTCGACGGCGTACAGCGCGCCGAGGTCGCCGATGCGGAGGTGCACAACAGTGGTGGATGACATCGCGGCGACCACGAGCGCGGGTGCCGGAGCGGTGCAGACGGCCGAAGCGTCCGCCGAGCGCGGGTACTCCGAGCACGACCGGGAGCGCTGGCTCCCGGAGCAGCACTCGAACCGGCGCAGCGACTTCGCACGCGACCGCGCGCGGCTGCTGCACTCCAGTGCGCTCCGCCGTCTCGCGGCGAAGACGCAGGTGCTCAGCCCCACCGCCGGGCTGGACTTCGCCCGCAACCGGCTGACGCACTCGCTCGAGGTCGCGCAGGTCGGCCGCGAGCTCGCCAACAGCCTCGGACTCGACCCGGACATCGTCGACACCGCCTGCCTCGCACACGACATCGGGCATCCGCCGTTCGGCCACAACGGTGAGCGGGCCCTGAACAGCTGGGCCGATGACATCGGCGGCTTCGAGGGCAACGCGCAGACGCTCCGGCTGCTGAGCCGGCTCGAACCGAAGGTCTTCGGACGCGACGGCCGGCCGTACGGGCTCAACCTCACCCGCGCCAGCCTCGACGCGAGCTGCAAGTACCCGTGGCCGGCGGCCTCGTCGGTGGCCGACCCGAGCGGGCGCGCGAAGTTCGGCTTCTACGCCGACGACCGCGCCGTGTTCGAGTGGATGCGGCAGGGCGCCCCCGAGCGCCAGCGGTGCATCGAGGCGCAGGTCATGGACCTGTCCGACGACATCGCCTACTCCGTCCACGACTTCGAGGACGCCGTGGTGAACGGCTACATCGACGTCGCGGCCCTCGGAAGCCGGGTCGACCACGAGGATCTCGTCGAGTCCATGCACGAGTGGATCGGCGGCGAAGTCAGCCACCAAGAGCTCATCGAGGCGTTCGACCGGCTCGACAGCATGGACATCTGGCTCGACGGGTGGGACGGTTCGCGCCGGTCCCAGGCGCGCCTGAAGAACCTCACGAGCCAGCTGATCGGGCGCTTCGCACACGCGGCCGTCCACGCCACGAAGGAGGCCGCGGGACGGGTGGACCTCATCCGCTTCGGCGCCGACGTGGTCGTCCCGGCGGGCATCCAGGCCGAGATTGCCGTGCTGAAGGGCATCGTCGCGACGTTCGTCATGTCGCGGAACACGCGCCAGCCCATCTACGCCCAGCAGCGGCAGATCCTGACCACGCTGGCCGACCTGCTCTACCAGCGCGGTCCGGCCGAACTCGACCCGGGATTCGCGGAGGACTGGCGTGCGGCAGCGACGGACGACGAGCGCCGACGGGTCGTCGTCGACCAGGTCGCCAGCCTCACCGACCAGTCCGCGCTCAGCTGGTACGAGCGTCTCGTGCAGCACTGAACACGGAAAGATCGGGGGCTTCGACGCAGAACCGCTGTGAAGCACCGGATGCTCCGCGCGCCGGGGTTGTATACCGCGGCGCAGTGCAGAATGCTGGGAGTCAGGCTTCGGGAGGAGACGAATGAGCACCGCACTACCACCGTCCGACGGCGACCGCCCCGCAGAGGGGGAGTCGACGGAGACGGCCGGCACCCCACCGGAGGGGACCGGAGCCGCCACGCCGGCGGCGGGCGGCGGTGCGACCGCGGGCTCGGGCATGACCCGGACCCCGCGAACGACCGGCTCCTCGACGACCCGAACGGCCAAGACGACTGCGGCCAAGACGACCGGGGCCAAGACGACCGGGGCCAAGTCCGCCGCGTCGTCCACCGCGGGTGCGCCCGCAGCACGGTCGACCAAGCCACGGGCGACGAAGAGCGCCGCGTCGCAGATCCCTGAGACCGACCCGTCGAACGATGCCGCCGCCCCGACCGGCGAGACGACTGCGCCTGCGGCTGCGCGAAAGCCCGCGGCCAAGAAGCCCGCGACGCCTCGAACCCGCCGGACGACCGCGAAGCCCACCCCGATCGCACCGGAGGGCGAAGCACCCGACATCATGGATGCGACCCTCGGTGCCCGCGAGCCGCTCGCGCCCAGCAGCGGGTCGAGTCGGAGCCGCAGCGCGTCGGCCCGTGACACCTCCACCTCGCCCGCCGAGCCCCTGATCGAGGAGAGCACGGGCACTGCCGAGGCGTCCGACGACACCGGCGCCGCGGCGACCAAGCGTCTCCCGACGGCCGAAGAACTCTACGCGCGACCCACATCCACCGATCAGGGTGCGGCTGCTGTGGCCGCTGCCGCAGCAGCCGTCGATACGACTACCTCCGCGGGCACGGCGCCTTCCGCCGGCGTGCCCGCAGACACTCCGACCGAGCGGCTCGATGCCGACACGACCGACACCGACCAGGAGGCCGCTGTGGACACGACGACGGTGAGCGAGACGGGCGACGAACCCACGAACGCCTCCGAACCGCCCGCAGCCCCCGCCGCGCCTGCGGCAGCCGCGCCGAGTGCCCCCGTCGGAGCCACCGCTGTAGGAGCGAGCGCCACAACCGTCGACGGCGGCACCGCCGACGGCGCGACCGCCGACTCCGCGACGACCGGAGCCCCCGGCGCACACTCCACCCCCGGCCGCACGGTCGGCGACCTCGCCGACCGCCTGGACGACTCGCGGTTCTTCTCCTCCCTGTTCGACTTCACGTTCACGAATTACGTCACGCGCAAGCTCGCCGGTCCGGTGTACGTCGTCGGGCTCGTCCTGATCGCGCTCGGCATCATCGTCGGCTTCGCCAACTCGCTCACCTCGGCGATCGCGACGCACGCGCCGATCGGTGCGTTCGTGTTCCTGTTCGGCGTCCTCATCACCCTCGTCGGGGCGATGCTGAGCGTGCTCCTGCTGCGCGTGGGCATCGAGGTGTTCTGCGCCATCATCGAGATCGCCCAGAACACGCGTCGCCGCCGCCCGCCGGGGGAGTGACCGCGACGGCCGGGCCCTCCGGGTTTCGCCGTCCGGGCCGGAGCGTCGGTCCGGCTCACTAGAATCGAGAGCATGGCAGGCCGGATTCGACAGAGCGACATCGAAGAGGTCAAAGCCCGCACCAACATCGGCGACATCGTCGGCGACTACGTCAGTCTCAAGACCGGCGGCGTCGGCGCACTCAAGGGCCTCTGCCCGTTCCACGACGAGAAGAGCCCCAGCTTTTACGTGCGCCCGGGCGTCGGCCGCTACCACTGCTTCGGCTGCGGCGAAGGCGGCGACGTCTACGAGTTCCTGCTCAAGATGGACCACGTCTCGTTCACGGACGCGGTCGAGCGGCTTGCCGCGCGCATCGGCTACCAGCTCCACTACGAGGAGGGCGGCGGCGGCCCCTCCGAGAGCTCCGGCAACCGCGCCCGCCTGCTCGCGGCGAACGCCGCGGCGGAGGAGTTCTTCCGCGACCGCCTGTCCGCCCCGGATGCCGACCCCGGCCGCCGATTCCTCGGTGAGCGCGGCTTCGACGCAGCGGCGGCGGCTCACTTCGGCGTGGGGTTCGCCCCGAAGAGCTGGGACGAGCTGACCAAGCACCTCCGCGGCAAGGGCTTCAGTCAGGAGGAGCTGCTGACCGCCGGGCTCGTCTCGCAGGGCGATCGCGGTGTCTACGACCGCTTCCGCGGCCGGCTGATCTGGCCCATCCGCGACGTCACCGGCCAGACCATCGGCTTCGGCGCGCGCCGCCTGCTCGACGACGACAAGGGCCCGAAGTACCTCAACACCCCCGAGACCCCCGTCTACAAGAAGGCGCAGGTGCTCTACGGGCTGGATCTGGCCAAGCGTGACATCTCGCGACAGGACCAGGTCGTCGTGGTCGAGGGCTACACGGACGTCATGGCGTGCCACCTCGCCGGGATCACGACCGCGGTCGCCACCTGCGGCACCTCGTTCGGCGTCGACCACATCAAGGTGATCCGCCGCGTGATGGGCGACGACAACAGCCAGGGTTCGGTCATCTTCACGTTCGACCCGGACGCGGCGGGCCAGAAGGCGGCCTCCCGCGCGTTCGGCGAAGAGCAGCGGTTCTCCGCGCAGACCTACGTCGCGGTCGGACCGGACGGCCTCGACCCGTGCGATCTGCGGCTGGCCCAGGGGGATGTGGCGGTGCGCCGCATGATCGACGCACGCAAGCCGATGTTCGAGTTCATGATCCGCCGTACCGTCGAGCGCTTCGACCTCGACTCGGTCGAGGGCCGGGCGGCCGCCTTGCGCGCGGGTGCGCCCATCGTGGCGACGATCCGCGACCCCGCATCGCAGAACGGCTACACCCGCGAACTCGCGCGGCTCTCGGGAGCAGACCTGCAGGACGCCATTCGCGCCGTCCGGGCCGCCCAGCGAGGCTCCGGTTCACGCGACGGCTCGCGCGACGGAACCCGCGACGACGGCCGCAGCCGCTCGTACCCGGGCGGCGACGGCCCGTCCGGCTCCGCCGAGCAGCCGCGTCCTCTCGCGCAGGCCGACCTCACCGATCCGACGCAGCGGACCGAGCGCGAGAGCCTCATGGTGCTGCTGCAGCTGCCCGACGAGGTCGGCCAGGAGCGGGCGGCGCGCGCCGTGCAGGTCCCGTTCGTCAACCCGACCCACGCCGTGGTGCGCGACGCGATCGCGAGTCAGCTCGCCACCCTCGAACAGCCGGGCTGGGTGGATCGGGTGCTCGCCGAGGTGCCGCAGGCGTATGCCCCGACGGTCAACGCGCTGGCTGTTGCGGAGCTCCCGCAGGGTGGCGACCCGGGGCGCTACGCACGATCCATCGTCGATGGCCTCATCGACCGCGACCTGCTCCGCGAGAAGGCGGAACTGACCTCGCGCCTCGGCCGCACCGAAGACCCGGAGCTGCGCCGCCAGATCTCGCTCGCCATGGTCGCGATCGAGAGCGAACGGCGCCGGCTGCGCGGCGAATAGCACGCGGAAACCGCCGCCTGCGGAATCCGCAGACGAATGCCCGCAGCTGCGCTCTTTTGTTGCGTCCGTGTAAAGATCGCGCCCGGATCCGCATCCGAATGCAGGAAGAACGAGCATTCCGTGCTAGGAAAGTTCTCACGCGAACGGCGATCCCGCACGCCCGTGACGACGCCGCTTGCGCATCCCACACCAGGAAGAGGTAATCGGATATGACATCCGCACACAACGGCGGACGGCGCCTGCTCGCCGTATCCGCCGCGTTCGCGGCCGCGGCACTGGTGCTCGCCGGCTGCTCCGGGAACAACAACGGCTCGGGCGGCGGCGGCGGTGGCGCCATCACCGTCGGCACCACCGACAAGATCACGTCGATCGACCCCGCCGGTTCGTACGACAACGGCTCGTTCGCCGTCATGAACCAGGTCTACCCGTTCCTTCTGAACACCCCGTACGGCAGCCCGGACGTCAAGCCGGACATCGCCGAGAGCGCCGACTTCACCTCGCCGACCGAGTACACGGTCAAGCTCAAGCCGGGACTGAAGTTCGCCAACGGACACGACCTCACCTCGTCGGACGTAAAGTTCACCTTCGACCGCCAGATCAAGATCAACGACCCCAACGGCCCGGCATCGCTGCTTGCCAACCTGGACAGCGTCTCGGCGCCGGACAAGACCACGGTCGTCTTCACGCTCAAGGTCCCGAACGACCAGACCTTCCCACAGGTGCTCTCCAGCCCCGCCGGTCCGATCGTGGATGAGCAGGTCTTCTCGGCCGACAAGGTCACGCCCGACAACACCATCGTCAAGGGCCACCCGTTCGCCGGTCAGTACGACATCACGAGCTACGACTTCAACAACCTGATCGCCTACAAGGCGTACTCCGGGTACAAGGGTCTGCTCGGCAAGCCCGCGACCGACAAGGTCAACGTCAAGTACTACGCCGAGTCGTCGAACCTGAAGCTCGACATTCAGAAGGCCGCGATCGACGTCGCCTTCCGCAGCCTCTCGGCCACCGACGTCGCGAGCCTCGAGAACAACAACAAGGTCAAGGTCGTGAAGGGACCGGGTGGCGAGACCCGCTACATCGTGTTCAACTTCAACACCCAGCCGTTCGGTGCGACCACGCCGGAGGCCGACGCGAAGAAGGCCCTCGCCGTGCGTCAGGCGGCGGCCGACCTCGTCGACCGCTCGGCCATCGCCGACCAGGTCTACAAGGGCACCTACACCCCGCTGTACTCGTTCGTCCCGGACGGCCTGACCGGCGCCACCACGGTGCTCAAGGAGCTGTACGGCGACGGCAACGGCGGCCCCAGCCTCGACAAGGCGAAGCAGACCCTCCAGGCGGCCGGCGTCTCGACCCCGGTCTCGCTGAACCTCCAGTACAACCCGGACCACTACGGCCCGTCCTCCGGTGACGAATACGCCCTGGTCAAGGAGCAGCTGGAGAACGGCGGCCTGTTCAAGGTCAACCTGCAGTCGACCGAGTGGGTGCAGTACTCGAAGGACCGCACGAAGGACGTCTACCCGGCGTACCAGCTCGGCTGGTTCCCGGACTACTCGGACGCCGACAACTACCTGTCGCCGTTCTTCATCAAGGAGAACTTCCTGGCGAACCACTACGACAACCCGGAGGTCCAGGACCTCATCGCGAAGCAGGCGGGCACGACCGACAAGGCCGAGCGCACCAAGCTGATCGAGGAGATCCAGGCCAAGGTCGGGGCGGACCTCAGCACGCTTCCGCTGCTGCAGGGTTCGCAGATCGCGGTCGTCGCGAAGGGTGTCTCGGGCGCCGACAAGACGCTCGACCCGTCGTTCAAGTTCCGCTACGCGGCTCTCTCGAAGTAAACCGGTTCTGAGCCACCAGCTCTGAGCCGAACCGGGGGGTGGCTCGCTCACGCAGCGAGCCGCCCCCTTTCCACGAACCATCACGATTGGCTTCCATGACAGCGACTGTCAGCGCCCCGGCGGCCGGGACCGCCCCCGGGCCGGACCGGACGAAGGCGAAGCGACGATCCGGAGGCGGCCTCGGCCGCTACATCCTCGTCCGCGCCCTTCTCATCATCCCGACCATCTTCATCCTGGTCACCGTCGTCTTCTTCCTGATGCGGTCGACCGGAGACCCGATCACCGCGGCGCTCGGCGGGAAGCTGCCCCCGGCGCAGCTCGCCGAGCGCGTGCACGAGGCCGGCTATGACCGGCCGATCATCGTCCAGTACTTCGAGTACCTCGGCCAGCTGCTGCGCGGCGACTTCGGGACGACGTTCACCGACAACCAGCCGGTCACCCAGGTGCTGCTGACGTACGGCGCAGCAACGCTGGAGCTCGCGTTCTACGCGCTGATCGTCGCCTTCATCGTCGGCATCCCGCTCGGCCTGATCGCCGCCTACTTCCGTGACAAGGCCCCGGACGCGGGCCTGCGGATCATGGCGATCCTCTTCTACGCCACCCCGGTCTTCTTCGTCGGGCTCGTGCTGAAGCTCATCTTCTCCATCTGGCTGGGCTGGCTCCCGGTCGCCGGACGCGCATCGACGAGCTCCGAGCTGGAGATGCAGACGCTCGACAACAAGACCGGCATCTACCTGATCGACGCGTTCCAGACCGGCGACCCGGCCGTGGTCGGCGACGTGCTGATGCACGCCATCCTCCCGGGACTCGCCCTCGGTCTGCTGACCGCCGGCATCTTCCTCCGGCTGGTCCGCACCAACGTGATCGGGACGCTGTCGACCGACTACGTCGACGCGGCGCGATCGCGCGGTGTCGGCGAATCGCGGCTCCTGCGCAAGCACGCCTACCGCCCGGCGCTCATCCCGATCATCACGGTCATCGGCCTGCAGATCGCCCTGCTCCTCGGCGGTGCCGTGCTGACGGAGTCGACGTTCGAGTGGAAGGGCCTCGGCTTCCAGCTCGTCCACTACCTGCAGGCGCGCGACTTCGTGGCCGTGCAGGGCATGGTCGTGCTGCTCGCCGTCATCGTGACCCTCACCAACTTCGTGGTCGACGTCATCTCGGCCCTCATCGACCCGAGAGTGAGGTACTGAGATGTCGACCGCATCAGTGACCTCCCGCAAGCGTTCCCTCTGGGACCGCCTGCCCGTCGTCCACCAGCTCCGCCAGAGCGTCGGCCTGCAGCGCGGAATGCTCGTGGTGGGCCTCGTGCTCACCGCGCTGTTCATCCTGACGGCGATCTTCGCCTCCGTGATCGCGCCGTACGGGTTCGCGCAGTCGAAGGCGGACGGGAAGTCGTTCGGCGCGCAGCAGCCGCCGAGCGCCGCGCACATCTGGGGCACCACGTCCGGCGGCTACGACGTGTTCTCGCGGGTGATCTGGGGAGCGCAGACCGCGATCCTCGTCATCATCATCGCCGTGCTCCTGTCGATCTTCCTCGGCGTGCTGCTCGGACTCGTCTCCGGCTACTTCGGCGGCTGGCTCGACCGCGTGCTCGTCGTCATCTGCGATGCGATCTACGCCTTCCCGTCGCTGCTGCTCGCGATCGTCATGGCCATCGCGATCAGCGGCGGGCAGTCGAGCCTGTGGGGCGGCATCCTGGCGGCGGCGATCTCGATCACCGTCGTCTACATCCCGCAGTACTTCCGAGTGATCCGCTCGGAGGTCGTCCGGATCAAGGCGGAGGCGTACGTCGAGTCGGCGCGGGTCGTCGGCGCGAGCAACAGCCGGATCATGTTCCGGCACGTGCTGCGCAATTCGACCAGGACGCTCCCGCTGATCTTCACCCTGAACTCGTCGGAGGCCATCCTCACGCTCGCCGGCCTCGGCTTCCTCGGCTTCGGCATCGAGCCGACCGCCGCCGCCGAGTGGGGCTACGACCTCAACAAGGCCGTGGATGACGTGACCAGCGGGATCTGGTGGACCTCCATCTACCCGGGTCTCGCCATCGTGCTGGTCGTGCTGGGCATCACCCTGGTGGGCGAGAGCCTCAACGACCTGGCCGACCCGCGTCTCCGCGGCCGCCGCCGCGCCGCTGCGGCCTCCGGAGAGGTCGCCGAGACCTCGGTCGTCCCCGGCGGCACTCTGACGGCCGGCCCCGGAGGGGTCGACGGACTCGAGGGCGGCGAATCGTTCGACGAGCACGGAATCGAGGTGCGTCCATGAGCGACGTCGTACAGATCAAGGACTTGTCGGTCTCCTTCTCCACCGACGCCGGCGCCGTGAAGGCGGTCGACGGGGTGAGCCTCAACGTCGCCCCCGGCGAGGTGCTCGCCATCGTCGGCGAGTCGGGCTCGGGCAAGACGGTCACCGCCAAGACCATCCTCGGACTGCTGCCCGAGACGGCGACGGCATCGGGTGCGGTCATCCTGCGCAGCCGCGATGGCAAGACGGAGGCGGACATCGTCTCCATCGGCAAGAGCAAGCTGCGCGAGGTGCGCGGCACCGACGTGGCCATGGTGTTCCAGGAGCCGTCGACGGCGCTGAACCCGGTCTATCCCGTCGGCTGGCAGATCGCGGAAGGTCTGCGGGCACACGGCAAGCTGTCGAAGAAGGAGGCGCGGGAGCGCGCCGTCGAGATCCTCGGCCGGGTCGGCATCCCGGAGCCGGAGAAGCGGGTCAAGTACTACCCGCACCAGTTCTCCGGCGGCCAGAAGCAGCGCATCGTCATCGCGATGGCGCTCGTGCTGAACCCCGGGCTGATCGTGGCGGACGAGCCGACGACCGCTCTGGATGTGACGGTCCAGGCCGAGATCCTCGACCTGCTGCGACGTTGTCGCGACGAGTTCGGGGCCGCCATCGTGCTCATCACCCACAACATGGGCGTCGTCGCCGACCTGGCGGACCGCGTCGCGGTCATGTACCAGGGCAAGCTGGTCGAGCAGGCGGATGTGCGGACGCTGTTCTCCTCCCCGCAGGCCGACTACACGCGCAAGCTGCTCGCCGCTGTGCCGAAGATCGGACAGGGCCTGATCGCCACGCAGGACCGCGCCATCGCCCGGGCCGAGCGCCCGATCGAGGCGCCGGTCGTCCAGGCGCGCGATCTGCGCATCCAGTACCCCGGGCGGCTCGGCCGCCCCGGGTTCGTGGCCGTCGACGGGGTCTCGTTCGAGATCCGTCCGGGCGAGGTGCTCGGCCTTGTCGGCGAGTCCGGCTCGGGCAAGACGACCATCGGGCGGGCCATCGCGGGCCTCAACAAGGTCACCGGCGGGTCGCTCGAAGTGCTCGGGATCGAGATGAACGGCGTCCGCGAGCGGCGGTTCCGCAAGGTGCGGAGCGACATCGGGTTCGTGTTCCAGGACCCGGCGTCGAGCTTCAATCCGCTGCTCACGATCGCCGAGTGCGTCGCCGAGCCGCTCGTCGTCCACGGTCGCGCGAGCTCGGCCACCGAGGCCCGTCGCCGCGTCGACGAGCTGTTGGAGGCGGTCCAGCTGCCGCGCGCGTACGGCGACCGGTATCCGCACGAGCTGTCCGGCGGTCAGCGGCAGCGCGCCAGCCTGGCGCGTGCGCTCGCGCTGGAGCCGAGCCTCCTGATCGCCGACGAGCCGACCTCCGCACTCGACGTCTCGGTGCAGGCGCGCGTGCTGGAGCTCTTCGCCGACCTGCAGCGGGAGTTCGGGTTCGCGTCGCTGTTCATCAGCCACGACCTCGCCGTCGTCGACATTCTCGCCGACCGGATCGCGGTACTGCACCGCGGAAAGCTCGTCGAGGAGGGGACCGGCGCCGAGGTGCTCGGCAACCCGCGCGAGGCGTACACCCAGCGGCTTCTCGCCTCCCTGCCCGTCCCGGACCCGGTCGAACAGGCCGACCGGCGCGAGGCGCTGCGGGAGTTGCAGGCGGAGAGCGCCTAGGGTCGAAGATGTGAGTTCCGACCCCGCCATCGTCGTCAGCGACCTGTCCGTCGAATACCCTGCGCGGGGCCCGAGCGCGTCATGCGTGGCCCTGCGCGGGGTGAGCTTCCGCCTCGAGCAGGGGCAGGTGCTCGGCGTGCTGGGGGAGACCGGCTCCGGTAAGAGCACGCTCGCGCAGGTGCTGTCCGGACGAGTCCTCCCTCCGCGCGCATCCGATCCGGGCCCGAGGATCAGCGGGGGAGAGGCGTCCGTCCTCGGTCACCCGCTGCGGAAGGCGCGCAAGCGCGACCTGGCCGAGGTGACCTTCCACGTCGGCTACCTGCCGCAGGAGGCCGCCGCGACCCTGGAGCCGTCGCTCAGCGTGCAGGACAACGTCACGCTCCCGATCTTCGAGCGCGACGAGCGGTATCCGCGGCGGACGGCGGGCGCCCGGGCGGCGACCATGCTCGACACCGTGCACCTGCCGCTCAGTGTGCTCAACAAGTACCCGTACGAGCTGAGCTCGGGGCAGCGGCAGCGCGTCGCCCTGGCGCGGGCGCTCGTGCTCGGGCCGACCATCCTGGTCGCCGACGAGCCGACCGCCGGGATCGACGCGACCGTGCGCGACGCGGTCATCGACCTGCTCGGGCAGCTGCGCGGGCATCCCGACTTCTCGGCGGTCGTGGTGAGTCACGATCTTGCCGTGCTGCGGCGGGCGACGGATGTGTCGCTCGTGCTGCAGGGCGGCCGGCCGGTGGGCTACGGACCGATTGAGCAGGTGCTCGCCGACCCGACGCATCCCTTCGTCGCCGGTCTCGCACGCGCGCTGAAGCCGCCGGCGCAGCGGACGGAGCGGCGACCCCAGCGCGGGGCGACCCGGCGCGCGACGGCGGAGAGCACGGGAGCGGTCGAACAGCACGGAGTGGAGACGCGATGAGCGCAGAGGGAATGGACGAGACCGAGCAGACCGGGACGCCGTCGCATCACCGGGCCGTGCTGGCCGTCGAGACGACTGCGCTTCCGGAGGATCAGCGGCCGGAGTCCGGACCGATCGCCGTGCTGCCGCAGCCGTCGCAGCGGTTCGTGGATGCCGTCGAGTCGGCCGGCGGGACGGTCGAGCCGCTCTCCGAACGGACACGCGGTGTGGTCTGGCTGTCCAACACGCAGGCGGCCGAGTTCCCGGCGGTGCTGCACGCGCATCCCGGCATCGGCTGGGTGCAGCTGCCCTGGGCCGGTGTGGATGCGTTCGCCGACGTCCTCGCGACCGAGGACCGCCCGGGGCTGATCTGGACCAGCGCGAAGGGCGCCTACGCGCAGCCCGTGGCCGAGCACGCCCTGGTGCTGAGCCTCGCGCTGCTGCGGGTGATCCCGAAGCGCGTTCGTGCCCGGTCGTGGGCGACGGAGCAGGAGGGACGGTCGCTGTACGGCCTCGACGTCGTCATCGTCGGCGCCGGCGGCATCGCCCTGGAGCTGATGCGGCTGCTCGAGCCGTTCGGTGTGCGCGTCACCATCGTCCGGCGCACCGCATCACCGGTGGAGGGTGCCGTCCGCACCGTGACCGCCGACCGGCTCAGCGAGGTGCTGCCCTCGGCCGACCTCGTGGTCGTCGCCGCCGCGCTCACCGGTGGAACGCGGCACCTGTTCGGCGCGGACGAGTTCGCGGCGATGAAGGACACCGCGTACCTGGTGAACATAGCGCGCGGCGGACTCGTCGACACGGATGCCCTGTTGGAGGCGCTGCGCTCCGGCACGATCGCGGGCGTGGGCATCGATGTGACGGACCCGGAACCGCTGCCGGACGGCCATCCCCTCTGGGACGAGCCGAACGTGATCATCACGCCGCACCAGGCGGACACCCCCGAGATGACGGCCCCGCTGCTCGCCGAGCGCATCCGTCTGAACGTCCACGCCTTCCTCGACGACGGCCGGTTCGTGGGGGTGGTCGACCCGTCGGCAGGGTACTGAGGCTGGACGCGCGCGGGATGCACGCCCGATTTCTCCCGTGGCCGCGAACCTTGCTAGAGTAGCTTCGCTGATCAAGCATTCCTCGATAGCTCAATTGGCAGAGCAGCCGGCTGTTAACCGGCAGGTTCTTGGTTCGAGTCCAAGTCGGGGAGCGTTGTGAAACCCCCGGTCTTCTTCGGAAGGCCGGGGGTTTTCGTTATGCACCCTTCGAGCCTGCGATGTGCGCCAAATCACGGTTATGGCGCGCGCAGAACGACGATTTGGCGCAAATCTGCGGGCCGCCGCTACTGCCAGCCGGGCTGGACGAGGCCGGTCTCGTAGGCCAGGACGACGAGGTGGACGCGGTCGCGCGCATCCAGCTTCGTCATGATCCGCGACACGTGGGTCTTCGCGGTGAGCGGGCTGAGGAAGAGCCGTTCGCCGATCTCGGTGTTGGTCAGACCGTGTGCGACCAGGGTCAGCACCTCGCGTTCGCGGTCGGTGAGATGTTGAAGAGCCGCCGCATCCGGTGCCGGCCGCAGCCCGCCCGACACACGCTCGATGAGCCGCCGGGTCACGCCCGGGGAGAGCAGTGCGTCGCCGTCGGCCACGACGTGCACGGCGCGGATGAGCTCCACCGGCTCGGTGTCCTTCACCAGGAAACCGCTGGCGCCGGCGATGATCGCCTGGGCGACGTACTCATCGAGCTCGAACGTCGTCACGATGACGATGCGGGTACCGGCGAGGGCCGGGTCTGCGACGATCTCACCGGTCGCCCACAGTCCGTCGCCGTCCGGCATCCGGATGTCCATCAGCACGACGTCGGGATGCGTCTCGCGAACGAGATCCACCGCCGCGCGCCCGGTTCCGGCCTCACCGACGATCTCGACGTCGTCCTCGGCCTCCAGGAGCGCGCGGAAACCGGCGCGGACCAGGAGCTGGTCGTCGGCGAGCAGGACCCGGATCACGATGCGGCCTCTCTCTGCGCCGACCGCGGTGCCGTGGAGGGGATACGCGCCTCGACGAGGAGCCCTCCGCCGTCGGCGGGGCGGACGTCGAAGCGGCCGCCGAGCAGCTCGGCGCGCTCGCGCATCCCGACCATGCCCCGTCCGCCCCGTCCGACGCCCGCGGCGGCGGATTGGGCCGACGTGCGGCCATCTCCACTCGCGGCTGTGGGCAGGCCCCGGCCGTCGTCGCGCACGGTCAGCACGTACCAGCCGTCGATCTCGGTGAGCCGGATCGCGACGCTGGACGCCTGCGCGTGCCGGCCGATGTTGGTCAGTGACTCCTGGACGATCCGGTACAGCGCCAGCTGCGTCGCGGCGGACGGGGTCGATGTCAGGTCGGTGTCGTACGTGACGCGCAGGCCGGCCTTCTGGTACGTCTCCACGAGGACCGGGATGCGCGTGAGATCAGGCTCGGGGGAGCGGGCGGCCTGCTCCTCGGTACCCCGGAGGAAGCCGAGGACGCCGCGCACCTCCTCGAGCGCCTGGCTGCTGGTGGTCTTGATCGCCTCCAGACTCTCGCGGGCCTTCTCGGGCCGGGAGTCGAACAGGTGGAGGCCGACGCCGGCCTGGACGCTGATCTGCGAGAGCGAGTGCGCGAGTACGTCGTGCAGTTCGCGGGCGATGCGGAGCCGCTCGGCCTCCGCTGCGGCCTCCCGTCGCGCCGCGACTTGGCGGGCGACCTCGCGGAACCGCTCACGACGATTGCGCAGCGCCTCGCCGACACCGAGCAGGAGGCAGAGGATGAGCGCGATGATCAGGGGCCGCAGCATGGCGGCCGGCTGGCCGCGCAGCAGGTAGGCGGCGACCGGAGCGGCGATCGCGAAGCCGGCGAGCGTCCACCAGGCCCACACACGCGCTCCGCGGACAACCGCGCTGACGACGGCGAAGGCGAGCGGGACTGCCGAGAACGGCGGTCCCGTGGTCACCGCGATGGCCGGTGCGCACAGCACGGCGATGGCGACCACAGTGGGGCCGGGATGCCGCGGGGAGGCGAGAAGGACGAACGAGGCCGCGAAGGCGAGCAGCGAGAAGGCGAGGGTCAGCGGATCGTGCGACGCATCCCGTGCGGCGATGACGATGAAGGGCAGCTGGATGAGGGCGGCGACGATGACCGCGAACCAGCGTGCGCCGCGCGGGCGGCCGCGCTCCGTCCAGGGCGTGCGCTCCCAGCCGGGCGGTTCGGTCGGAGTGTCTCCGAAGCGCGCGTTCGCTCCCTGATCGGGGGGCGCGTTCCAGGGCATCTCCTCATGCTAGCCAGGGCACCTGGGCGTCGCGTCCGCCGGCGGGTGTCCGGGATCTACTCCCCGGGGAGTACGCAGACGGCGTGGGGTGAGTTCACGGGTTGTGCTCGGCGTCGAATCCGCCGTCGTCGGGCTGCTGGTCGAACAGGTGCCCGAACGTCGGGCCGCCGAAGGCCGTCAATCCCGCCTCGCGCTCCAGGGACTCGCGGTTCTCCGCCTGGTCGTTCTCGTACTCGGTGACCGCGTCATCCGGCTGTTCGTCGTCGGCCTCGTGCCGGCCGTCCTCGTGCTCCATGCGGGCATCGTACGACCGCGCGCCGCCCGCGCGACAGTGCGCGCTTCTCGTGCGGGGGCCTCGAGATTCGTGCCGAATGTGCGTTTTGGGCGGCGCTGAGCGCACATTCGGCACAAATGTGCTCCCGGGGGAGTAGGGCGGAACGCACCCGAGGGGGGATTCGGCGAGGGGGCCGGGCGTCGAGGCTGAGGGTGTCGGTCCGCGAGAGGCGCGGACCACTCACGATTGGACACGCATCATGCTCAGCTCACTGGCCACCGTCGTCGCCGCCGCGCCCTGCGCCGTCGCCTACGGCCCGCCGTTCGTCGGCTGGTGGTGGATCTTCATCCCGATCTTCTGGATCCTCGTCTTCGTCGCCATCTTCGGATTCGCCGGTCGACGCTGGCGCCGTGCTGCCGCTGCGCGCGGTGGATACGACGGCTGGGGGCCGAACGGCGGCGTCCGCTCCGCAGAGAAGACGCTCGCGCAGCGGTACGCCAACGGCGACATCGACGAGCAGGAGTACCGGGCGCGCCTGGAGGTGCTGCGGGCAAACCGCGACAGCGCCTGAGCGGTTTCTCCACAGGGCGCCCGGACGCGGAGTCATCCACAGCCGCGTCCGGTCCCGTCCCCACCGTTGTGCGGCCCGGTAGTGTTGACCGGGCCGCACAGCCATGCGGCGGAAGGAGACGGGAGATGGACGTCATGGTGATCGCGGCCGTCGCGCTCGGCATCGCCGCGCTCGTCTTCCTGGGCCTCTGGCTGTGGGAGCGCAGCCGCCGCATCCGACTCCGCGATACGCGTCAAGAATCGGAGTGGGACCGCATCGACCGCGAGCTCGACCTCGCCGAGCAGGCGGGCCGGTTCCGGATCATCGGCGACCTGGGCGATGTGGCCATCCAATCCGTCTCTCGGCTGGTCACGCAGGCCGAGGGCGTCCGCTATGCAGCCTCCGCCGACCCCGCAGCGGCCGTCCGGTCCGCCGGTGTGCTCGAAACGTCCGCTCGGGATGCGCTTGCCGACCTCCGCCGGCTGCAGGCTGTCGCGCGCGAGGCGCAGGACGCCTCCTCGCCCCAGCCCAGCCTCCACTCGGCACGCGACCTCTTCCGGGTCATGCGCGACGCCGGGCTGGCGGTCACCTTCACGGAGAGCGGGGAGCGCTTCGAGCTGCGACCGGGCGCCGAGCTGGCTGTGTTCCGCATCCTGCAGACGAGTCTCGAGAACGCCCTCAAGCACGGCGGACCCGGCACGAACGCCGCCGTCGCGTTCGCCTGGACGCCGGAGGGTCTGGCCGTCAGCGTCGAGGACGACGGCATCCGCGCTGCCGCGCGCCGGCTGGGTCTCGACCGCGAGGGCGTCGACCAGGCCACGGCGTACTCGATCGCGGACGACGTCCGCGCGCTCACCGAGCACTACGAGGGAGCCGGCATCATCGAGATGCGCGATCGTGCCGCCCTGTTCGGAGGGACGCTCAACGCGCAGACCGTCGCTGGGGTCGGCTTCACCCTGTCAGCGGTGTTCCCCGCCCTGCGCCATCACAACGGCATCCACGGGGTCGACCTGCGGCGCTGACCGCGATCCGCCACACCAGCGGCGGCCTCGGCCGCGTCAGTCCTCGAGGTGGTCGCGTCCGGGCAGCCAGCTCAGCCCAGGCACGCCCCAGCTGTTCTTCCGCTGGGTCTTCAGCGCCGCCTTCCCGAAGGGATGCGTCAGCCGGTCCACGTACAGCACGCCGTCGAGGTGGTCGTACTCGTGCTGGAAGATGCGTGCGAGCCAGCCCGTGGCGCGCACCTCGTACTCGGCGCCGCCGAGGTCGGTGGCCTGCAGGATGGCGTGCTCGGCCCGCCGCAGAGGGAACCGCTCGCCGGGGAACGACAGGCACCCCTCCGACTCGGTGTCCTCGTCCAGTTCGCCGACGGGCAGAGGGCTCAACCACAGCGTCGGGTTGATCGCGACACCGCGGTGCGAGACGCCGTCGTCGTCGGTCCAGCCGTAGACGAACAGGCGGAGCGGCACGCCCACCTGGGGTGCGGCGAGCCCGACGCCCGGGGCCTCATCCATCGTCTCGAACATGTCGGCGACCAGGGTGCGCAGCTCGTCGTCGATCTCGGCGACGGGGAGGGCGGGGGAGTGGAGAACGGGGTCACCGGTGATTCGGATGGGGATGACGGCCATTCAGCAAGACTATCCGGATCATTCCCGGTAGGGTCGGTGGGGTGGGCACGGAACTGATGGACGCGTTCGACCTGTCGTATCAGCCCAGCCAGCTCCTGGGCATCCCGGTCGCGCTCGTCGGTGCCTGCTTCCTCTCCGTCGGCGCCCAGCTGCAGCACCACGGCGTGGCCAAGGTCGAGGCGACAGCGGGCCACGCGGACGGCGGACTCAGCGGCCGCCAGATGGGTCGCCTGCTCGCGCGGCCGTCCTGGGTGATCGGGACACTGCTCCTCGGTCTCGCCATCGTCTTCCAGCTGGTCAGCCTGAAGCTGTCGCCGATCATCCTGGTGCAGCCGCTCGGTGTGGTCGGTCTCGTGATCACGAGCATCCTCAACGCGCGGGTCAGCGGGGTGAAGCTCAACCATCAATCCGTGATCGCGGTCACCCTCTGCGTCAGCGGCGTCGGCGCATTCGTACTGCTGGCCGCCGTGTTCGCTCGGGATCTGCCGGTCACCAGCCGGGCGCTGATCGTCATCCTGATCATCCTCGCGGTCGTGCTGATCGCGTTCGGCACGCTGTTCTGGTTCCTGCGTCACAAGTTCAAGGCGATCATCTACATCGTCGGCGCGGGTGTGCTCTACGGCTTCGTCGCCACCCTCGCCAAGGTCGCCATCGACCGCATCTCGAATCAGGAGTGGGACTGGCTGCTCGTCGCCTGCATCGTCGCGTTGCTGCTCGCCGCCGTGCTCGGCGCCTACTTCGTGCAGAACGCCTACTCGTCCGGCCCGCCGGACCTGGTCATCGCCGGCCTCACGGTCATCGACCCGCTGGTCGCCGTCACGATCGGGATCCTGGTGCTGAACGAGGCGGCCGGGGCTCCCTGGTGGGCCATGGTCGGGTTCGCGCTGACGGGCGCCGTCGCCATCCTCGGCGTGTTCCAGCTGGCGAAGTACCATCCGCAGAGCGCGTCGGACGCGCCGGTAGCTGACCGCATTGCCGACGCCGCGGAGGAAAGCCGCTTAGACTAGGCCGTTGAACGACCGGGCGCGACCACCCGCCCGGGCCGCGAACGCCGTCGCCGGATTCGCCATCCGAAGCCCACGACCGAGGGAACGAACCACGTGCCTGACTCGAGCGGACCGCATCCCACCCCTGCCGCCCCGGCTGAGAAGAAGCCGCTGACCATCGTGATGGGCTGCGACACCTTCGCCCCCGACGTCAACGGCGCGGCACGTTTCGCCGAGCGCCTCGCCGCCGGCCTCGTCGAGCACGGCCACGACGTGCACATCGTCGCGCCGGCCGCGAGCCGCAAGCACGGCACCTGGATCGAGGAGCACGAGGGCCAGAAGATGACGGCCCACCGGCTCCGCAGCTGGCGCTGGTACCCGCACGACTGGCTGCGATTCGCCCTCCCGTGGATGAGCAAGGCGAACGCGCGCCGCGTCCTCGACGAGGTGAAGCCGGATGTCGTGCACTTCCAGTCGCACATCGTGGTCGGCCGCGGTCTCGCCGCGGAGGCCGAGAAGCGCGGGATCCGCATCGTCGCGACGAACCATGTCATGGCGGACAACATCGTCGAGTTCACGCTGCTGCCGAAGTTTCTGCGCAAGACGTTCGTCAGGCTCGCCTGGGCGGACGCCCGCAAGAGCTTCGACCGCGCAGAGTCGGTCACGACGCCCACCCGCAAGGCGGCCGAGTTCCTCGAGGCGTCCACCGGCCTCCGTGGCGTCCACGCGGTGTCGTGCGGCATCGACGCCCACAACTACACCCCCGACTTCACCCCGCGCAGCGGTAACCGCATCCTGTTCGTCGGCCGGGTCACCGGCGAGAAGCACATCGACGTGCTGCTCAACGCGGTCAAGCTACTGCCCGAGGACCTGGACGCGCGCCTGCAGATCGTCGGCGGCGGCGATCAGCTCAAGAACCTGCAGTCGATGGCCGAGACGCTCGGCATCGCCGACCGCGTCGAGTTCCTCGGCTACGTGAGCGACGAGGAGCTGCGTCACGCGTACACGCGGGCGACGGTCTTCGCCATGCCGTCCATCGCCGAGCTGCAGTCGATCGCGACCATGGAGGCCATGGCCTCCGCCCTTCCGGTCGTCGCCGCCGACGCCATGGCCCTCCCGCACCTGGTGCACGAGGGTGAGAACGGGCACCTGTTCCGTCCGGGCGATGCGCAGGACCTCGCGGACAAGCTGGAGAGCGTGCTGCGGCTGCCGCAGGAGGAGCTGGATGTGCTCAAGCGCGCGTCCCTCCGCATCGTTGCCGCGCACGACATCCAGACCACGATCAGCACCTTCGAAAGCCTGTATCGTGGGGAGCCGGTGGCCGAGCCGGTGACGGACGCGGCCCCCAGCGTGCCCGCTCCCGAGTGACCGGAGCCGGCGCACGATCGGGGCGGTAGCTCAGCTGGTCAGAGCAGGGAACTCATAATTCCTCGGTCACGGGTTCAAGTCCCGTCCGCCCTACTTCGTTGAGAGCGCGGAACGCGCCTGACTGGGTCGCAAACCAGCGGCAGACTGAATGAGGTCAGAAATACAAGTCCGGGGACTCCCAACGCTTCCAATGTCTCCGGAACTGGTTTCCACCACGGCTGGCTCTATATCCTCGCTCCCGGATGCGGCGTTCTTCCACTCAACGTCGATCTTCGGACGTGCCGTAGCGAGCCACGCCAACACCGCACCCTCGATGATGGCCAGGACTGCGAAGCCCGTTGTGACGATCCCATCTACTGTCATGACCGAAGGCTAGAACCATACGGCGGCTGGAGGTGCGATCAGTTCGCGCCAACGGCAGAGCACGCGCCCAGCATGCCCGGCGCACCTCTCGATACGTTCCGTCGCGTCATGATCGCGATGTGCCCCCGTCTTCATTGGTAACGGGGGAATCCCCCGCACGGTCGCGAACCGCGCCGCCCCTTCCGCATGCGGGTGAGGGACACAAAGGTTCGCGCGTTCGACGGAGAACGAAAGGTGATTTCTGTGCGGAAATCTCAGGCAGTGAAACCACTTGCCGCGGTCAGGCTGACGTGTGCTGTCGTGGCGTGCTCGGCCATTGTCGTCAGCCTCCTGGGCGCCGCGCCGGCATCAGCGCATATCGGACCCGACGACCCGCTTGCGGCGGTGCTGGAAGCCACGCCGGAGACGGCCAGCAATGCCGCAGAAATTCCGACGCGCGCCTCGGGAGAAGACGCGATCGATGCAAGCGTGGCCGGCGTTGATGTGGCTCTCCCGGTCGAGGCTTTGGACGGGATCACTCTCGGCACGGAAGCAGAGTCGCTTTCGATCAGTCTTCCGTTCGCGGAGTCCGCCGATCCGGCATTGGTGGAGAAGAGCGGCATCGTGTCCTACGACAACAACAACGGTTCGACCTCTGTCTCGATAGTCACTAACGACGGCGTAGTGCAGATCAACACCGTCATCGCGCAGCCATCCGCACCGACCCGCTATGAGTACGAGCTGACCATCCCGGACGGCGGTCAAATCGTTACCGCGAACAGCGGTCTGGTGGTCGTCAATGCTGACGGCGGTCCGGTAGCGCACGTGACTCCGCCGTGGGCGAAGGATGCAAATGGGAACCCCGTGCCCACTCGCTATGAGTTGAACGGGAACACGTTGGTTCAGATTGTCGACTTCACGGCGGACACCGGGCGTTGCATCCAGCTCAACATTCCGCACGCAGGACCGGGGCTCATCTATGACGTCAAATGCTGACTGCGACTCGTCCTTTGCGAGGGCGGTACTCGATGTCCTGATCGCCATCCTGATGGGCTGCGCCTTTGCCGGCGGGCTGCTCGCACTCGGCTCGTCTCCGCGTGTGGTGGTCGCCGTCGGGCTTCTGGTGCCTCCGACCTACTACCTCGGACAGTGGTTGCGGCGTCGAAGACACAAGCGCGTCACCCGGGATGGTTCAATCCCCTAGCTATTCCGGGAGCCGGGGGTACCGTGACACGGCATGAACACAACCGGATGGATCGTCCTCATCGTCGTCGTGGTGGTCGTCATCATCGTGATCGCCATCATCGCCGCCACGGTGGGCCGCAACCGCAAGCGCGAGGCGGATCGTCGTAAGGCGGAGGAGATGCGGCAGTCTGCCGCGCAGACCGAACTCGAGGCGCGCGAGCGTGAGGCGAAGGCCGCTCGGGCCGCCGCCGACGCCAAGCAGGCCGAGGTCGACGCCGAACGTCTGCGCCGGGAGGCGGAGGAGCGTCAGAACGCCGCCGCCGACGCCCGCACCGAGTCGGAGGAGGCCCTGCGCCGAGCCGACCACGTCGACCCCGACGTGCGCACCGACCGTCACGGCAACCGTGTCGACGACGGCGCGCGTGCCGACACCGCTGCCCCTGCGGCCGCACCCGCTACGACGGCTGCTCCGGCCGCTCCCGCTCCGGATGCGGCGCCGGTCGCCGACCGTCCGCAGGACCCGAACGCGGCGGTGGACGACTCCCCGCGCCGTGCCGCGCGCCACGAGGCGCCCCGCTTCGACGACGGCACCGGCGGCACCGCCCGCTGAGTTCCGCCCCAGGCTGCGGGCCGTCGGAAGCGAGACCGGCGGCCCGCACTTTCCGTGCCGCCGACGCACACCGCGCTAGCATCGTCACGACCGGCACACGGGACGGAGGTGCGATGCCCGCCCTCGTCATCGTCCCGCATCGCTCGGTGGATGCCGCCCTCGTCGCGCGCGTCTCCTCCCGCCTCTCGGAGGGCGACCTCGCGCGGCTGTCGTCATTGCACCACGACCTCGACGGTCTGGCCGCTTTCGTCGCGGGGCGGGCCGCCCTCCAGCGCGCGCTGAGCGACGCGGGGGATGCGGAGGCGCGCATCGACGCGACCTGCCCGGACTGCGGCTTGTCGCACGGCCGACCCCGCGTCGTCGGCGGGTCTCGGCGTCTGTACGTGTCGGTGTCGCACGCGGCCGGGCAGGCGTTCGCGGTGGCCGCCCGGCATCCCGTCGGCATCGACGCGGAGGCGACGGATGACCTGCGCGCGCGCAGCGGCGCCATCGACGAGCTCGCACCCGGCCGCGGCGATCCGGGCCGTCGGTGGACAGCCGTCGAAGCGGTGCTCAAAGCAGACGGGAGGGGCCTGCGGCGGGATCCCGGCGCCGTCCGGGTCGGACGACTCTCCGCGCGCCTCGACGGCCGCCGTTACACGTTGCGCACCACACGCGCGGGCGACTGCCTGGTCACCGTCGCGACCGGCCTGAGCCGGCAGCCCTGACCAGGAAGCCCGTTCAGTGCCCGATCGCGGGCAGCCGCGTCTCCCGTAGCCACGCATCGAAGAACGCGCCGAGCGGCTCGTCCGAGAACCGCTCGGCGAGCGCCTCGAAGTCGGCGCCCGCGACCGTCCCGAACCTGTACTCGCGCGTCCATGTCCTCAGCAGCTCGAAGAAGCGGTCATCGCCGAGCCGCACCCGCAGCGCGTGCAGCAGGCACGCTCCCCGCTTGTACACGCGGTCGTCGAACATCGAGTCGGGTCCGGGGTCGCCGAGCAGCAGCTGGCCCGGAGCGAGCCGGAGCGCGGCGTGGTGGATGCGCGCGTGCGCCGCCGCCGACATCCCGCCCGAGACCTCCGACCACAGCCACTCGGCGTAGCAGGCGAACCCTTCGTTGAGCCAGATGTCGCCCCAGGACGCCAGCCCGACACTGTTGCCGAACCACTGGTGCGCCAGCTCGTGCGCGACCAGGCGCTCGGAGCCGTTGCGGCCGTCGGCGTGCGACGATCCGAAGGTCGCCATCGCCTGCGCTTCGAGCGGGATCTCCAAGGGGTCCTCGGTGACCACGACCGTGTAGGAGGGGAACGGGTACGGGCCGAACAGCTCCTGGAAGCGCTCCAGCATCCGGCCGACGGGTTCGAAGTCGTGCAGCACGCGACGCGCGAGAGCGGGCGGATAGGCGACCACCCACTCCACGCCGGCGGTCCGCCGCGGCTCGAGCGTGTAGCGGCCGATCTGCACGGAGGCGAGGTAGGTCGCCGTCGGCTCCTCGCGCTCGAACGTCCAGGTCCCGCGTCCTCCGTTGACGCTGTGCCCGGTCGGCTCGCCGGTCGCCAGCACCGTGTACGCCTGCTCCGTCGTCACGCGGATGCCGTAGGCGGCGCGGTCGGAGGGCCGGTCGTTGCAGGGGAACCAGCTGGGCGCTCCGGAGGGCTGTGAGGCGACGATGACGCCGTCGGTGAGCTCCTCCCAGCCGAGCGTGCCCCAGCGGGTCCTGCGCGGCACGGGCGAGCCGTCGTAGGCGATCTCGACGGTGAACTCCGCGCCGGCCGGGATGGGCGTGGCCGGAAGGATGCGGAGGTGCGTCGCGCTCTGGCTGAACCGGACGCGCTTCTGCCCGTCCACCCGCACCTTCTTGGCCTTGAGATGGACGAGGTCCAGCACGATCGCCGTCAGCGCGACGTCGGCGCGCGCGCGGATCACCGCCGTCGCATCCAAGCGGTTCGTCGTCACCCGGTAGTCGAGGTCGAGGTCGTACCGGAGGACCGAGAAGTCGTGGGTGCCGGAGCGCGGCAGGTAGGTGTGCGGTGCTCCGTCGCTCATCCGCCGGCCCGCGCCCGGTACTCGCGCACGACGACTTCGCGCCACGGACCGATCGGGTTGCCGCTCCACCGGCTGCCCGCAGGGACCGTCTCGCCGCGCATCACGAGGGAGGCGGGTCCGACGGTCGCGTCGGCGCCGATGTCGGCGGCGGGCAGGATGACACTGTGCGGCCCGAGCGTTCCGCCGCGTTCGATGGTGACCTGGTCCATGCTCATGATTCGATCATGGAACAGGTGCGTCTGCACGACGCAGCCCCGATTGACGGTGGATGCGTCGCCCAGCGTGACCAGATCGGCCTCCGGGAGCCAGTAGCTGTCGATCCAGACGCCGGAGCCGATCCGCGCGCCGAGGCTGCGCAGCCACCACACCAGCGCGGGTGTCCCGGAGGCCGCCCAGGCGAACCAGGGCGCCGCGACCATCTCCGTGAACGTGTCGGACACCTCGCTGCGCCACACGAACGACGACCAGAGGGGATGCTCGCCCGGCTTCAGCCTCCCGATCAGCGCCCACTTGGCGGCGGTGCTGAGCGCTGCGGCGACGGCGCCCGAGAGCAGGAGGACGGGCCCGCTCAGGATGACCGCCCAGATCGGTCCCCAGGCCACGTCCACGGCGCCCAGCGCGATGACGACGGCGAGGCCGATGGCGCACGTGACGATCACGGGAACGATCCGCAGCAGTTCCCACGCGGTGCGGGCGACCCGCAACCGCGTCGGCGGCTCGAAGGTGCGCGAGAGGTCGGCGTCCTGCGTCTGGCGGCGGAGCTTCACGGGCGGAGAACCCAGCCACGACGTGCCGGCCTTCGCCTTGCGCGGCGCGAACGACAGCACGGCGACCAGGCCGTCTCGCGGGACGCGGTTGCCCGCTCCGGCCATCCCCGAGTTGCCGAGGAAGGCGCGCGCCCCGATGTCGACTGCGGCGATGCGGACGTATCCGCCGCCGAGCTCGTACGACGCCACGAGCGTGTCGTCGGCGAGGAAGGCGCCGTCGCGGATGCGGGTCATCCGGGGGAGGAGCAGCACGGTCGACGCCTCGACGTCGGCGCCGACCCTCGCTCCGAGCATCCGCAGCCAGACGGGCGTGAACAGGCTCGAGTAGAGCGGGAACAGGACCGTGCGGGCCTGGTCGAGCAGACGCTCCGTCGACCACGCCTGCCACCCGATCCTGCTGCGCACCGGGTAGACGCCCTCGCGCATCCCGATTCCGAGAAGCCGGACGAGCACGACGACCAGCGCGGCGAGCACGACGCCGGCGACGAGGGTTCCGGGAACGAGGCCGGCGGCGGCGCCCGCGATCACCCCGCCCCAGCCGGCTGCACCGCGGAGGAAGGCGGCAACCACCGCTGCGCCTGCCGCCAGCGCGACGACCGGCACCAGCGACACGACGATCGACGACAGGGCGTAGGCGGCGAGCCACCGGGTCCGGCGTTGCGGACGCTCCTGCGGCCACCAGTCGTGCGCGCGGCCGACGCGGACGGCGGGGGAGCCCGACCAGTTCTGACCCGCGGGCACCCGGCCGAACACGGCAGACCCCGGGGCGACGGTCGCGTTGCGGCCGATCTTGGTGCCGGGCATGAGCGAGCTGCGAGCGCCGACCGAGCTGCCGGCGCCGATGCGGATCTCGCCGATCCGCACGACGTCGCCGTCGATCCAATAGCCGGCCAGGTCGACCTCGGGTTCGATGGATGCGCCGGCGCCGATGCGCAGCATCCCGGTCACTGGCGGAAGGGTGTGGAGGTCGACGCCGCGGTCGATCGTCGCACCGAGCGCTCGGGCATAGTAGAGGATCCACGGGGCTCCCGCGAGGCTGGCCGCGCCGATCTGGTGGGCTACCTGCTCGGCCAGCCACAGCCGGAGGTGCACGCCGCCGCCACGCGGATGATCGCCCGCCCTGACCCCGAGGAGGAGCAGCCGGGCGGCGACCACCGCGATCGCCATGCGGCCCCACGGCGTCACGAACACGACGAGCCCGAGGATGAGCCAGGCCGGGTCTGCGGCGGGCAGCACGTCGAATCCGCCGAAGGGCCGCAGCAGCGCGGACGCGGTGAGCAGGTAGAGCAGCCAGCGGATGCCGCCGAGGATGAACAGCGGGATGCCGAGGACGGTCTGCAGCGCGCGCATCCGCAGCGGGGTGGGCGGGACCACGTGCGTGGACGCAGCCGACGACGACGGCGAGCTCTCCGCCAGCGCCAGCGCCATCGCGCCGAAGCGCGGCGTGGCGTACACATCGGCGACGGTGATGTCCGGATGCCGCCGGCGGATCAGCGACACCAGCTGCGCCGCGGCCAGCGAGCCGCCGCCCAGATCGAAGAAATTGTCGTCGGGGCCGGTGACGGGCAGCCCGAGGACACTGCGCCAGTCGTCCGCGAGCGCTGCGGCGACCGGATCATCCGTTGTCGCGCCGTCAGAGCCGGAGTCCTCCAGCGGCCACGGCAGCGCCGCCTTGTCCACCTTGCCCGAGGTGCGAACCGGAAGTTCGTCGACCACCGCGAGCAGCGGAACGAGCGCGGCAGGGAGAGTCTCGCGCAGGTGGGTGAGCGAGGCGGCGCGGTCGAAGGATGCGGCATCCGGCACGGCCAGGTAGCCGACGAGGATGTCGTTGCCCGCGGCCGAGCGGCGAACGGCGGCCGCTGCCCCCGAGACGCCGGGGAGCTGCTGCAGCGCGGACTCCACCTCGCCCAGCTCGATCCGCCTGCCGCCGACCTTCACCTGGTCGTCGGCGCGACCTTGATAGAAGAGCCCGGCCGGGTCGAACCGCACCAGGTCGCCGCTGCGGTAGGCACGCTCCCAGCCGAGGGTGGGCATCGGCGCGTACTTCTCCGCATCCTTCGCCGGATCGAGGTAGCGCGCGAGGCCGACGCCTCCGATGACGAGCTCGCCGCTCTCGCCGTCCGCGACCGGGCGGCCCTCCGCATCCACCACCGCCAGATCCCAGCCGTCGAGCGGCAACCCGATCCGCACGGGCTCGCCCGCGACCAGCGGCGCCGCGCACGCGACGACGGTCGCCTCGGTCGGCCCGTACGTGTTCCACACCTCGCGGCCCGGAACGGCCAGCCGGCTCACCAGCTCGGGAGGGCAGGCCTCGCCGCCGAAGATGAGCAGCCGGACATTGTCCAGCGCATCCATCGGCCAGAGCGCCGCGAGGGTCGGGACAGTGGAGACCACGGTGATGCGGCGGGCGGAGAGCCACGGGCCGAGGTCCATCCCGGTGCGGACGAGCGCGCGAGGGGCGGGAACGAGGCACGCGCCGTGCGCCCAGGCCAGCCACATCTCCTCACAGGATGCGTCGAACGCGACGGAGAGGCCGGCGAGCACGCGATCCTGCGGGCCCATCGGCTCCTCCTGCAGGAACAGCCGGGATTCGGAGTCGACGAACGCGGCCGCGGACCGATGGCGCACGGCCACGCCCTTCGGAGTGCCCGTCGAGCCGGACGTGAAGATGATCCAGGCGTCGTCCTCCGGTTCCGGAGGGGCGACGACCGGGAGGGCTGCCGTCGAGGGATGCGGCGCGTCGCGGAGCACCTGCTGCGGCGCATCCTTGCCCGCCACCACCAGTCCGGCATCGGTCAGGATCGCCCGGACGCCGGCCTCGCCGAAGACGAGGTCGGCGCGCTCCTGCGGGTCGTCAGCGTCCACCGGCACGTACGCCGCGCCGGCCGCGAGCACACTGAGGATCGCCAGGTAGAGGTCGCGGCTGCCCGAGCTCATCCGCACGCCGACCCGGTCGCCCCGGCTCACGCCGTTCTCGCGCAGGCGGGCCGCACCCGCGGCGATCCGCGCCAGGAGTTCGCGATAGCTCAGCGCGCCTGCGGCATCCTCCAGCGCGGAGGCGTCGGGGAAGCGCTGCGCCGTCTCCCTCAGGATGTCGATCAGCGTGCGCGCGGGCGGCGCATCCTCCGACCGCAGCAGCAGCCCGGCGCGGGGACTGCCGGCTGTCGGCGCGTCGCCGTCGGACACATCGGTCAGGGGAGCATCGGCCACGGGCGCACGATACGGGTGCCCGGTAAAGCGCCGGTGAACGGACGCCCCGCTCACCCCTCGCCCAGCGCGTGCAGCAGCTGGGCCTTGTTCATCCGCGAATACCCCTGGATGCCGCGCGCCTTGGCCCGGTCGCGCAGCTCGCGGAACGTCGGGATGCCCGTGCTCGATGCGGGCGCCGCGACGTGCTCGCTGATCTGCTTGGCCGAGGTGCGCGCGTCATCCGCTGTCTTCTTCGCCCGCCGGACCGCCTTCTTCGCGTCCTTCGCGGCCTGCTGGAGGCGGTCGGCCAGATCCTCCGCCTCGCGCCGTGTCTTCTTGTCGAGCTTCTTGACCGCCTGCTCCGCTTCGCCGACGGCGACCCGCGCCGCGTCGAGTGCCTTCTCGGCGGCCTTCTCGGCCTTGCTCTTCGCCACAGCCCCTCCTTCGGGATCCGCCCTGCTGGGGCTTACCCTACGGCCCGGCGGAGCTGTGGGGACTAGTGGATTTCCGCGTCGTCGGCCAGCCGCGCGAGCAGCGCGTCCAGAATGGGCCGCTGCGCTTTCGTCAGCTTCAGCCGCGCATCGTCCACCGAGAACCACCGGGCGTCGTCGATCTCCGGGAACGCCTGCATCCGCCCGGATCGCGGCGGCCACTCCAGCTCGAACGTGTTGCTGGTGATCGTCTCCGGCTCGAACTCCGATTCGGCGGCGAAGACGACGATGGTCTTGCCGGATCCGCGGAACTCGCCGAGCGGGACGTAGTCGACATCCGGCGCCGGGGAGCCGATCTCCTCGGCGAACTCGCGGCGCGCGGCGGAGAGCTCGTCGCCCAGATCGTCGGACTCGACGACGCCCTTGGGCAGGGACCAGGCCCCCTCGTCCTTGCGCGCCCAGAACGGGCCGCCCATGTGGGCGATCCACACCTCGACGGCGGCACGACGGCGATAGAGCAGGAGGGCGGCGCTGCGGACGGGCATGCGCCCAGCCTCCCACGCCGCGTCTCCGTATGACAGCGCGGCGAGAGGCGCGCCCGGCGGCGACTAACGTGGAGCTGTGGACTCGGGCGACGCATGGGTGGAAGGGCCGGACGGCCAGCGGTTCTGGGGTCGGTTCGGCGCCGCCGGACTGCTCGTGCACGACCTGCGGCGCGGCATCCTGCTGCAGCACCGGGCCGACTGGAGTCATTTCGGCGGCACTTGGGGGCTCCCGGGCGGAGCGCGTCACGCCGGGGAGAGCGCTGTCGACGGGGCGCTGCGGGAGGCCGCGGAGGAGGCCGCCGTCCCGCCCGACGCGGTGCACGTGCTGTTCGAGAGCGTGCTCGACCTCGGCTTCTGGTCGTACACCACTGTCGTCGGTCAGGCCGTGCGTCCGTTCGAGCCGCACATGGCGGACGTGGAGAGCATCGAGCTGCGCTGGGTGCCGGTGGACGAGGTGAGCGCGCTCCCGCTGCATCCCGGCTTCGCGGCGTCGTGGCCCCAGCTCCGCGCGCGCCTCACCGCCCTCTCGGACTGACCGCCCCGCCCTGACGCCCCACCCAACAGCTCCTGAGTTTTTCGGGTCGACACGCGGGCCCGCGCCGGGAAAACTCAGGAGCTGTCGGCTGGGGTCGTGGGTCAGGAGGCGACGCGCGGCCAGAGCAGGGCGCCGGCGACGTCGTCGCAGCCGTCGGGCAGACCGGTGTACGACGCGGCGCCGGGATACGGCACCGTGCCCGGGTACGCCGGCGCTCCGGGATAGCCCGGCCGGCCACGGTACGGAGGGTCGGCGCGGGCGAACAGGCGGTCGCCGCGGACGGTCCCCAGATAGTCGCCCTCGGGCGTGACGGCATCGTCATCGCCCCAGGGGAACCATCCGATCCAGTCGCCATCGGGGTTGAAGAGGTCGCGGGAGGTCAGGTCGCTTCGGAACGCGATCCAGACCCCCTGGCTGTCGTGCAGGTAGACGGTCATCGTCGATCATGCCTTTCGGGTCGGCATCGTCGTTCCGTGAATTATCCTCAGCTGCGGGCGCGCACGCAAGCATTCCTGCGGCGATCTGTGTCGGCGGTCGCGGCGAGAATGGGAGGGTGCACATCCTCCTCGAGCGCGTCGGGCGCGGCGACGTCCGCGCGACGTGGCTCGATCCGTCGCGCGAGCGCGGCGCCGAGCGGAGCGAGACGCTCGCGCTCGACGCCCTGCCGGAGCTCGTGCGTGCGGAGGAGACGGGTGCGGGAGGCAGCGGCGATCGGCCGCGCTGGGTGTGGGATGACACGCGTGCCTGGTATCCGGCGCTCCTCTCCGCCGGGGTTCGGGTGGAGCGCTGCGTCGACCTGCGGCTCTGCCACGTGATCCTCCGCAACTCCACGCTGACCGCATCCACACCTCTCGCGCGTGCCGAGCCGGGCCCCTGGGATGTGGCCGTCGAGCCCGAGGCCGAGGCGCCTGCCGTGCACACCGCCCTCTTCGACTTCGACGAGGCCCTCTTCGATTCTGCGGAGCCGGCCGAGGCGGCGAACGCGACCACGCCATCCATTCGCGACGAGTTCGAGGCCCAGGAGCAGGCCGTCGCCGCCAGCGCCGACCCGCGCCGCCTGCGACTGCTGCTCGCGGCCGAGTCCGCCGGCGCGCTCATCGGGGTCGAGCTGCAGCACGCCGGTCTTCCGTACAGCGCGGAGCGGCACGACGAGCTGCTGACCGGACTGCTCGGCCCTCGCCCGGTATACGGGCGTCCGGCCGTACTGGAGACCCTTGCGCGAGAACTCCGCGACCAGCTGGATGCGCCCGACCTGAACCCGGACAGCCCACCGGACCTGCTCAAGGCCCTGCAGCGCGCCGGCATCATGGCCACCTCCACGCGCTCGTGGGAACTCCGGCGCATCGAGCATCCCGTCATCGATCCGCTGTTGCGCTACAAGAAGCTGTCGCGGCTGCTGACCGCGAACGGATGGACGTGGCTCGACGCCTGGGTGCACGACGGGCGTTTCCGCCCGGACTACGTTCCCGGCGGCGTGGTGACCGGGCGCTGGGCGACGCGCGGAGGAGGCGCGTTGCAGCTGCCGCGGCAAGTGCGGGGCGCCGTCGTGGCCGATCCGGGCTGGAAGCTGGTGGTGGCGGACGCCGCCCAGCTCGAGCCGCGCGTGCTCACCGGGCTCTCCGGCGACCAGGCGATGGCCGCCGCCGGTCGGGGCAAAGACCTCTACGAGGGCATCGTCGCGTCCGGCGCCGTCGAAGCGCGCGCGCAGGCGAAGGTCGCCATGCTCGGCGCGATGTACGGGGCGACGACGGGGGAGAGCGGTCGGCTGATGCCGCGACTCACGCGCGCCTTCCCGCGGGCCGTCCGACTGGTGGAGGAGGCCGCGCGGGCGGGGGAGCGCGGAGAGAAGGTCACGTCGCGGCTCGGCCGCAGTTCGCCGGTCCCGGGCGGCCGATGGGCGGCGGCTCAATCGGCGGCGTCGGCGTCCGATGCGACCGAGGCCGACGAACGGCGCGCCCGCAGCCTGTCCCGTGACTGGGGCCGATTCACCCGCAACTTCGTCGTGCAGGCCAGTGCCGCAGAGTGGGCGCTGTGCTGGATGGCCGAGCTCCGCAACCGCCTGACCGCTCTCGCTCCGGATGCACCGCTCACCGCATCCCCGCACCTCGTCTACTTCCTGCACGACGAGGTCATCGTGCACACCCCGGAGGCGCTGGCCGACGATGTCGCCGCGGCCGTGCATGCCGCGGCGGAGCAGGCCGGAAGACTGCTGTTCGGCGGATTCCCGGTGGAGTTCCCGGTGACGGCCGCGATCGTCGACAGCTACGCGGAGGCGAAATGACCTCGCCCGCGGAATGCCCGAGTGTCGGAGTTGGTTGTCACCTCCGACCTGACCGAGGATGGAGACCATGACCGACACCGCCGCTGCCGCTCCCACCGACCCGAACGCCGTCCTGGCCCGCTACCGCGCCCGCCGCGAACAGGCCGTGACCGCGCCGCAGGGCAACCTGGCGCTGGTGAACACCCAGTGGATCACCGGAGAGCCGGACTCGGAGCAGCCGATCTGGGGCGTCCCCGGTCTCTGGTCTCCGCTGCCCCAGGGCGAGTCGGGACTGAAGGTCACCGCCGCGGCGACCGACAACATCTTCGTCGACGACGTGCTGGTCGACGGCTCGGCGATCGTGCGCGGGAAGGACGACCCCAACCCCGGCAAGATCCGTTTCAGCGACACGGTCAGCGGGTTCGTCATCGCCAGCGAGGACGGCGACTACGCCCTCCGCGTGTGGGACGCGAACTCGGAGGCGATCCAGGAGTTCGGCTCCATCGACGCCTTCCCGTTCAACCCGGAGTGGATCATCCAGGCCGCGTTCACCCCGATCGAGGGTGGCAAGACGGTCGGCTTCGAGCACCTCAAGGACGACGGCGCGACGCGCGACATGGTCATCCCGGGCGAGATCACCTTCACCAAGGACGGCGTCGACTACAACCTCGCCGCGTTCAAGGCCGGCCGCGCCCTCCAGCTCGTCTTCGCGGACACGACCAACGGCGACAGCACCTACTCGGTCGGCCGGTTCCTGTTCGTGGTGCCGAACGAGGACGGCACGGTCACGCTCGACTTCAACCTGGCCGTCCTGCCGCCGTGCGCGTTCAGCTACAACTTCAACTGCCCGCTTCCGCCGGCGCAGAACCGCTTCGCCGTGCCGATCGAGGCCGGCGAGAAGAACGTGCTCAACAAGCAGGGCGAGCTGCTGCACTAGGTCGCGCTGCGGCCGCTGGGTCGGGCGCCTTCCGTCGGTAAAGTGCCTCGAATCTCCGACCCACCGCGGTGGGGATGGAGTTTCGGGCCCGAAGCCGCCGGAGCGCCGACGATGCGCGGCGGATCTCCGACGGAAGCCGGCTAGTCGGCCGGGCTCGCCGCCGCCGTCTCGGCTGCCGGTCGGCGGCCGCGCCGCGGGCGCTCGGGGGAGCGCGGTTGTACCAGCGCGTCGGGATGCGACCGCAGCGTGGCCGCAACCTCGTCCAGCCACTCGATGGCGGCTTTCGCGCCGAGCTCGGCCGCGCGGTTCGCGGCGAGGAGGGCCCGCGAGTCCGCTTCGTGCGTGAGGTAGCGGATCTTCTCGGCGTAGGCGGCGCGATAGCCGTCGACCACGGCCAGCGCATCCACGCCCTCGAGGGACGCGGCGATCAGCACCTGGTCCTGCATCTCGTCCCAATCGGGGCGGCCGTCGGCGGGTGCGCCGCCGAGCCACACGGCTGCGGCCTCCCGTCCGGCCGCGGTCAGCTCGTAGAGCGGGAGGCCGTCGTCGGTGGCCCCCGCGGAAGCGACGAGACCCTGATCCGTCATCCGGTCGAGCGTCGAATACACCTGGCCGGGATTGAGCTGCCGTCGGTGCGCCGCGCGGCAGAGGAACTCGCTCTGGAGCTGCGAGCCGTAGGCAGCGCCCTGCGTGAGGAGCGCGAGGAAACCGTTCTGGACCGACATACTCGGTATGCTATTCCGTCCGGTGTTCGCCCGGCGAGCGAATCGCCGAATCACAATCTTGTAACTTCCCGCGGTTCTCGGGCATAATCGTGGCAACGCGCGCGAGCGCTACCGCAACTTCACACGCCGAAGATTTCCATCCGTTCCTGGTCGTAGGGGAAGACGCACCAACGAACGGAGGAGAACCATGTCGGCACACGTCGCTCGAGGGGTGCTCTACGTGCACTCCTCTCCCAGCGCGCTCTGCCCCCACATCGAGTGGGCGGCGGGTCGCGCCCTCGGGCGTGCAGTGAACTTCACCTGGGAGTCGCAGCCCGTGCTGAAGGGCTCCCAGCGCACGGAGTTCTTCTGGGACGGCCCTCCCGGCACCGGCGCGCGCCTCGCGTCCGCCCTGCGCGGCTGGGAGCACCTGCGCTACGAGGTGACGGAGGACGCCGGTCACGGCACCGACGGCGGCCGGTGGATGCACACCCCCGACCTCGGCATCTTCTTCGCCCAGGTCGACACGGCCGGAAACATGGTCGTGCCGGAGGACCGCATCCGCTACGCCATGGAGATCGCGGGCGCGAACGCGCTCGAACTGCACCGCGAGCTCCGGCTGGCCCTCGGTCAGGCGTGGGACGACGAACTGGAGCCGTTCCGGCACGCCCACGACGACACGTCGGTCATCTGGCTGCACAACGTCGGCTGATCGCCGAACCGACTCCCGCGGCGGGCCTGGCACGGCCGCCCGCCTGCGGTGACACAGAGAAGGCCCCGCTCATCGTGAGCGGGGCCTTCCTGCTATCCGGTGCTTTCCGGTGCGCTGCGTCCGCTCAGTAGCTGCGGAACGCGGCGACCGCGTTGTGTCCGCCGAAGCCGAAGGAGTTGCTGATGACGAGCTGAGGTCCGTCGCCGAGCGGCTGCGGCTCGCTCTTCACCTGCAGCGGGATGGCCGGGTCCATCTCGGTGATGTTGATCGTCGGCGGGGCCTGACGGTCGCGGATCGCCAGGATGCTGAACACGGCCTCCAGCGCACCGGTGCCGCCGAGCAGGTGGCCGGTGGACGCTTTGGTGGCCGACACCGGGATGCCGTGGACGCGCTCACCGAACACCTCGCGGAGCGCCACGTACTCGGACGGGTCGCCGACCGGGGTGCTGGTCGCGTGCGCGTTGATGTGGGTGACGTCGTCCGGCACGGCACCGGCGCGGTCGAGGGCGATGTGCACGGCGCGGCTGGCGCCACGGCCCTCGGGGTCGTTGGCCGTGATGTGGTACGAGTCGGCGGTCACTCCGCCACCGGCGAGCTCGGCGTAGATCCGGGCGCCGCGCGCGAGCGCGTGCTCCTCGGTCTCGAGCACCAGGCTGGCGGCACCCTCGCCCATGACGAAGCCGTCGCGGTCGACGCTGTACGGGCGGGAGGCGTGCGCGGGGTCGTCGTTGCGGCGCGAGAGCGCCTGCATCGACGAGAACGACGCGACGGTGATCGGGTGGATGGCCGACTCCGTGCCGCCGGCGATGACCACGTCCGCGAGACCCAGCTGCAGGTGCTCGTAGGCGTTGACGATCGACTCGGTGCTGGAGGCGCAGGCGGAGGCGACGGTGCGGGCGTAGGCACGCGCCTCGAAGTGCATGGAGACCGCGGCCGATGCCGCGTTCGGCATGAGCATCGGGACGGTCATCGGGAGGACGCGGCGCGGGCCGCGCTCACGCAGCGTGTCCCAGGCGTCGAGCAGCGTCCACACGCCGCCGATGCCGGTGGCGTAGTCGACACCGAGGCGCTCGGGGGCGACATCCGGACGGCCGGCGTCCTCCCACGCCTCCATGGCGGAGATGAGGGCGAACTGGCTGGACGGGTCGAGACGCTTGGCGACGGGACGCTCCAGCACCTCCTCCGGGCGCACCTTGGCCTCGGCGGCGAAGGTGACCGGCAGCTCGTACTGGGCGACCCAGTCGTGCTCGAGGGTGCGGGCGCCGGAGACGCCGGCGAGCAGGGCGCTCCAGCTCTCAGGGGCGGTGCCACCGAGGGGCGAGGACGCGCCCATACCGGTGACGACGATCTTCTTGGTCATAACGGCAACTCTCCTGAATGAGGATGGCGGCGCTCGGTCAGAGCGCTGCCGCACGCGCGGGCGGCGACACGGTCGCGCGCCGCCCGCGCGGAAGAATCCTGGCTCTGCGCCTAGGCGTTCTGCGCCTTGACGATGAACTCGACCGCGTCTCCGACGGTCTTGAGGTTCTTGACCTCCTCGTCGGGGATCTTGACGTCGAACTTGTCCTCGGCGTTGACCACGATGGTCATCATCGAGATCGAGTCGATGTCGAGGTCGTCGGTGAACGACTTGTCCAGCTCAACCGTGTCGGTCGCGATGCCGGTCTCGTCGTTGATGAGCTCGGCCAGGCCGGCAAGAACTTCTTCGGTGGACAATGCCATGGTTTTTCTCTCCTTGAGGGGGGTGTCGTTGTGACCGGGAAACAGTCTAGGGCAGCACGACGACCTGCGCGCCGAACACCAGACCGGCCCCGAAGCCGATCTGGAGCGCCAGGCCGCCGCTCAACTCCGGGTGTTCCTGGAGCAGTCGGTGGGTCGCGAGGGGGATGGATGCGGCGGACGTGTTGCCCGTCGTCTCGATGTCGCGGGCGATGGCGACGGTCTCCGGGAGCTTCAGCTGCTTGGCGAATTCGTCGACGATGCGCATGTTGGCCTGGTGGGGGATGAACGCGGCCAGCTGGTCGGGGGAGACCCCGGCCTCGTCGAGCGCCTGCTTGGCGACCTTGGCCATCTCCCAGACCGCCCAGCGGAAGACCGTCTGGCCCTCCTGGCGGAGGGTCGGCCACGGCTTCTCGCCGTCGCGGAACTCGAGGAGCGTGTTGCCCATCCCGACCGCGTCGGCCTTGGATCCGTCGGAGCCCCACACCGTCTTGGCGATTCCGGGGTAGTCGCTCGGGCCGATGACCACGGCGCCTGCGCCGTCGCCGAGCAGGAACGAGATGGTGCGGTCGGTCGGGTCGACGACGTCGGAGAGCTTCTCGGCCCCGACGACGAGCGCGTAGTGCGCCGCACCGGTGCGGATGAGCGCATCCGCCTGGGCCACCGCGTAGGCGTACCCGGCGCAGGCGGCGTTCATGTCGTACGCGGCTGCGGGATTGGCGCCGACGCGGTCGGCGAGCACGGCGGCGATGGACGGCGTCTGCTGAACGTTCGAGACGGTCGCGACGATGACGGCGTCGATCAGCTTCGGGTCGACGCCCGACTTCGCGATGGCCTCCTTCGACGCCTCGGTGGCGAGGTCGACGGCGAGCACGTCGCGGCCGGCGCGGGTGCGGGTGATGATGCCGGTGCGCTGCCGGATCCACTCGTCGGACGAGTTGATCGGGCCGACCAGATCGTCGTTCGGCACGACGTTCTCGCCGCGGGCGGCGCCGATCGAGAGGATGCGGGTGTACTGCGGGCCGTGCGACTGCTGCAGGGTGGGGTGGGTCATCGGGGGAGCTCCTTGCGGCCTTACGCGGCCTGGTCGATGAGGTCGAAGGCGGCCGGCAGGTCGTCGGGAGTCTTGATGGCGACGGTCGGCACGCCCTTCAGGCCGCGCTTGGCGAGGCCGACGAGCGCGCCGGCGGGGGCGACCTCGATCAGGCCGGTGACGCCGGCCTCCTCGAAGGCCTTCATGTAGAGGTCCCAGCGCACCGGCGACGAGACCTGGCCGACGAGGAGTCGCAGGAACTCGGCGCCGTCGGTCACCTCGGAGCCGTCCTTGTTGGTCCAGAGGCGCAGCGTCGGGTCGTTCGTCGTCAGGGTCGCGGCGAACTGCTCGAGCGTCGGCACGGCGGACGCCATGTACCGGGTGTGGAATGCACCGGCGACCTGCAGCGGGATGACGCGCGCGCGGGCCGGCGGGTTCTCGGCCAGCTGGGCCAGCGCATCCAGGGCGCCAGCGACGACGATCTGGCCGCCGCCGTTGTAGTTGGCGGGAGAGAGGCCCAGCTCGTCGAGGCGGGCGAGGAGCTCGGTCTCGTCGGCGCCGATCACGGCGCTCATGCCGGTCTGAGCCTCGGCGGCCGCGCGGGCCATGGCGGCGCCGCGCTCGCGCACGAAGGCGACGGCGTCGGTCTCGCTGAGGACACCGGCTCCGGCGGCCGCGGTGAGCTCGCCGACCGAGTGGCCGGCGATCCCGCCGACCCGGTCGCGGCGCCCGTCGGCGAACAGCGCGGAGAGCGTCAGCAGGCCGGCGGAGACGATGAGCGGCTGCGCGACCGCGGTGTCGCGGATGGTGTCGGCGTCACTCACGGTTCCGTGCGCCACCAGGTCGATGCCGACCGCGTCGGAGATGCCGGTGAGCTGGTCGCGGAACGAGGACTCGCTGAGCCAGGGGTCCAGGAAGCCGGGGGTCTGGGATCCCTGACCCGGGCACACGATGACGATCACGGTTTCCAGTCTGCCAATCTTCCGCCAGGCGGATGTGTCGGATGGATACGAACTATTCGAAGATGCTTTGTGGTTGTCTACAACTCAGCCGCCGCGGCGGGGCGAGTCGGGCTCGTTGATCGAGCCGACGATCAGCGCCGCCTGCAGGATGAGGGCCTCGCGCGCGCCAGTCGCATCCCAGCCGATGACATCGGAGACGCGCTTCAGGCGGTAGCGGACGGTGTTCGGGTGCACGAACAGTTCGCGCGCCGTCGCCTCCAGCGACCGGCCGTTGTCGAGGTAGCACCACAGCGTGGTGAGCAGCTCGGTGGAGTAGCCCTGCAGCGGGCGGTAGATGCGACTGATCAGCGTCGCGCGGGCGAGGCCGTCGCCGGCGAGCGCGCGCTCCGGGAGCAGATCGTCCGCGTGCACCGGCCGCGGGCAGTTGCGCCAGGCGCGAGCGACCGCGAAACCGGCGAGGGCCGCCTTCGCGCTCTTGGACGCATCCACCAGACTCTGCACCTCGTGGCCGAGCACCAGGTGACCGGGACCGAACCCGGGCTCCAGCTGCTGCGCGATCTCCATGAAGGAGACGATGGGCGCCGGGCCGATCGCGTCCTCCGGCGTGCTGTTGCTCGGCCAGGCGCGGCCGATGACCAGCACGAGCCGGCTGCCCTGCACGCCGATCAGCACATCGGCCGACATGTGCCGGGCGGTGCGGCGCAGCTGGTCGACGTCGAGCATCTTCGGTGCGGTGCCGACGAGGACGCTGACCTCGCCGTGGCCGTGCCAGCCGAGCGCGGCGATGCGGCTCGGGAGCTCGTCGTCGTACTCCCCGGTCAGGATGCTGTCGACGACCAGGGCCTCCAGGCGGGCGTCCCAGAGGCCGCGGGCCTCGGCGGCCCGCGCGTAGACATCGGCCGCCGCGAACGCGATCTCGCGTGAGTACAGCAGGATGGCCTCCCGCAGGTCCTCGCCGCCCGCGCTCTTCACGCGCTCCTCGACCACCTCGACGGTGATCTTGATGAGCTGCAGCGTCTGCTGCAGGCTCACGCTGCGGAGCAGCTCGCGCGGGGCCGCGCCGAACACGTCGGCGGCGATCCACGGCGTCGAGCGGGGGTCGTCGTACCAGGAGATGAAGGATGAGATGCCCGCCTGGGCCACCAGGCCGACGGCGCTGCGCCGGCCCGGTGGCATGTCGCGGTACCAGGGGAGGGTATCTTCGAGCCGCTTGAGCGTGGTCGTCGCCAGCTCACCCGAGATCTTGCGCAGCCACGCGAGCGTCTCGGGCTTCGTCCTCTCCACCTGGCTGCCAGCCACGGGAGCCGTTACGCCTCGCCGCCCGCGCTGCCCGTGGTGCCGGCGTTGACGTCGTGCAGGAGGTACTTCTCGATCGCCCAGGCGGGGGCGTTCGGGTCGACCTTGCCCTGCGCGGCGAGCAGCTCCAGCGTCCGTACCACCATCGACGGTCCGTCGATCTTGAAGAATCGGCGGGCCGCGGGGCGGGTGTCCGAGAAGCCGAAGCTGTCGGCGCCGAGGGTCGCGTACTCGCCCGGGACGAACTGACGGATCATGTCCGGCACGGCGTGCGAGTAGTCGGTGACGGCGACGAACGGGCCCTCGGACCCCTGCAGCTTGCGGGTGACATACGGCACCTGCTTCTCCTGCTGCGGGTAGAGGAAGTTGTGCTCCTCGGCGGCGAGGCCGTCGCGGCGCAGCTCGCCCCACGAGGTGACGCTCCACACGTCGGCCGAGACTCCCCAGTCCTGCGCGAGCAGGTGCTGAGCCTCCAGGGCCCACGGCACCGAGACGCCCGACGCGAGCAGCTGGGCCTTCGGCCCGTCGCCCTCGCCGGCGCGCAGCTTGTAGACGCCGCGGACGATGCCGTCCACATCCACGCCCTCCGGCTCGGCCGGCTGGACGATCGGCTCGTTGTACACCGTGAGGTAGTACATGACGTTCGGGTCCGGGTGGTTGCCGCCGTACATCCGCTCCAGGCCGGCGCGCACGATGTGGCCGATCTCGTAGCCGTACGCCGGGTCGTACTGGACGACGGCCGGGTTGGTGGATGCGAGGAGCGGCGAGTGGCCGTCCGCGTGCTGCAGGCCCTCACCGGTCAGCGTGGTCCGACCGGCGGTGGCGCCGATGAGGAAGCCGCGCGCCATCTGGTCGCCCGCCGCCCATAGGGCGTCGCCCGTGCGCTGGAAGCCGAACATCGAGTAGAAGACGTACACCGGGATGAGCGGCTCGCCCTGCGTCGAGTACGACGTGCCCACGTTGGTGAACGCGGCCAGCGCGCCGGCCTCGTTGATGCCGACGTGGATGATCTGGCCCTGCGGGCTCTCCTTGTAGGCGAGGAGCAGCTCCCGGTCGACCGACGTGTAGTGCTGGCCGTTCGGGTTGTAGATCTTCGCGTTCGGGAAGAAGGCGTCCATACCGAAGGTGCGCGCCTCGTCCGGGATGATCGGGACGATGCGGTGCCCGAAGTCCTTCGAGCGGAGCAGGTCCTTCAGCAGGCGGACGAACGCCATGGTCGTGGCGACCTCCTGCGTTCCGGAGCCCTTCTTCGAGATCGCGTACGCGGAGTCGTCCGGCAGGTTGAGCTGCGTGTACTTCGCGCGGCGCTCCGGCACGTAGCCGCCGAGCGCACGGCGACGGTCGTGCAGGTACTGGATCGCCTCGTCGTCCGCGCCGGGGTTGTAGTACGGCGGGAGGTACGGGTTCTCCTCGAGCTGGGCGTCCGTGATCGGGATGCGCATGGCATCCCGGAACGTCTTCAGGTTGTCCAGCGTCATCTTCTTCATCTGGTGGGTCGCGTTGCGGCCCTCGAACGACGGGCCGAGCCCGTAGCCCTTGATGGTCTTGGCGATGATGACGGTCGGCTGGCCCTTGTGCTCGGCGGCCGCCTTGAAGGCCGCGTACACCTTGCGGTAGTCGTGACCGCCGCGCTTGAGGTTCCAGATCTGGTCGTCGCTGTAGTCCTTGACGAGCTCCAGCGTCCGCGGGTCGCGGCCGAAGAAGTTCTCGCGGACGTACGCGCCGCTCTCGGTCTTGTACGTCTGGTAGTCGCCGTCGGGCGTCTCGTTCATGAGGTTGACGAGCGCGCCGTCGGCGTCGCGGGCGAGCAGGTCGTCCCACTCGCGGCCCCAGATGACCTTGATGACGTTCCAGCCTGCGCCGCGGAAGAAGCTCTCGAGCTCCTGGATGATCTTGCCGTTGCCGCGGACCGGCCCGTCGAGGCGCTGCAGGTTCGCGTTGATGACGAAGGTGAGGTTGTCGAGCTTCTCGTTCGCCGCGACCTGGAGCTGACCGCGCGACTCGACCTCATCCATCTCGCCGTCGCCGAGGAACGCCCAGACGTGCTGGTCGGAGGCGTCCTTGATGCCGCGGTTGGTGAGGTACTTGTTGAGCTGCGCCTGGTAGATCGCGTTGATCGGCCCGAGGCCCATCGACACGGTCGGGAACTGCCAGAATTCGGGCATGAGGCGCGGGTGCGGGTAGCTGGAAAGGCCGCCGCCGGCGTGCGACTTCTCCTGGCGGAAGCCGTCGAGCTGGTCGGCGCTCAGGCGGCCCTCGAGGAACGCGCGGGCGTAGGTGCCGGGGGAGGCGTGGCCCTGGATGAAGATCTGGTCGCCGCCGCCCGGGTGGTCCTGGCCGCGGAAGAAGTGGTTGAAGCCGACCTCGTAGAGCGCGGCGCTCGACGCGTACGTCGAGATGTGGCCGCCGACGGCGATGCCGGGGCGCTGCGCACGGTGGACGAGGACGGCGGCGTTCCAGCGGATCCACGCGCGGTAGCGGCGCTCGATCTCCTCGTCACCGGGGAACTCGGGCTCGTTCTCCGGGGAGATCGTGTTGATGTAGTCCGTCGTCGGGACCATCGGCACGCCGACGTGCAGTTCCTTCGAGCGCTTGAGCAGGCTGAGCATGATCTCGCGAGCACGCTCATGGCCATGGGCCGCAACCAGTTGATCGAGGGATTCGCGCCACTCGGCGGTCTCCTCCGGGTCCGAATCGATGTTATTCATCGAGTACGGGTCCTGGTCGTTTACAGTCACCCTCGACCTCTTTCTTGTGTCGGATGGATCGTGGACAAGCCGGAGCGCTGTCGGGTTTCGACAAGCGCGGGCACCATCGTCCAGCCTAGCCTCACTCCGGCGCCGTCGTTGACCGTCACTTGGTGCTGCGAGAACCGAGGTCTAGGCTGTGTCATCGTGGCTCTAGAGAACGACACGCTCGCACCCGATTTCGAACTGCTCAACCAGTACGGGGAGACGGTTCGACTGAGCGACTTCCGGGGCAGGAAGGCCGTCGCGATCGTCTTCTTCCCGCTCGCCTTCTCGGGCACCTGCACCGGCGAACTGTGCGCGCTGCGCGACAACATCTCCCTGTTCGAGGATCACCGGGTCGAATTGCTGGGCGTCTCGGTCGACTCCAAGTTCACGCTGCGGGCGTGGGCGGAGCAGGAGGGCTACGAATTCTCGCTGCTCGCGGACTTCTGGCCGCACGGCGACATCGCAAAGGAGTACGGCGTCTTCCTGCCCGAGAAGGGCTTCGCGAACCGCGCGACCTTCCTCATCGACGAGCGCGGCATCATCCGCCAGTCCTTCATCACCGCGCCGGGCGAGGCCCGCTCGATCGACGCCTACCGCGCGGCGCTCGACCGCCTCCCCGCCCACGTCTGACCGCGCGCGCCCTTCCCGCCCCGCGCCCCCTCTCCCTCCCCGTTCCGCCGGGCGAAGATTTGCGCCAAGTCTCGGTTATGAGACACGCATAACCGAGATTTGGCGCAAATCTTCGAGAGGGTGAGGGGTTCGGTAGGGTGGAGGGGCGTCAGGGGCCTTTAGCTCAGCTGGTAGAGCGCCACGTTTACACCGTGGATGTCGTCGGTTCGATCCCGGCAGGGCCCACTTCTCCTGGACGGGTCGTCGGTTCGATGCTGAGCCCCAAGGCAGGGCCCACTTTCTATTGATCCGCGGGCGCGAGCAGCTCGAAGAGCGCGTCGACCGTCGCGGCCATGTCGACCGACGGGTCCTGCAGCCACTGCAGCTGCATGCCGTCGGAGACCGCCTGCAGGATGCGCGCGAGCGTTTCCGGGTCGACCCGGCTCCCGACCGCGTCGACACCCTGGCGCTCCGCCAACGCCGCGGCGAACGTGCGGCGGAGGGCCGCACTGCGCTCGACGAAGTAGTCGTGGGCGGGATGCTGCGGGTCACCGGCATCGACCGCCAGACGCGAGAACAGCTGGACGAGCCCCGGCACCTCGGCGTTGTGCCGCACGATTCCGACGTAGCCGTCACGGATGCGGTCGAGCGACGCCTGCTCGTCCACGTCGCCGAAGCGGCGGCTGTCGACCTCGTCGCGCTTGCGGAGGATTGCCGTGAACAGCTCCTCCTTGCTGTCGAAGTAATGGAGGAGGCCGGCCTGGCTGAGGCCTACCGCATCCGCCAGCTCCTTCACCGACGCTCCGCGGATGCCCTCGCGGGCGATCACCTCGAGCGCGCGCTCCAGGATCTCGTCCCGTTTGGCCACGCCTTTCGCGTAGGAACCTCGTCGTGCCATGCCTCCACCATAACCCGAACGGTGCTTGCTTTCTGAAAACCGAGTGACGTATGGTTTTCCCACCGTCCACGGTGGATGGTGAGAGGAACCCCTTCGACAATGACGTCAGACACCTCCGTCCCGCTCGGCGAACCCGCCGCCGAGCCAGCGCCGATCACGACCAACACCTTCGTCGGCACCGCCTCCGGCAACGACGACCCGCCAGCGCCCATCAAGGGCCTCCGCCGGCTGATGGTGTGGATCATCCCCGCCAACCTCGGCATCTATCTGATCTGGGGCGCGCTGCCCGGCATCCTCCTCCCGCAGCAGATCACGCAGCTGTTCGGGGAGCAGGACAAGGTCGCCAACCTCACGATCGTGGCGACCATCGGCGCGTTCGCGGCCATGATCGCGCAGCCGATCGCCGGTCAGATCTCCGACCGTACCCGTTCGCGCTTCGGGCGCAGAGCGCCGTGGATCCTCCTCGGGTCGCTCGCGGGCGGCCTGTCGCTGATCGGCCTCGCGTTCGCGAACTCGCTCGTCGGAGTGATCATCGCTTGGACCCTCGTCCAGGTCTGCTACAACTTCGCCCAGGGCCCGCTCACGGCGGTCATGCCCGACCGGGTGCCCCTCAAGCGCCGCGGCACGTTCGCCGCGCTCTCCGGGATCGGCCTGATGGTGGGGGCGCTCGGCGGCTCGATCATCGGCTCGCTCTTCTTCAACAGCATCGCCGTCGGCTACGTCTTCTTCGCCGTATTCTCGCTCGTCGTCCTGAGCCTGTTCGTCCTGTTCAACCCCGACTACTCGAGCCGGGCGCTCGAACGGGAGCCGTTCACGCTGGGCGAGTTCCTCCGCACGTTCTGGGTCAACCCGATCGCGCACCCCGACTTCTTCTGGGCGTTCACCGGACGACTGCTGCTCTACACCGGGTACTTCGCCGTGACGGGGTACCAGCTCTTCCTGCTGACCGACTACTTCCACGTCGCGCACCCGGAGCAGGTGATCCCGCTGCTCGGGCTGATCAGCCTCGCCGGCATCATCATCTCGACAGTGATCTCCGGCCCGCTCTCCGACCGCTTCGGCCGCCGCAAGCCCTTCGTCTTCGCCTCGGCCGCCGTCGTCAGCATCGCCTTCCTACTGCCGTGGCTCTGGCCCGACCTGACCGCCTGGTTCATCATGACGGCCATCTCGGGATTCGGCTTCGGAATGTTCCAGGCAGTGGATACGGCGCTGATGAGCGAGGTGCTGCCGTCGGCGAAGTCCTTCGCCAAGGACCTCGGGGTCGTGAACATCGCCGCGACCCTCCCGCAGACCCTCGCTCCCGGTGTCGCCGGCGCGATCGTGCTCGCCTTCGGATACGCCGGACTCTTCCCCATCGGGATCGTGCTCGGCATCCTGGGGGCACTGGCCGTCTGGCCCATCAAGGCGACCCGCTGACCCCGACCGACTTCTCTCACTGCTTCATGCACCACACGGAAGGAAATCCATGACAGACACCACAACGGCAGGCGCCCCTGCCGACATCTCCGCGCTCAGCGTCGAGGAGAAGGCGTCGCTCACCAGCGGCGCGAGCTTCTGGCGCACGAAGGCGGTCGGCGACATCCCGTCCGTCATGCTCACCGACGGGCCGCACGGCCTTCGCAAGCAGCGCGAAGGCGGCGATCACCTCGGGATCGGCGACAGCGTTCCCGCCACCTGCTTCCCGCCCGCCGTCGCGCTCGGCTCCTCCTGGGATGTCGATCTGGTCGAGCGCGTCGGCACCGCGCTGGGCGTCGAGTCGTCCATCGAGGACGTCGCCGTCCTCCTGGGCCCGGGCATCAACATCAAGCGGTCGCCGTTGTGCGGCCGCAACTTCGAGTACCTGAGCGAGGATCCCATCGTCTCCGGCGTGCTCGGCGCTGCGCTCGTGCGCGGCATCCAGTCGCAGGGGGTCGGTGCGTCGCTGAAGCACTTCGCGGCCAACAACCAGGAGGACGACCGGATGCGTTCCTCCTCCGATGTGGACCCGCGGCCGCTGCGCGAGATCTACCTGCGGGGATTCCAGCGCGTCGTCGAGGACGCCCAGCCGCATACGGTGATGTGTTCGTACAACCGCATCAACGGTGTCTTCGCGTCGGAGAACCGGTGGCTGCTCACCGACGTGCTGCGCGACGAGTGGGGCTTCCAGGGCCTCGTCGTCTCCGACTGGGGAGCGGTCAGCGACCGTGTGGCCGCGCTGAATGCCGGGCTCGACCTCGAGATGCCCGGCAACGCCGGACTGAGCGATGCCGCGGTCGTGGCGGCGGTGGGCGACGGCTCGCTCGAGGAGTCCGTGCTGGATGCGTCGGCGGCCCGGGTGGCAGCACTCGCTACGCGCTGGGCGGCGACCGAGCGCGTTCAGGGTCCGCTCGATGTGGACGCCCACCACGCCCTGGCCCGGGAAGCGGCCGGCCGATCCATCGTGCTGCTGAAGAACGACCCGGCGGCGCACGACGGGCAGCCGCTTCTCCCGCTCGACGCCGACCGGTCGATCGCGATCATCGGCGCTTTCGCCGAGAAGCCGCGCTACCAGGGCGCCGGGTCGTCGATGATCCACCCCACGCGGCTCGACGACGCCCTCACGGCCATCCGCGCGGCGGCCGCTGACGTGACGTACGCACCGGGGTTCTCACTGGCGGCCGAGGTGGATGCGGCGGAGTCGTCGCGACTGCGCGAAGAAGCCGTCGCCGCCGCATCCACCGCCGACGTCGCCGTCGTCTTCGCCGGACTGCCCGCACGGCTGGAGTCCGAGGGCTACGACCGCGACGACATCGACCTGCCGGCGGACCAGCTGGCCGTCATCGATGCGGTCGTCGCGGCCAACCCGCGCACGGTGGTCGTGCTGTCCAACGGCGGCGTGGTGACGCTCCCGTTCTCGAGCACCGTGCCGGCGATCGTGGAGGGATGGCTGCTCGGCCAGGCGGGCGGCTCCGCCACCGCGGACGTGCTGTTCGGCGCGGTCAACCCGTCGGGCAAGCTCACCGAGACGGTCCCTTTGCGGCTGGAGGACACCCCGGCGTTCCTCAACTTCCCCGGAGAGGAGGGACACGTCCGGTACGGCGAGGGCCTGTTCGTCGGCTACCGCTGGTACGACGCGCGGCGGATGGAGGTCGAGTATCCGTTCGGTCACGGACTCTCGTACACGACGTTCTCCTACGGCGACGCGAGCGCTTCCGTGAGCGCATCCGGCGAGATCGAAGTGCGCGTCACCGTGACGAACACGGGGGAGCGCCCCGGTCGTGAGGTCGTGCAGGTGTACACGTCTCTGGCCGGATCGCGCGTGCAGCGGCCGCCGCGGGAACTCAAGGGCTTCGGCGCGATCGAGCTCGAACCCGGCGCCTCCGGGGAGGTTGCGGTGACGATCCGGCGGGAGGACCTGGCGTACTGGGATGTTCGCGCCGACCGCTGGGTGGTCGAGGGCGGCGAGTACACGATCGAGGTGGGCGCCTCCAGCCGCGACCTGCGGGCCGCGGTCTCGGCCACGGTCGACGGAGACGAGGTGCGGCTGCCGCTCACGCGCGAGTCGTCGCTCGGCGAGGTGCTCGCGCATCCCGTCGCCGGTCCGATGGTGCAGGGAGCGCTGGCGGGGATGTCGGAGCTGCTCAACGGCGCGTCGTCGATCATGCCGGAGGGCGTGTCGATGGAGCGGATGATGGCATCGTTCCCGATCGGCCGCGTCGGCATGATGTCGGGCGGCCAGGTGACGCCCGACATGATCGACGGGCTGCTCGCCGCCGCGAACGCACAGCAGCAGTGACGCCGGCCCCGGTCCGTCGAGTCGAGCTCGATGGGCCGGGGCATTGCCGTATGCGGTCGCCGTATGCGGGCGCCGCGTGGATAGGCTGGCCGCATGCCCGAGGGACCCTACCGCTGGTTCGTCTACGCCGAGATCGCGCTGGCCGTCGTGACGTTCGTCGCGCTGCTGTTCATCGTCGCGCCGTACGGCGGGCGGCACGGGCGCGGTGGATGGGGCCCGACGGTGCCCGCGCGGGTCGGCTGGGTCGTCATGGAGGCGCCCGCGTCCATCCTCTTCGTGGTGTTCTACCTGCTCGGATCGCACCGCTTCGAGCCGGTGCCGCTGCTGTTCCTGGCGCTCTGGCTCGTGCATTACGTCTACCGGGCGTTCGTCTACCCGTTCCTGATGCGCTCCGGGTCGCGCATGCCCGTGCTCGTGATGCTGCTCGCGATCGGCTTCAACCTGCTGAACGCGTGGGTCAACGCGCGATGGATCTCGGAGTACGGGAGCTATCCCGTGTCGTGGCTGGCGGACTGGCGGTTCTGGGCCGGCGTCGTCCTGTTCGCGGGCGGGCTGACCCTGAATGCGCGCTCCGACCGCACGCTGCGGCTGTTGCGACGGTCGGGGGGCGGATACCGCATCCCTCAGGGCGGCGGCTTCCGGTACGTTTCCAGCCCCAACTACCTCGGCGAGATGATCGAGTGGACGGGATGGGCGATCGCCACGTGGTCGCTCGCCGGCACCGCGTTCGCGCTGTACACCTTCGCGAACCTCGCGCCGCGGGCGTTCGCGAACCACCGCTGGTACCGGGAGACGTTCCCGGACTATCCCTCTGAGCGGCGAGCCCTCATCCCGTTCGTGCTCTGAGCCGCACGCAGATTCGTGGGGGGGGTGGGGGGGTGTGGGGGGGCTGGACCCCGTAGAGCGGACGCACCGGGGGGGAGTGGGGGTGGGGGGTGGTGGGGGGGGGC